>JANPGI010000218.1:0-22288 GCA_031423875.1 Verrucomicrobiota bacterium | reverse complement strand
GAGGCTGACATCCGAGCGCCACTCGCCAAATCCGCTGTGCGTGTGGTTGTTGTTGTCAATCACGGCCAACGAGTGACTCGCGCTCACCGAGTTACTCGTCGTCACCTGACAGATGTTCGTGGCCGCCGCCGTCGCTCCGCCGCCGCGACTCCAGTTCGTGGGAAGGCCGTTGGTCTGGTCAAGGTTAGTGCCACTCTCGAAAGTTGAGTTCACCCAGAAATTGCCGGGCAGCAGATTCACGCGCGCCACTGATAAGTCATCAATGACCATCAGGCCGGTTACGTTCTGCCCGCCGCCAGACGCTAGGGCGCAACGCATCGTCACCGCGCCTGTCGGCACCACCAACGTCGCGTTGCGTTTTGTGAAAGTTGAATTCGCAATTGTGGTCACCCATCCAGCACTGCTCGTGCCGGAGGTGTTAAAATGAGTTTCGCCGACGAGGTTGGTTGCGGCATTGAAGAACTGAACCGTCAATCGCATGTCCGGAGCGCTGAGGTTGTACATCTCATACCACTGCATGTTCAACACGTCTCCTGGACTGGCCTTGCCGACCAGACTGACATCAGAACGCCACTCACCGAAGTCAACCGCACTGTCGTCAACAACAGCCAATGAATGGCTGGAACTGACGGAGTTGTCTGTGATCACTTGGCAAATATTGCTGCCGCCCCCTGCCCCGCCAACACGAATCCAATTTGTCGGAGTGCCATTGGTCTGGCCAAGGTTGGTGCCGGCCTCGAAGGTCGAGTTCGTCCAGAAATTATTTGGCAGCAAGGTGGCGTGAACCGGACTGGTCACCGCTAGTAGTGCGATTACAGAAGCCAGCGGGACTCGGAAATTCATGGTGTTCATATTGGTTGTTTTTCGGACTGCCGATGGGAGTTCCGGCCTCGGTGACGATTGGCTATCTTCGGGTTTTGCGAAAACGGTTGCTGATTTCGCGCGGGCAAAAAATCTGCCATGAAAGTTTGCCCACCACGTTGACGCGGCAATTCTTTCTTTGGGACACCGCTTGACTTGAACACGCCCGCGCCCAAGGCGGGCTGCGGACGTGCTCAAGCATGGTCTGCTCTTAACTCACGATCTTACGGCGACGAAACAAGACGACCAGTCCGCCGATTGATAACATCGCAATGCTCGTGGGTTCCGGAACCTGCGAGACAGAGAGATCATCAATCAGATAAGTCCCGATCGTGGAATCACCACCGCCGGACACCAACTGGATGCGCATCGTCACCGCGCCCGGCTGATTGACCAGCAGGGATTCATTGCGTTCTGAGAAGAGAGAACCCGCCGCGCTGCCGAGCCAACCGCTGCTATCACCGGTCACAACAAAATGGTTGTCGGGGCCGTTGCCGCCACCATCCAGGAAACGCACCGTCAGGCGCATCTCACCGCCACTGATGTTGAACATCTCGTGCCAGTGCATGTTGACTGTGTCACCAAATCCAGCGATGCCGAAAATGGAGACGTCGGAATACCATTCACCGTAGGGTCCGGCGACGGGTTTGATGACGCCGAGCGAATGCGACGAACTCACCGAGTTTGCTGTGGACACCTGAAGGATGTTGCCATCCGCGCCGCCGCGATTCCAGTTGTCGGGCGTGCCGGTCGCAAGGTGCAGGTCTGTGCCGAGTTCGAAGGTTGGATTGACCCAGAAATTACTGACAGGAACTGATGCTTGCAACGAAGCGGTGGTGAGACTGAGTGCAATGACCAATGGGAATAATTTTGTTTTTAGTGTGTGCATAGGTTTTTGTTTTTGGGACTGAACAGCGACTCTACAACTTTCTTGAGTTCGCACTAGTCGGCTATTCTGCCGACTGAGCAACTCATTGACTTCACCACCTCGCAGGTGATGATGCCCTCACAGCCAACTTGTCTGCACGACGCACCAGGAAAGCCAAGAACCAACCTCCCATGGAAAAACAAATACAATCCGGTACGTCCTGTTTTCGGTGTTCCCGCAGCCGAGATGAGAAACAAAAACTCAAAATACAAAGTTTCAAAATGCTGATCTTGGTAGTTGCTTTCGCTCTGGCGGCAAGCCCGGCTAACGCCAGCAATCTGCTGATCAACCCCGGATTCGAGAGCACCAGCGGTCACGTCATCCCTGTGGGTTGGACTCGTTTCGCTGCCACTAATGCACAGCCCGGCGGAAATTATTGGATTGAATTGCCAGCGCACTCGGGCGCCGTCGGCTGGAAACAATGGGGAGCGGCTTATGTTGCGAGCCAGACCAATGTGGCTGGCCTGTCTCAAAGTTTTGGAAGTTCGCCCGGATCAATTTACCAAGCCAGCGGTTGGATGTACACGAAGAGCAACGATACTTTGGGGACGGATTGCATGACATGGGTGGAGGTTTCTTTCCTCGGCGCCAGCAGCCAACTTCTCGCACTCTACAAATCAGATAACTTCACCGCTGCTGCCGGAACCGCGACTTGGCTGCAATACCCGGTGACAAGGGTCTGTGATATTTCTGCTCCACTACCGGCTGGCGACCTGAATTATCCGACGTACGCCGTGACCGGAACCGTGAGTCAAATCGTTGCGCCGATCGGAACAGCAACCGTGCGTTATCGCTATGCGTATAGCCAGGCTGGCTCGCAAGGAGGTTCTGCCAATTTCGACGATGCCGTGCTGGACCAGATCAGCGGTCCCGTCCCGCCGGTCATCAGCAGCCTGTTTCCGCTGAACATGATCTTCGTCAATCCCAGCGACGGCATCACCTTCACCGCCACCTCGCCGAGCGGTTTCACCATCAACAACAGCGCCATTCATCTGATCGTAAACGGCGTTGATGTCTCCGGCAGCCTCGCGATCAGCGGTTCAGCTTCCAGCAAGAACGTCGCGTATCTCGGACTTCAATCCAACCTGACCTACACCGCATCCATCACCGTGACGGATAGTTTCAACTTCACGGCCAGCGCGAATACGTACTTTGAAACCACCTGGGTCGGGATAGAACCGGTGACTTATCTCTGGGAGGCGGAAGATTTTAATTTTACCAACGGAATGTTTATCAACAATCCTGCGCTGTGCAGCGCTGCTGGTAATCCCAATTGCTACTTCGGCAAAGTGGGCGTGGAAGGTGTGGACGAACACAATTTGAATGGCGGCGGCAGTCATCAATATCGCCCTGATGATCTGATGGGCACGGCTGTTTCAGGAGACTTTCTGCGCAAGAATCTTTTCGTGGCGGGCCGGCTCGATTACAAAATTGATCCGTTCAACTTCAGCGAGTGGGTCAACTACACGCGCACCTGGCCCAACAGCACCAACTGGGTGATCGCCCGGCTCGCGACCGATGTCGGACTCTCCGGCGCGCTGACGTTGAGCAAGGTGAATCCCGATACGAGCATCACGGATTTGGGAACCTTCACGATTGCCAATGGACTAGGTTGGAGCACGTTTCAAAACGTCTATCTGAAAGACACCAACGGCTTCCTCGCCAATGTTGTATTAAACGGCAATGAAACATTACGCGTCACCAGCGGCGGTAATCTTCTGCCCGGCTTCTTCATGCTCGTCACGGCCCAAGTTGATTTGCCGCGATTGAGTAACATGTATCCCACTGGCAAACGCCCGTTCGAGTACACGAACACATTCAGTTTCACAGTTGATACTACAGGTGCAACTTTTCCTGCGACCGGCATCAAGGTGAATCTGGATGGTGTTGATGTCTCCACGGCACTGGCGATCACGGGTTCGGCATCAAGCAAGAACGTGGTGTATTCCGGACTTCTGCCCAACGCGATGCACATCGCCATTCTCTCTCTTACAAACTCCCTCGGTCACGGCATCCGCGTGACAAATCGCTTCGACACTTTCAGTCAGGACAATTACATGGTTGAAACGGAAGATTTCGACTACGACGGCGGGCAGTTCGTGGCGAGCTGGTTTCCCGAGGCTTATCTTGGGCAAGGTGCAACGACGAACATTGACTACCAGCACAGTCCTTTCGTTGCCGAGGCGTTTCTATACCGGCCGGCTGGCATCCCTACCGACCTCACCCATGATGCATTGCGGGCGGCTTTCATCAATGTCGGCGCGTTTGATTGGGACCTGACTTGGTTCGGCAACGGAGACTGGGCCAATTACACGCGGGTTTATCCGACCGGTAACTATTATGTCTATGGTCGTTTTTCCGGCCTCGGCAGCTACTCGATTTATCTCGATCAAGTCATCGGCGGTGCCACTACGGTCAACCAGGTGACAAAGCGTCTGGGTCGCTGGGGCAATACCGGACTCGGTTACAGCATCTATGATTGGGTGCGATTGACCGATGATGGACTGACGTCGCCGGTGTTGGTGAAATTGAACGGCCTCTCGACGCTCCGAATAACCACCGGCGGTGACAGCAATCCGAATTTCATCATGTTGGTGCCAGCTTCGGGCATCACCTTGACCGCAGTTCGCTCGGGCAACAACGTGGTCGTTTCCTTTCCGACCCAATCCGGCGCGATCTACCGGGTGTTTTACCGGAATAATTTTTCCACCGGAAACTGGTCGCTACTGACGTCCGTGCTCGGCGACGGCACAACAAAATCCGTGAGCGACCCTGCGACTGCAGCCGGACGATTCTATAAAGTTGTCACACCGTAAGACTGCTTCGGCGGGGGAAGCATTTGAACGCAGTAGTTTATTTGGATTCAGTTTAGTCCTGATCGGATATGAAACGCACTCTTGTCGTCCAGATTCTCTTGCTGGCGGTCACTGTTCACACGACGCTCGCCATCGCTCCCCCAACCGGACTGGTGAGTCGGACCGGGGATCGCAGCATCGTGCTGCATTGGGACAAGAACAGTGACGCCAACCTCTCGGGCTATCGCGTTTACCGCTCGTTGAGCAGTGGCGGACCATTCATCGCCCAGAGTCCGAGCTTGGTGACATCGCAGGGCTTCTGTGATCTGAGCGCGAGTGTCGTCAATGGACAGACGAACTTTTACCAAGTCACAGCGTTGACCACCACCGCACAGGAAAGTCTTCCATCGGTAACGCTCGCCGCCGTGCCTCATGTTTTTGCGAGCGATGATGAATTTCTGGATTACGTGCAGCAGACGAGCTTCGATTATTTCTGGTATCTGGCGAATCCGAGCAACGGCATGATCGCGGATCGAAGCACGCCCACGTCGCCGTGCAGCATCGCGGCGGTGGGGTTTGGCCTTACGTCAATTGCCATCGGCATTGACCACGGCTGGATCTCACGGACTCAGGGAACGGCGCGGGTGCTGACGACTCTGAATACTTTCCTGAACGGGCCGCAAGGGAGCAACACTTCCGGGACCATCGGTTACAAAGGATGGTTCTATCATTTTCTGGATATGAACACCGCGCTGCGCTCGCCCGCATCGGAGTTGTCCTCCATTGACACCGCCTTGTTGCTGGCCGGAATCCTCCATGCAAAACAGTATTTCGCCGGCACCAACACCGACGAAGTTTCCATTCGGACGAAAGCCGACGCGATCTTCAATCGCGTGGATTGGAATTGGATGGCGCAAGGAACCAATGTCCTGGCAATGGGCTGGTTCCCGTCTGGAAGTTTCATCGCGAACAATTGGATTGGCTACAACGAGGGGATGATTCTCTATTGTCTCGGCCTTGGCGCCGCGACTAATCCCCTGCCCGTCTCGGCGTGGAGTCGCTGGACCAGCGGATATACGTGGGCCACCAATTATGGTCAGGCGTTTGTCACGTTTCCGCCGTTGTTCGGCCACCAATATTCCCACTGCTGGATTGATTTTCGCCACCAAGCGGACACTTACATGAACAGCCACGACAGCACTTACTTTCAAAACTCGCGACGCGCGACGCTGGCACAGAGGTCTTACTGCATCGCCAATCCGTTGAACCGCGTGGGCTACGGCAGCAACGTCTGGGGATTGACGGCGTGTGATGGGCCGTCGGGCTATGGAACGCACGGCGCTCCGCCCGCAGAAAATGATGATGGAACAATCGCCCCCACTGCGGCTGCGGGATCCATGGCGTTCGCACCTGAATACGCTTTACCCGCCTTGCGCCAGTTCTACACCCAATACCGGTTCCGCATTTGGACTGCGTACGGTTTCCGTGATGCGTTCAACCTAGGTGCTCAATGGTACGCGTCCGATGAGTTGGGGATTGATCAAGGTCCGACCGTCATCATGATCGAGAATCATCGCACGCAGCGCGTCTGGCGGCTGTTCATGCAGAACGAGGAAGTCCAACGCGGCTTGCAGCGGGCGGGTTTTGTGCCACTGCCTTCGGTTGCGGCCACGTTGCAGACGGTTTCCAACCAGAATGCATTCAACCTGTCCTGGAGCGCGCAGTCCAACCGTACGTATCAAGTCGAATACTCGCCTGACCTTGAAACCTGGTTTGCCTCGCCCACCGGCGAATTGATCGCATCGGGTACAAACGCAAGCTGGACCGATGGTGGCCCGCCCGCCACAACCACACTACCGTTCTCCAAAACGAAGCGATTTTATAGAGTCATCCAATTCGGTTCTCCGTAAGCATGTTCAATCGGAACGATGCAGCCCAAATCAAGCAGACCTCACGCAACGTTCAATCAAGACACAAAGGCAATCGAGTCCGTGAATCTCCAAGGCAAATGCACTGCCGTTTTTTTATCAGTCCTTGCGACCTTTGCGTAAAATTCTCCTGAACGGTTTCAGGTTGGTGACGAGGGGGATGTTCAACTCTTAGCGTCGCCAATTCCTGACTTTGGCTAAATGGAACTTGTCGCGCAGATGCCACACCAAAAGAGAAAGGGCACTCGCTGCTCGCGAGTGCCCCGTGAAAGTTTGCTGCAGGTTATCGCCTGCCTGTTCCAAATCAGTTCTTACGACGATACGCCAGAACTCCAAACACACCCATACCAACCAAGGCGAACGTGCCCGGCTCCGGAACTGCGGTGTAAGTCGTATCAGTGAACAACGCATTAACGAAGTCGCCGGAAGCGTTTGCACCACCTTGTGCGTAAACTCCCACTTGGTAACTGAGCGGTCCACCCTCAAGGTTTGACCACGGCAACGGCCCCGTCGTTACGATACCCGCGCCCTTATCAATGAAGAACTCAATCGTATCCGGGATACCACCGATACCATCACCGCCGCCAGTTTGTTTGATGCCGAGCAGAATGGAATTACCGGGAGTATAACCGTTGCCACCACCATTGTTGCCAAAGAGGTGGAACGGGCCGCCGAAGGTAACGATCTCGCCCTGATCCGTATTAACCAGAAACAGCATATCACCGGTGATCGGACTGAAGATGCGAATGCCAGCTTCTTTTCGAGGCGAATTGAAACCACCTGTCAGTGTCAGTCGGGTCGTGAAGGTAAAGCTGTCGTCAATGCCGTGGATATAGGCTGACGCGCCCCCATCACCTGACGCCCAAGCATCATGGCGATTAGCTCCACCGAAAGCTCCCGTGAACTGATCGTTGATGCTAAATGTCGCTGGATTCGATCCTGCGGGCGTAATCGTAAGGGTTGATCCGGGGTTGTCGTTAAACACGCGGGGGACGGTGTTGTAAGCGTTGATTATGGCGCCTTGAGCAGTTACGGCCGCGAGGCCGACAAGGGTCGCGTAGCAGCAGCGCTGCAAAAGGGTTGTATTGGTTTTCATAGATGTGAGGATATTTTTTTTGGACTGAACAGCGACTCTACAACCTCCTTTGATTCGGACTAGTCAGCTATTCTGCCGACAGTCAACTTACCGTCCGCAACCTCGAACCTGGCCCAAAAGTGCTGTTCCTCAGCTTCGACTGGAAACGTTGGGAATTCCGGTTGGATGATTTTTTTTCCGCTCTGATAGTCGAATTCCTTGTCATCACGACATGTAAACACATCGACTTCCGCAAGGTCTGAATCAATTGGAAGGGGCAGTCGCAAAAAAAACAGAGACAACCTCTAATTCAAGGGAAAAGGAAGGAAACTGTGCGACGAGGGGCGGTTTCCATTAACGAATGAAGGAGGTGAAGCAGCCCTAAAACCGATTTTGAACTTAACTGGAACTTGTGCGCCATTTTGCCGGCACGTGTTGGAGGCGAAGGTCGGAATCGCCTTAGATTGATCCCCCGCAATTTTATGTTAAAAAACACCCGTCTTGTCTACATGCCAATGACACCAAAACTGGCACCAGATTGATTAAATTCAGTTTAGCAAAGCAGGTTTGATTTTAGTTGAGCATCTTGAGAATTGGGGCGTGTAGCCTTGTCCATGAAGAAGAGTTGCCTCACCCCTTCGACCTTGGGCACGGTCTCAGCGAGTCGATCCAGAAAGAACTGGAACACGTCGGTGTCCACACCGTCCATGATGAGGCTGAACAGTTCGCCGGTCTGCGGACTGACGGCTCCGACCACGTTCTGCCGGATGTGATCTCCTTGATACGGCACGGTGCGGGGTTTGCCGGTTTGCACCCACCTCCTGCGAGGTCTGGAATCGCCCTCGACGCCGCACTCGTCGCAGAACCACAGCTTCACCGTCGGATCATTGGTCCAACCCGTGAGACGTTCACGAAAGGCTTGTCGTTCCTGCTCGTTTTGACGTTCGGGCTAGGGTCGTGGAAAGCGCAGGTTGAAGTTCAACTCGTGCAGCCAGCGCACGGCGGTGCGGCCGCCCATATCCACGCAGAGTTGTTCCTTGAGGTAGCCGTGGACTTTGACACCCGTCCAGTGGACGACGCCAGCCTGGGCGGGATTCTCCAACACGGGCACGAGCAGATCGCGCACACGTTCGAGCCTCACCTTGCGCGGACGACCGCTGGAGCGGCGCGGCACCAGCGCGTCAATCCCGCCGCGATTGAACAGTTCGATCCACAAACCCACCATGCGATCAGAACGCACGCACAACTGACAGACTTAGGCGCGGGTGAATCCCAGCAACAGGGCGCGGATGGCTTGCAAGCGGATGAAGCCGCGCTTGGTGGGCGCGGCCTCCATCACCACCCGAAGTTCTTCGGGCGTGGCGTTCTCCCAGTTCGGATGAGCACTGTTCTCTTGCAACACTCATCTTCTCTCAAAATCTTCCAAAAGGTTCCACAACTTTCTCAAATTATTTTTCACCCACTCAGGAAATTATTTCTGGCAACCGTTATAGCGCGTGGGGCTGAAGCGTTGGGTGTTCAACTCCCTGGACTTTTCTGATTCACGTATTTCCCGGCAGACAATTCCTGGTGGTCAATTTCGGGCGCGGGGCTGACCGGAGAATCATCGCTGGCTGCCAAGGAAATTGTCAAAGCACCGAACATATCTTGGTTCTCAAAGTCGCGTGATGTTGGATTTAGTGAAGGCGAAACGCCCATCAGCCTGCGCCGATGCGGCAACGCATCACACACGTCACAAACGCCCGGATCAGCATCCCGAAGCTCATCAGCAAGCTCACGCGGCAGCCGAAATCTAAAATGGCGACAGGTCCTCACTCACCTTGTTTATCGGCAACTCTCGTGCCGGATTGAGGACGTTCCTGCGACAATTCAGCAACGAGTCACAGCACAAACGTATCTGGGACTCTGTTGCAAAATAAAAAAGGCGAGGCCGAAGCCTCGCCTTTGAAATGTTGTGGCCCGAAATTACTTCTTGGCCGGAGCGACTACCTTTTCCTTCTTTTCCTTCACCAGCGTCGCGCCCTTACCGAGGCGGTTGCGGAGATAGGTGAGTTTGGCACGGCGCACGGCGCCGTGGCGTTCGACTTCGATCTTGTCCACGCGGGGCGAGTGCAACGGGAAAATACGTTCCACACCTTCGCCGTAGCTGATGCGGCGGACGGTGAAGGTTTCATTGAGGCCGCGACCGCGCTTGCCGATGACGACGCCAGAGAAAATCTGGATACGTTCCTTGTCGCCTTCGACGACCTTGGTATGCACCTTCACGGAATCGCCGACGCCGAACGTGGCGTCATCTTTCCGAAACTGTTCCGATTGAATTTTGTCTAGCAATGCCTGGTTCATAATAAATTTTCCTAAATCAAATCCGGTCTCTGTTCTTTCGTCCGCAACTTCGCCTGTTCCACCCGCCACTTGGCGATCTCTGCATGGTTGCCGGAAACCAACACGTCGGGAACTTTCATCCCGCGAAATTCTGCTGGCCTCGTCCACTGCGGATACTCCAGCAAACCGTGACTGAACGATTCTTCCGTCGAACTCGCGTCGTCGCCTAAAACTCCGGGCAACAACCGTGCGACCGTATCAATCACCACCATCGCGGGCAGCGCGCCATTCGTCAGCACATAATCGCCGATGGACAATTCGTCGTCCGCCAGTCCCTCGCGAATCCGTTCGTCAAATCCTTCGTAGTGGCCGGTCACGATCAACAGGTGTTCCTGTTGGGCCAGTTCGCGGGCGATGGCCTGATCGAACTTTCGTCCCGATGGCGACATCAGCACCACGCGCGTCTTCTCGCGCTTCAAACTTTCCACCGCTTCAAAAATCGGCTCCGGCTTCAGCAACATTCCTGGGCCGCCACCGAACGGGCGATCATCCACGGTCTTGTGCCGGTCGTGCGTCCAGTCCCGCAACTGGTGCAACTGCAAATCCAACAACCCTGCCTGTCTCGCGCGCTTGATGATGCTTTCATCCAGCGGTCCGGCGAACATCGCCGGGAACAGGGTGAGCACATCAATTTTCATGCTCGCAGGAGCGTTTGCTCCGAAAAATTTCAACTGACTTGACCGGATTTATCTTCCACGATTTCCATCGAGCAACGGATACCCTTCTTCGCGCTGCCAGCCGTCAGCAGGGAACGGATCGCATTGATCGTCTGTCCTTGGCGGCCAATCACCTTGCCCACATCCTGCGGGTCGAGGCGTAATTCATACACCGTCATCCCTGCCCGATCAGTCGGCGTGACTGATACCGCGTCGGGAAATTGCACGAGTCCCTTGACCACGTATTCGAGGAACGCCTGCATGGCGGAAAATCTATTAGGCCGCGACTGCCGTCTTGCCGAGCTTCTTGATGAAGCTGGCTACGGTCTCACTCGGTTGCGCGCCTTGGCCGACCCAATAGTTGACGCGGTCGAGGTCGAGCTTCACGTTCTCGCCCTTTTGACGGGGGTGATACGTGCCGATCTCTTCGATGAACTTGCCATCGCGAGGACTGCGGCCATCGGCCACGACAATGCGGAACACCGGCGAGTTCTTCGCGCCGATGCGTTTCATACGGATTCTGACTGGCATAAATTATCTTTCAATCGCTGCCCGGCTACGCTTTGCACCAGCAAAACACCCGGCCAATTTTCCCAAAATGGGAGGCAGAGATTAGATACCCAGCGGATTCCTTGCAAGCACTCATTTGGTTCAATCGGGTCTCTTTTCGCACCACTCAGGCTGCAACCCAAAAAATCACAACATCGGCTTGGCCCGTTTGAGCAATTGCAGCGTTAATCCCCACGGATCCCGCACGAACGCCAGCACATCGCCATCGTCGTTTGTGGTCACTTCCCCCTCTGCCATGCCCCCAGCCTTCACCAAATTGGCCCGCGCCGCTGCCACGTCATCCACGTTCAATGCCACATGCAGGGCGATAGGATGCAGATTGCGATAATCCAGGACGGCAACTTTCGGATTATGATAAAACTCCAACATCATCTTGCCTCGTGAGTCCGCGAGAAATCGGCCATTCGCAGGCGGCCCGAACTGCCGAGCGAGGGTCATGCCTAAATTTTTGCAATACCACTCCGCCGCAGCGATAGGGTCAACGACGTTTAATCCGATGTGTTCAATGTTCATGGTGACATCGTTACGGAAAACCATCAGCAAAACAAGCTCACGCGTCCACAACCAAGCCTACACCCTGCGCCCGGACTCTTTGGCCAGACGCGATAACATCTTGGTCTTCGCCAGCAACGTCTTGTCCTCGTCCAGCTCCTTCACCGTTTCGTTCATACGCGCAGACCAGTTTGCATCCGAGGTCGAGCCGGGCACGTTGAAGCGCGATGTCTGCGCGAACACGTCCTGCACTTGGAAGACAGCGATCCACGAGTTCGACAACATCACAGCGCGAGTGAACGCTTCATGCACGCGGTTGTTGAACTCGCGCGGCGGTTCTTCATCGTACAATCCTCCAAAGTTCATGATGCGGCGCAATTCCCAGCGGTTGTGTTCCACCTCGTTGCCCGCATCAATGTTCGCCCAGCAATCATTCCACATGAGCGCGATGGGTGTGTGATCGTGCGTGGCCGGTTGAGCAAGCGAGAGACGCGGATACTTCTTCGGATCGGAGTAGCTGTAATCGTGTTCGCGGAACAACATCGGGATGCGGAAGCCCGGCATACCCAGTTTTTCAAGCGTGGGCGGCACATAATCCGGCACCATGCCGAGGTCTTCAGCCACCACGATGGTTTCGCCCGATGCGTCTTGAATCATCCGCAAGAGTTCCTCGCCTTGAGCTTGGTTCGCCTCCTTCTGCTCGTGCGTGTCGTCGGGGAATTGTTTGAACCCCGGCAGGCGACCGCCACAACGATCTGCAGCCTCTGTCTCGCTGAGCGGGAGAAACTCCGCGTTGCGATCTGGCGTCCACGGGAAGGAATAGATGCGGAACAATCCCAACACATGATCAATGCGGAAGAGGTGGAAAACTTTCTGGATGTTTCCAACGCGCACGCGCCACCAATCGAAATTCTGCCGCCGCAATTCGTCCCAACGATAATTTGGGATGCCCCAGTTCTGTCCCCACTTGGCCGTGAACGGATCGCTCTTGAACGTCCGTTCCGGTGGTGCACCGCCGCTCCAGTCCAGATCGAAGATGCCGCGATTCGCCCACACGTCCGCGCTGTAACGCCCCACGCCGAACGGGATGTCGCCCATCAGATAAACCTTCTGCGCGTCGCCGTAAGCCTTCACGTCCTGCCATTGCGTGAACGCAATCCACTGCACGTACGCAAAGAAAAGTTGTTTGCGACTGAGAGCATCACGTCGTTTTTCCGGGAGCGACAGCAGCCACGTCCGCGCGCGACGCGGGCCTTGATGTTGCGGCTGCCAGCGATCCCACGTAGGCGCACCGCCGTTCTCCTCCATCAACACGCGGAACAACGCGTAATCCGAAAGCCAGTCCGCGTTCTCCTGCATGAACGCGCGGAACAACTCAGCGCGCTTCGTCTCTTTGTTGAAATGCTCCGCCAGAAAGTTTGCGAACGCCGCATCCAGTAACTTTCGCTTCAGCGCCTTCACCTTGGGATAATTCACAGCACCCGCACGCGTCTCCGCGAGCAAGGCAGGCTTGGCGATCTCCTTGATTTCGGCAGTCGAGATGTCCGGCAAAACTTTCGGAGAGATTGCGATGGTCGCCGGTTCGATGGCGAGCGAGCTGATGGCGTTGTAGGGAGAATTGTCGTCGCTCGTCTCGTTGATGGGGAGCGTTTGGAAGATGTTCAAGCCGTGACGCGCGCACCAATCAATCATCTGCCGCACACCGTCCGTGTCACCGATGCCGAGATCGGTTTCCGTGCGGATGGCGAATACGGGTTCAAGGATGCCAGCGAGCGATTGTTCAGGGCTGAGTTTCATAACGCGCGGCGGATGTTGTCAGACCGACAGAAGAAATCAAAGCGCACAAAAATGCGGTGAAGCCGGCAGCAACAGACAGGAAAGTTTAACCACGGCTTGCCGCGCTGAAGCAAAGCGAAAGCGGGATGGACACAGATAAACACGGATGGGAAACCAACCAAGACAAGAATGGTGCAACGCTCGCCCTCACCTGTGTCCTCTCCCCCAAGGAGAGGGAGAATCGTTGTCCGTCTCTTTGCGATCTGTGCGCTCTTTTGCGGCTGATTGGTTTCTTGTAGTTGGTGTGTTTCGTGGTTAAAGACTCCTTCGGGTCAGCGGAGCAGTCGCCTAATCACCCAACAGGGGAAGGACTCAGCAAGTTGATGCCGCGACTTTGCCCCTCTGTTTTGTGCTTCTTGTGCCTTTTTGTGGCAATTCACCGCCGGATTCAGGATCAATTCAACGCCACACCGCGCCGGATATACGTCGGCAGATCCAAGTCCTCGCCCTTGTGGATCGTCGGCTCGCTCTTGTCGAAGCGACCCTTGTTCACGATGTCCAGCGGCAGCGTGATCTGTCTCATGCGTGGTTCGCCAGCCTTGCGAATACGAACGGGTTTGCCCGTGTGTTTGGAAATGATCTCTTCGCGTTGCTCCAGGTTCAACGCAGGCGCAGCGGGCATAGCAGGCATCACCACGCGCTCGGTCGGCTTGCTTTCCGTTGGCAACAATTCAGCGCAGAACTCCGCCGCAACTGCTGGTGTTTCGATCTCAGCAACCTTTGCCGGTGCTGCGGATGGTTTTTCAACCTCCTGTTTGCGTGGCGATGCGGCGATGATCGTCACCGCAAGTCGGCCAGCGAATGATTCATCCACCGCCGCGCCCATGATGACACGCGCCTTCGTAGCGTGAGCGTTCACCTGCTGCATCACACGGTTCACATCCTTCATCGAAAGATCAGGCCCGCCCAAGATGCTCACCAGAACCGTCGCCGCATCTTCCAATGCTTTTGCTCCATCCAGCAGCGGATGTGCGGAAAGTTTTTCCAACAGCGCATCCACCCGGTTCTCGCCTGAAGTTTCCACCGTGGCAAAACAACTTTCGCCATGACGCTCGCGCAACACCGCGCTCAATTCCTCGAAGTGAATCTCAACAATGCCGCGATGCTTCATCAGCCGCCACATGCCAAGCGCGCCTTCGATCAACAACTTCACGGACGCGCAGAAGCTGTCTGCGAAGCTCACGTTTTCATCCAGCAGGCTGAACGCTTTCTGGTTTGGCAGACACAGCACGCCATCGCACGCGAGCTTGAGATGATCGAGAGCTTGTTGAGCCTGTTGCTGACGGCGATTGCCCTCGCACTCGAACGGCAACGTGACGAACGCCAGCACGAGCGAGCCACTTTCCCGCGCCGCACGCGCCAACACCGGACTTACGCCCGAACCCGCACCGCCGCCCAATCCAGCCACGATGAACACCACATCCGTCTCCGCGCAACTCTTCGTGAGCGTCTCGAAATGATCTTCCGCAAGTTTGCACCCACGCTCAGGATCGCCGCCTGTGCCGAGACCGCGCAGCACTTTCGTCTCAAGATGGATCTGCTCGGCGATGCGTGTCACCCCAGCCGCGTCAGCATTCACGGCGGCGAACTGCGCTCCCACGAATCCGCTCGTCGCCATCGTTTCGGCGATGGCGATGCCAGCCGTGCCGACGCCGAAGATTTTGACGCGAAGTTGTTTTCCATCCGCAGCAGGCGGTGTTGCTTGGTTCAATTCAGTTTCCATGGCAGCGAGGTGTTAGCGTGGAATGAGTTTCCCAAAAATTGATTTTGCGTTCTGGAAAAACGAGGGACGCGCGTCGCGTTGACGCGTCTTGAACGATGCGAACCGCACCAGCCCGATCGCCGTCGCCAACTCCGGCTTGTCCATCGAAGAGTTCAGCCCGCTGATATTGGTGGTGCGTCCGATGCAGACGGGCAGTTGCAAAATCTGTTCAGCCAGTCGCGTCACTTCCGGCACACGCGATCCGCCGCCACAAAGAAAAACTCCAGCGCGGATGTAATCCAGCAAGCCAGCCTGCTCCACATCCTGCGCGATCAATTGGAACGTCTCTTCCAATCGCAATGACATGATGCGGCGCAGATGCGCCATGTTGATCGTGTTGAGCGGCAACCCAAGATCGCTCGTGATGTTCATCTTCTTTCCTGCGGTGGATTCGTCCAACAGCGCATGGCCGTTCTCGATCTTCAACTGATCCGCGCGGCTCTGCGGCACTTTCAAACCGAACGCCAGATCGTTCGTCACATGATCGCCGCCCACCGCGATCACGCCGCTGTGCTTGATGACGCCGCCGGAATAAACCACGTAACTCGTCGTGCCACCGCCCATGTCAATGACCAGCGCGCCCAATTCTTTTTGCGCGGGTGAAAGCACCGCGAGCGACGAGGCCAGTCCGTTGAACACGACTTCCTCAACTTCCAACTGCATTCCTTTCACGACGCGGATGGCGTTCTGCAAGCGATTGAGATGTCCGTGAATGACGTGAACGTCCACTTCGAGTCGCGCGCCCAACATGCCCACGGGGTCTTTCACGCCGTCTTGACCGTCCACAAGAAAATGTTGTCGGATCGCATGAACCACCGTGTTGTCCTGCGGCAGATTGATCGCCTTCGCGTTCTTCACCACGTCCTGCACGTCGAAATCTGAAATCTCACGATCCGCCGAAACCACCGGGTGCACACCGCGATTATTGAAACCACGGATGTGTCCGCCGCTCACGCCGAGATACACGCTGCGAACTTCCACGTCCGCCATGTGCTCGGCTTCCGTCAACGCATGACGCACGTCTTCCTCCACGGCGCGCGTATCCATGATCTCGCCCTTGCGAACACCGCGCGATTTGGACTGGCCCACGCCGATGATGTTCAGCGCGCCTTCGTCGTTCATTTCGCCGACGACCACACAGACCTTGGATGTTCCGATCTCAAGGCCGACCATGATGGATGAAGAATCAAACATTGCGTCTCCTGTTGCGAAGAGGTTTTGGAGCTTTTGCCGGTGGCGGATTCACGCTGGCTTCGACCCAGCGCGCCGGCACGTTGTTGGAAACTGCGAGATCAAGCGTGGCCAGATTGCGTCCCATGCGCAGACCCAACTCATGCACCTCACGCCAGCGACGGAGTTGCTGATCGAGATTCTCAAGAGCAAAAATCACTTCACTCCCCTGCCCGGTTTTCACGGTCAACACATCGGCTGAACTGACATCAATCGTTTTCAGATCCACGAGTCCGGCCATCGGCGAATACCCGAAGTCCGCCGCAAGCTTCAACGCCGCCTGCACCGCTGGCGATTCCACCGCGCGGCCTGGTTGCAGATCGCCCGGCTTCAATCCCTTCAATAGTGGCAACGAATCAT
Organism: Verrucomicrobiota bacterium; assembly: GCA_031423875.1. GTDB lineage: Bacteria > Verrucomicrobiota > Verrucomicrobiia > Limisphaerales > JADLHS01 > JADLHS01. The sequence continues at coordinate 5,413 of JANPGI010000218.1, read as the reverse complement.
CTCCCTGCGCGAGTGGACGCGTGCGTTGTCGCGGATCAAGCGGTTGAATCACAAAACCCGCTGCGTCCAAATGAAACACCGCCGTCTCCACTCCGCCTCGACCGTTTGAACGCAATACAGCCACCTGCGCCACTGGCTCGCGCTCCGTCACACGGATGCGCAACGTCTTCGGCAAAATCCGCTCCACGGAAACCGTCGCAATCATCGGCACCATTTCCAGATCGCGCTTCACACGCGCCAGATCGAGTGCGAGAAGATTTTCGCCGGGGCGCACATTCGCCCAGCGTCGTAATTGGTCAGGCACGATCACGCCATCTGTCTGCGCCTCGATGCTGTTGATCGCGAATGCTGGATTCTCATACGCGACACGATTCAACACCCACTCACCGCCACGCCAACACGCATACGCGCCGATCACCAGCCCGATCACCGAGCCGAGCGACAGCGCGACGAAACGCATCCGCGACTTGCGCACCTGATCTGAACGCAACTTCACGTCCAGCACATGCACGCGCCCCAATCGTCGGTTGACTTGTTTCTTTCTGAAAAAACTCATTTCCTTCGCAAAGCCAGTTCCACCATCCGCTGACACAAATCCGCATAACCAATTCCCGCAGCCGCAGCCGCCTTCGGCAACAGACTTGTCTCCGTCATGCCCGGAAGCGTGTTCACCTCCAACACCACAGGGTCGCCATTCGCACGCACCATCACATCCACGCGCGAGTAATCGCGACCGCCAATCGCCTTGAACGCCGCCAGACCCGCAGCCTGCACGCGCTTGGTCGTGGCTTCATCAAACGGCGCGGGGCAAAAATATTCTGTGGCGCCCACGCTGTATTTCGTCCGGTAATCATAGACGCCGGACTTCGGCCTTACCTCGACGATAGGCAATGGCTTGTCATCTAAAATGCCCACCGTGGTTTCGCGACCGATGATTTTTTCTTCCACCAAAACCTGCGAATCATGCCGCAAAGATTCCGTCAACGCTGCCGACCATTCCTCGACGCGCTCGACGAATTGCAATCCCACGCTTGATCCCTGCCGCACAGGTTTGATGACCATCGGCGGATTCCACCCCATCGGCCAAGGAGTCTTCGCAGTTTCCAAAACAAACGACCGTGCCGTCGGCACACCCGCCGCCACGCAACGCTGTTTGGTCAATGCCTTGTCAAAACCCACGCGGCTCGCAGCAGCGTCACAACCAGTGTAAGGCACGCCCAACAATTCCAACTCTGCTTGCACCGTTCCGTCTTCGCCATACGTCCCGTGCAATGCGAGGAAAACCACATCAGTAGCGCGCGACAACTTCCAACCCGGAGTCTGCGGATCAATCTCGCTCACATTATGACCGAGCGAACGCAACGCCGCCGCCACCGACGAGCCTGAACGCAATGAAACATCGCGCTCCGCACTCGGCCCGCCCAACATCACCGTGATATTCAACTTTGAAACCGCTGGCATAACTTCAATCTTCTCCGACAATTTCCACTTCCGTGTGCAACTCGATCCCGCGTTCAGCCTTCGCCTTCGCTTTGATGAGTTCGATCAAATCCAAAACATCACGCGCCGTGGCTGAGCCATCGTTCGTGATGAAATTCCCGTGCTCAAACGAAACCATTGCGCCGCCGACTTTTGTTCCCTTCAAGCCAAGTTCCTGCACCAACTTGCCCGCCGGAATCGTCGTCGGGTTCTTGAAACAACAGCCCGCACTCGGCGCCGTTGGCTGTGAATCCCATCGTTTATTGCTGAACACGCTCATGCGTTGCTCAACTTCCTCGCGCGTCGCCGCTTTGCATTTGAACACCACGCCAAGTGCGATGTGATCCTTCAGCAGCCCACAGCAACGGTACTCGGCTTCGATTTCTGCTCCCAACAAATCACGCACATTCCCGTCGTGATCCATCACGCGCACGGATTCCACCGCGCCAAAAGTTTCTGCGCCCATCGCGCCCGCATTCATCCGCAATGCCCCGCCGACACTGCCTGGAATCCCTTCCAAAAACTCCACGCCCGTCAGTCCCGCGCGCTTGGCATCCACGGCAACCTGTTTCAATTTCGCGCCCGCACCGCAGCGGATTTTTTCACCAACGATCTCAACTGCGCTGAAACCCGGATGCGCTAGGCAGATCACCACACCACGAATCCCGCCATCGCGCACGAGAAGATTCGATCCGCGTCCCAGCACAAAAAAGTTTTCGCCACGCTCGTTGCAAAATTTCAGCACAGCCGCCAAGTCTGCTTCACTCGCTGGCTCGACATAAACATCCGCCGGGCCGCCCACGCGCAACGTCGTCTTCTTCGCCAGCGGTTCGTTCGCACGCACCACACTTGCGACAGACAAACAACTCGCCAGATGTCCTGCGAGTGTCGCGCTGTTTATCTTGGGCGATTCCATGATGGGCGCGGTTGCGATCATGCGAGTTGAAACATCCAAGCTCCAACTTCCAAGCACCAGAGAAACCACAACATCCAGATTCCAATAGCTGCTCTCGAAACGGCAACTTGTTGCTTGGCGCTTGGAGTTTCTCTGGATGTTGGAAGTTGGAGCTTGGAGCTTTTCTCCACCTCTCTGCCAAGACTTACAATGATGGCATCCGCGATCTTCTCCGCCGCCTTCGGCTCGTGCCAGCCTGCAAGCGCACTCCGCATCTCATCACGTTCAGCAGTGTCCTCGACCAATTCGCGCAACAGGGTCGAAACTTTCTCCGGTGTCGCATCGCCCTGTTGAAGCAATTGCGCTGCGCCAGTTTCCTCGAATGCGCGGGCGTTGTGCCATTGATGATTATCCGCCGATGTCGGCAACGGCACGAGCAACGTCGGCAATCGCATCGCCGCGATCTCTGCCAGCGATGACGCTCCCGCGCGGCTCACGCAAGCCGTTGCCGCGCCCAATGCGAGTTCCATCTGTGTGAAGAACGGATGCACCACGGCTTTCAATTCCAGTTTCGCGTAAGCCTGCTTCACTTTTTCGACATCGTTCGGACCCGCGAGATGAAGCCACTGCCATTGCAGCGCGTGGCGCGCAAGCATCGGCAACGCGCCGATGATAAGATCGTTCACACCTCGCGCACCTTGACTGCCGCCCGTGACAAGAACCACAGGACGTGCGGGATCAAGTCCAAGCGCAGTGCGACACATCGCCACATCGCGATTCTGAAACTCTGCACGCACCGGTGTGCCAGTGACGATGACTTCGCGCGCAGCCAAGCGTCCTTCGGATTCTGGAAATCCTACGAATGCCTGATGCACGAGGCGCGCGAGCCAGCGGTTGGCGCGCCCAGGAATGGTGTTGGACTCGTGCAGAAAAGTTTTCACCCCCATCGTGCGTGCGGCAAGAACGGGCGGAGCAGCAGTGAACCCGCCCATCGCCAGCACCGCATCTGGGCGACGCGTGTTGAAGAAACTTCGCGACGCGCCAAAAGATTTAAGAAAGCCGCGCATGAAAGCGACGCGACTGCCGCGTTGCAACGCCACCGCCGGAAGTGTGACGACCTCGACATCGCGGGCAGATTTTACGGCCTGTTGATCCACATCCTTCGGCGAGATAAGAACGCTGACAGCGCACCCGCGCGCCGTCAGTTGCTCCGCCACAGCCAACCCCGGAAAGAGATGGCCGCCCGTGCCGCCACAAGCGATGGCGACGTGAGGCTTGTTTTCGCTGGCGTGCGTCATGTGGCTTGCGTGCTGGGAAGTTCGTCCGAGGTGAAAGGATTTGAAACTTTGATTTCAGACGCGCGGGCTTGTCGCGCCACGCTGAACAAAACGCCGACACAGGCGAGCATCGCGAGAAGATTCGAGCCGCCGTAGCTGATGAAGGGCAGCGCGAGTCCCTTGTTCGGCAACGCGCTGGTGACAACGCCGATGTTGATGAACGCTTGAAGCCCGATCAGAAATGTGATGCCAGATGCGAGCATCGTGCCGAACGTGTCACGTGCATGAGTGGCGATGTAAACGCCGCAGATGATGATGAGCACAAAACCCAGAACCACACCGAGCGTGGCGACGAGTCCAAGTTCTTCACCGATGATGGAGAGAATAAAGTCCGTGTGACGCTCGGGTACGAAACCAAGTTTTTGTCGCCCGTTGCCTAGGCCCAATCCGAACCAGCCGCCTGACCCGAGCGCGATCATCGCCTGATAAGCCTGATAGCCCACGCCCTCTTTGGTTTCTTCGAGATTCCACCAACTGAAAAGCCTCTTCGCCCGCATGGGATCACGCCACAGAGAGATCGCCAGTGCTGTGACCGCCAGCACAATTGGAGGGATGATGAATTTCCAGCGCACTCCTGCGATGAGCAACATCAGCCCCGTGACGGTCGCGAGTAAAATGCTTGTTCCACGATCCGGCTCGACAAAAATCAAACCGAGCATGGAAGCGATGATGGCTCCGGGGATCAACACGCCGAACTTCAACGTGTCCATCTTCCGCTGATACCGCTCGCAATACCAAGCCGTGATGATGATCAGCGCGAGCTTGGCGACTTCGGAAGGTTGGAAGCTGACCGAACCTATCTTAAACCAGCGGCTCGCACCTTTGATCTTGTGGCCGATGCCAGGCATGAGCACCAGCACGAGCAGCACAAGGGCGATGCCGAAGATCGGCCACGCTAATTTTTTGAGCAGTTGATAATCCAGGCTCGCGGTGATCACGCACGCCACCAAGCCCAGCCCGCACCACACCAACTGGGACATCAAATATTTCGGCCCGATGGGAGCCACGGCACCACGCGGAACATCGTTCATGCTCGTGCTGTAAAGCATCACCAACCCCAGCGTCAGCAACGCGGCGACACAGGCGGCAAGTGTGGTGGTGGCGATTTTCACAAATGGAAACGGACGCCGCGTCGAGGTAACGCGGCGCCCGCCTTGAATTCAATCACGGTGCCGTGGATTTCGTCTGGATCTTCAGCTTCTGTCCCACCTTGATCTTTGTGTCGGTCAATCCGTTCGCAGACTGGATCGCTTTGACCGTGGTGTGGAATTCGGTGGCAAGCTTGCCGAGTGTGTCGCCGGACTTGACCACGTAGGTCGTCATTCCCGAGGAGACATCCACAACAGTGCCACCACCGGAAGCTGGCGCAGCCACAGCAGTCGTCGGCGCAGGGATGTTGATCTTCTTTCCGATCTGAAGCTTCGCGGCGTCCACCGTCGGATTGGCCGCCTGAAGTGCTTTGACTGTTATGTGGAACTTCGGAGCGATGGTCGAGAACGTGTCGCCCTTCTGGATCGTGTATTCGCTGGCAGTCGGCTCAGTTGCCTGAGGAGTCGGCTCGGTATACTGCGGAGGAATCGGCTGCGGCACGGTGTTCGTTTCCGACGCAACGATTCCATTCGTGTCCGTCCCTGAGGGGACTGTGTTCGTGTCCACGTAAAATGGATCCGGTTGGACTACCGCCTGCGGCTGTTCGCGTTTG
>JANPGI010000217.1:0-3603 GCA_031423875.1 Verrucomicrobiota bacterium | reverse complement strand
TGCTCGCGAAACACTCCGCGTCGGCATCATCCACATCTATAAATCGCGCCAGCCCCGACGCGACGCACTCCTGAGCAAGCCATCTGACTCCGGGCGACTTCCCCCGCTGGAGTTCAAACTTTAGTTTGTCCCAAGCCGCCTTCGGATAAACCGCCGCCAATGGCTCAATGCCATCCTTCGTTCTCGGAACCACCCCGCGAACCGCCGTGCAACTCGCGAGCAATCTTCTGAGCATCGCTACATTCATCGCTGGCATATCCACCGCCAACACGAGCAATAACGGCGAAGCGCTCGCATCCAAGGCGCGCTCGATCCCCGCCAGCGGCCCCGCAGTAGAAAACTCATCCACCAACACTCGACAGCCGAACGCCGAGTAATCCACATCTTCGCGCCCGGAAATAAAAACCTCACGCGCGCCCACGTCACGCACCAGCGCAATCTGACGCGCCAACAAACTGTAGCCGCCTACTTCTATCAAAGCCTTGTCCCGTCCCATGCGCGTGGATTTTCCACCGGCCAGTATGACTGCGTCAAACGTCATGGCGTGCCTCGTATGCGTCGTATAAGTCCCATTTTCCCCGCCAATCTAGCTATGCGTCTTCACTCCGCAAACAACTCCTGCAACCTGCCAACCTCGTGACGCGTGCTGAATTGCTGGAACGTCTCGCTCCCGTTTCGATGCTTGAGATACGTGCGCAGCATCCTCTCAATCGTGCCCGGCAACTCACTCGCCGTCACTCCGGAGAAAACCTGTCGTCCGACCGCTTGGTTCTTTGCAAAGCCACCACCCACGAAGAGATGATACGCATCAACGCTCTCGCCGCCGATCTTCGCCTTCGTGCCGAGACAACCGATGTCGCCCATGTAATGTTGCGCGCACGAGTTCGGACAGCCGGTGACGTGGATGTTCACAGGTTGATCGAGTTCGAGCTTCTTCTCCAACTGCTTGATGACTTCAAGCGCGTGGCCCTTGGTGTTTGCCTGAGCGAATTTGCAATAAGAATTTCCCGTGCAGGCGATGACGCCGCTCGCGAGATTCGATTGCTTCGTCGGCAAGCCTGCTTTGTCCAAAGCCTTCTTCAGTGTGGGCACAAACGCATCCGGCACGTTCGGGATGATGAAATTCTCCCAGACCGTCAGGCGAATCTCGCCGCTGCCGTAAAGCTCCGCGAGTTCGGCCACGCGCAACATCTGCTTCGGCGTGATGTGCCCGACCGGACACGTCGCGCCGACATAGCTGAAACCCTTTTGCTTCTGCGGATAATCGCCGACGTGTGAGTGCGCCAGTTCCTGTGAGGCCCAGCGCATCTGCGTCACATCATACGGAGCGCGCCGCAACGTCGTGCCGAGCTTCTTCTCGACGAGCGCGAGATATTCGTCGAACGACATTGTTTCGAGCAGATGCTTGAGGCGCGCCTTCTTCCGATTCGTGCGGCAACCGTGTTCGATATAGACGCGCACGACTGCGGCGACAACTTTGTTGATCTCCGCTGGCGGCACAACCACACCAAGATCACGCGCAAACGACTTGTGCCCCGTCGCTCCGCCGAGCGCGATGCGGAACAAGATTTCATCGCCGAGTTTTACGGCTTTCACGCCGATGTCATTCGTGTCTTCCACCGAACCAATCAGTCCACCACCGTCATAGGCGATGTTGAACTTGCGCGGCAAATCATAGAACGCGCGATCATTGATGATGATCTGGGCCAAATCTTGCACGAACGGTTGCACGTCAATCAACTCCACCGGATCAATGCCCGCCGTGGGATTCATCGTCAGGTTGCGGATGTTGTCCGCGCCCGCACCGCGCGTGTGCAAACCGATGGCTTGAACACGCCGTAAAAATTCCGGCGCGTCTTTGGGATAGATGAGCCGCATCTGGAGATTCGCACGCGTGGTCACTTGCACATAGCCGCTCGTGATCTGCTGCGCGATGTGCGCGAGTTCCCGGAGTTGATAGGACTTCAACACGCCACCCGGAATCCGCAGCCGCGACATGAACGCCTCCTTCATCGGAGTGAGAAAAAACAACCCATGCCACTTGAATCGGAAAATCTCCTCCTTGTCGGGCGACTTGTTGCCGATGGCGTTCTCGACGATCTGCTCGTAAGCATCGAGTGGATGCAGCTCGCGCTTGATGCGCTCTTCAAGGATCAAATCCTCCTTTGCGGTCGGCGAGGGTTCGACATCGCTGAACTTTTGTCCGCGTGCCGCCGTGCCCACGAACAAGCCGTTCAAATACTCCTTCTGCTCGGCGGTGAAACCGGCACTGGCGATGGGTTCAGGTAAAGTAGAATTCATCTTAATACACGTCCCGTTGATAGCGTTTGTCCGATTTCAACTTGGCCACGTAGGCCTTGGCTTCGTCGGCACTTTTGCCGCCGACGGTTTCGGCAATTTTGTGCAGCGCCGCGTCCACGTCCTTCGCCATGCGACTCGCATCACCGCAAACGTAGAAGTGCGCGCCCGCTTCGAGCCACGCCCAAAGTTCGGCGGCGTTTTGCATCATGCGATCCTGAACGTACACCTTCTCCGTCTGATCGCGCGAGAATGCGAGATCAAGCCGGGTGAGGAATCCAGACTTCTGCCAGCCAGTCAGCAGTTCCTCGTAAAGAAAATCCGCGTCGCGCTTCTGGTCGCCGAAGAACAACCAGTTTTTGCCCTTCGCGCCCGTGGCTTGCCGCTCTTCAAGAAACGCGCGGAACGGCGCGATGCCCGTGCCCGGCCCAACCATGATCATCGGCAGGTCGCCGTCGGTCGGGGGTTTGAACCCGTGCGACGGCTGCACATAAACCTTTACGAAGTTCGTGTCGCCAACGCGATCCGCGAGGAACGTTGAGGCCACGCCCTTGCGCTCGCGTCCATGACTTTCGTAACGCACCGCGCCTACGGTCAAATGTACTTCACCCGGATGCGCCTTGGGCGAGGACGAAATCGAATAGAGGCGCGGCGCGAGTTTCTTGAGCAGCGGAATGAATTCCGTCACCGGCATCGGCGTGGGCAACAGTTCCAACAGATCAATGACGTGCCGACCCCAGAGCCACTTCTTCAGGTCGTCGCGCTTCTCCGGCGCGAGCAACACAGCCAGTTCGCTTTGCGGCGCAGCTTTACCCACAGCGGCGATCATTTCCTGCGACGGCTTCGTGACATCGAAGTGATGCGTCAACGCTTCGCGCAGGGACATGATGTTGTCGCCGAACTTCACGTTCTCGTCCGGCTTGGCTTTGAGTGCGACGATGATGTCGTCCACGAGTTCCGGGCAATTCACCGGCACAACGCCGAGCGCATCGCCAGCTTCGTAAGCAAGGCCGCTGCCGTTGAGCGCGATTTCGTAATGGCGCACTTCCTTGCCCGAGCCGGGTTTGTTCAGCAGCACGTTCTTGAGCAGCTTGGCCGGGAACGGATTGGATTTGCCGTAAGCGGGCGACGCTGCGCCGTTTGTTTCGGTGGTAGGGCGCGTCACTCCGTGCGCGCCGTTCGTGCCATTTCCAGCGGCGGGGGGGGGATGGAATGCCCCCCCAACAAAAACCCCCATTTAACCCCAGCCCAAAAAAAAACAATTTTGAGGGGGGTGGTTAAAAAAAAACCACAAACCCCCTGGGG
>JANPGI010000216.1:0-2053 GCA_031423875.1 Verrucomicrobiota bacterium | reverse complement strand
CGATCCCGGAAGGAGTTTTTCGAGATCCATTTTGGCAGGTGTGACTAAAGACGGGTGACGCGCCCCACTAATTCAGTCAGGCGATTACCCTCACCCGGTTGTAATCACACCTCATTTTGGCATACGCTTTAGCGCGAAGTTGCCACGGTAACTCCTAGTGGATAACCTTCGCCTGCGATTATCGTCGAAGAATTTATGATCTCACTCAGCTTTCCATTCACCGAAGAAAAAATTCGCGCGCTCAAGGTCGGCGATGAAGTCCTCATCTCCGGCGTCGTGTTCACGGGGCGCGATGCGGTTCACAAGTATTTGCATGAAGGCGGGAAGCTGCCGCCCGGCGTGAGTTTCAAGGACGGCATCGTCTATCATTGCGGCCCGGTGATGATGCAGCAACCGGACGGTTCATGGAAATGCACCGCCGCTGGCCCGACGACTTCCATCCGTGAAGAGCCGTATCAATGGCAGATCATCCGCGACTTCGGATTGCGCGGCGTCATCGGCAAGGGCGGCATGGGCGACAAAACGCTCGCTGCCTGCAAAGAGTATGGCTGTGTTTATCTCCACGGCGTCGGCGGTGCGGCTCAAGTGCTGGCCGAATGTGTGAAGAAGGTTCGCAATGTGTATTTCAAGGACGAGTTCGGTGCGCCGGAAGCCATCTGGGAACTGGAGATCGTGGATTTCCCCGCCGTGGTCACGATTGATGCGCATGGCAATTCATTGCACAAGGAAGTCTTCGAGAAAAGCCAGGCAGCACTGGCGTCGCGAGTCTGATTTGCTTCAACAAAAATAAAAACCCCGCGCCGTGGAGACGCGGGGTTTGCTCTGAGATTCGGGATTACTTCTTCTTGTCGTCTTTGTGAGCAGCGGCGCACTTTTCTTTGCAGGCGTCGGTGCATTTGTGTTCGGCAGTGCATTTGTCTTTGCAAGCCTCGGTGCACTTGTGGTCGGATTTGGCTTTGTCGCCTTCACATTTGCCGCAATGAGCGTTGGCGGCGACAGCGAAAGCTGCAATGGCTAGAACTGCGATCAATTTCTTCATGGTAGTATTTTAGTTATAGTTTGACTAACGGTTGACATAGGAACAGTAGCCAAGCTTCCTTTGCTGGCAAGTGGGAAAACCATCATTTCTGCAACGTCGCGTCCGATCAAGAATCGGTTTGCCAACAACTCCCCCGCTCGCTACCGTCCTGCTCAGATAACTGTGAACCGCACGACAACAACTACAATTTAGCGTTCGTCTCCAGACGAGATGAACGCCCACGCCTCAGACCGCAAGTCCGGGGCGTTTTTGTTTCTGGAAACCGCTAATCATCGCTAATCTGCGCTGATAAAACCGGATTAGCGACGATGAGCGCAGATTAGCGGTTAAAGATTTTATGGAAAACGAACGCAAAACTTTGGATGACCGCAACAAGATGTCCGATCTCGAACGCCTCCGGCATTCGTGCGCGCACGTCTTTGCGACCGCCGTGCTACGCATCTGGCCCGAGGCCCAGCTTGCGTATGGGCCGCCCGTCGAGACCGGTTTCTACTACGACATGGAAATGCCGCACCGCATCTCGCAGGAGGATTTCGCGCGCATCGAGGAGGAGATGAAGAAGGAGATCAAGGCCAACAACGTCTTCCAGAAGATTGAAGTACCGCGCGAACAGGCCATCAAGGACGCGCAGAGCGGTCGGCTTGGCGGATTGTCCGAACGCCCCGGCAACGTGAGCAAGTTCAAGCTCGATCTCATCGCGCAGATTCCCGAGGGCGAGGCCATCTCGTATTTTCTGATCGGCGACTTCCTCGATCTCTGCGCTGGGCCGCACGTCATGCGGACGGGCAACATCGGCGCGTTCAAGCTCACCAGCGTGGCCGCCGCCTATTACAAGGGCGACGAGAAAGGCCCGCAGCTCCAGCGCATCTACGGCACGGCGTTCAAAAACAAGACGCAGCTCGACGAGTATTTCAAGATGCTCGAAGAGGCGAAGCGCCGCGACCATCGCAAGATCGGCGCGGAGATGGGGCTGTTCGCGATTGATACCGAGTTTGTCGGGCCGGGCATGCCGCT
>JANPGI010000215.1:0-2773 GCA_031423875.1 Verrucomicrobiota bacterium | reverse complement strand
CACGCCCGGCGATCTGGGCTTCCGCACTTGGCAGACGCGCTACGGCAAGATCGGCGTCTTGATCTGCTGGGATCAATGGTATCCCGAAGGCGCACGACTGACGGCGTTGCACGGCGCGCAAATCCTTTTCTACCCCACTGCCATCGGCTGGCATCCTGCGGAGAAAAAAGCGAACGGCCCAAAACAACATGGCGCGTGGGAACTCATCCAGCGCAGCCACGCCGTCGCCAACGGTTGCTACGTGGCCGCCGTGAACCGCATCGGCCATGAAGTCATCAAAGACGTTGGCGGCGACGGCATCGAGTTCTGGGGACAAAGTTTCGTCGCGGGCACGTCGGGAGAAATCATCTCCAAGGCGAGCGTGAACAAGGAAGAGATTCTCATCACGCCCGTTGACCTCGCGCAAGTGGATCAAACCCGCACGCACTGGCCGTTCCTTCGCGACCGACGCATTGATGCGTACGGGGATATTACGAAGCGGCTGATTGATTGAACTCAAACCGCATATGCCCGAAGAACTCAACCCGCTGTTTGAAATTCTCACGCCCTTGGGATTCACAGTGCGGACGTCAGCGGCATACTGGCAGAAGATAATCCTCAAACACCCTGACCTCGCGGAACAGTTGGGATTGGTGAAACACGCGTTGGCCGCGCCGGATGAAATTCGCCGCAGTAGCCGCGATGCGAATGTTCTGCTATTCTACGCAGCAGGAAACAGGCGATGGGTTGTCGCCGTGGCGCGGCGGGCAAACAACGAAGGGTTTTTGATCACCGCGTATCAAACCGACGCGATCAAAGAAGGCGAAACGATATGGCACAAGTAAAAATCTATTACGAGCCGGACATGGAACTGCTCACCGTCTTCTGGCAGTCCCCCCGCAAAAACCAAATCGCCACCGAACTCGGCGACGGCGTGGTGTTGATCAAAGACGACCAGACCGGCCAGCCCATTGGCGTGGAATTGATGTCCTATCGCCCCGGCGACGAACGTTTGGATACTGTGTCGGTAGAAATCGGGCGGGAAAAGCTAACAGGCGTTGCGGCGTAAAGAAGCGACCGATTGATTGATTTACGAAAAAAACCGTTTGTCTGGATCACCGGTGCTGGCGGACTGATCGGGAATTACCTCGTCCAACTTGCGCCGCAGTTCGCGCCATCTTCTCACGTTGTTGGTTTGACTCGCAGCAGTCTCGATCTCCTCGACTCCGCCGCTGTTCGCCAGACGTTTCGCGAGCAACAACCCGCCGCCATCATCCATTGCGCGGCCATGACCAAGCCTCCGGACTGCCAGAGCAATCCAGGTCTCGCCCGTCGGATCAATGTTGAAACCACCGCCTTGCTCGCTGAACTCGCCACGAACATCCCGTTCATTTTCATCTCCACCGATCTCGTCTTCGATGGGCGCAAAGGCAACTACATCGAAACTGACCCCGTCAATCCGTTGAGCGTCTATGCGGAAACAAAAGTTGCCGCCGAACAAATCGTGCTGGCGAATCCGCGCCACACCGCCATCCGCACCTCTCTCAACGGCGGCGTCTCGCCGACGGGCGATCGCGGGTTCAACGAACAGATCCGCAACGCATGGCAGCACGGACAGAAGCTGAGTTTCTTCACGGATGAATTTCGTTCGCCCATCCACGCTGAATTCACTGCTCGCGCTTGCTGGGAATTATTCTCGAAACAACAGACCGGAATTTTCCACGTCGCCGGCAACGAGAAGCTTTCCCGCGCACAGATGGGTGAACTGCTCGCACGCCGCTACCAACACCTGAATCCACAGTTTGAGACAGGTTCGTTGAAGGATTACGTCGGCGCGCCGCGCTCACCAGACACGTCGCTGGATTCATCCAAGGCTCAGGCACAACTTTCATTTCCGCTTCCGAGCTTGTCCGATTGGCTGCTCGCAAATCCCAACGCACCATTCTGAACTCGCAATCTGTTTCACTCGCTGGCTAACTCGCGCGGTGTCATCGGGAAAATCAAATGCGAACCTCGCCTTCGGCCTGATCTTCGCCATCGCGTTGTGGGGGGGGAACAATGTGGGCACGAAATGGATCGTCGCCTCGTGGCCGCCCGTGTGGACGGGTGCGACGCGATTCCTCTGCGCCGGAGGATTGCTGTTGCTCGTGCTGCGCTGCACCAGTTGGCTCGGCCAATACGTCACGCCCTCACGCGACCTGAACCGCGCGCTGTGGCTTCGTGGCGGACTGAGCCTCGCGGCCTACATCGTGGCGTTCAACGGCGCGCTCGTATTCACCTCGGCATCGCATGTGGCGTTGTATCTCGGCGCAGCACCCGTGTGGGCGTTGATATGGGAATCGTTGGAAAACAAAACGTCACCCAGCGCGCTACATTGGGTCGCCGCGCTTTTGGCATTGAGCGGCGTGGCCATGCTTGTTTTACTCTGTCCCGGTCGTGAATTCTTGTGCGCCGAATAGCCTGCATGGCGCACCACTTGGCAATGCAGTTCACCAGCGCATGCAGGCCAATCTATCGCGATCAAGCCATTACCCGCCCGGCGAATGCTCCTTGCGCTGCAAGCTGCCGGCCTGGCGCTGGCGGAAATGGCTGGGGCTGGTGCCGACCGCGCGGCGAAAGGCATAAGTGAAGCTGGAGGGCGACGAGAAACCCATGGCGAAGGCAATGGTCTTGACGCTTTCGCCCTCGGCCAGAAACCGCTTGGCGCGTTCCATGCGGCGCTGTTCGACATAGTCGCCAACCGAACACCCCCGGCTGACCTTGAAGCCGCGGGTCAGCTGGCGTACCGATTGGC
>JANPGI010000214.1:0-3688 GCA_031423875.1 Verrucomicrobiota bacterium | reverse complement strand
GGAATCTGTTCGTGTCTGCGGCGAAAGGTTGGAACGACCTTCACCTGCTGGGCAATCTCGGCTTCCGCATACCGAACGATTCCAGCGCGCAGACATACCAAGCTCACTACAGCCTGCAATTGGATTATCGCACCTGCGACTACTTCATCCCGTTCATCGTGCTGAATGGTTACACGGTGTTGAGCGAGGGCGATGACAAGTTGCTCGGTGCCGTGCCGTTGAACACCGAGATGTATGACCTCGCCAACTTCGGCAGCACGAACGCCAAGGGTGACACGCAACTCGCGATCGGCGGCGGATTCCGCTCGAAGCTCACCGACAGCGTGGATGTGGGCGTGGCTTATGAAACTGGCATCAGCGACCCCAAGGGGATTTTCGACAAGCGCGTGACCGTGGACATGATTTGGCGCTTCTAATCCCTGACTACGCAATGATTGTTTCTCCTGAAAAAGAAAAGTCCGGCGGCGTGGGAATGTCCACCCGCGCTGCCGGGCGATTTCTTGAGCAAGTCTGGGAGGCGTTCGAATGATCGTCATCTTGCTTCTGATCCCCTTGAGCATCGTCATCGCGGTGTGTTTCCTGTGTGCGTTTGTCTGGGCGGTGAGGTCGGGTCAGTACGAAGACACCTGCACGCCCTCGATGCGCTTGCTGCTTGAAGAAAAGAAAGAACTCGCTCCCGATCCAACAGAGACAGATTCAAAACTCAAATGAACTCCAATATCCAAACCTTCAAATACGACAACCGCATCGTCCGCGCGTTCGCGATCGCCACCGTCGTGTGGGGACTCGTGGGCTTTAGCGCGGGGCTGTTGATCGCGTGCCAGTTGTTCTGGCCTGACCTGAACTTCAACCTGCAATTCACCTCGTTCGGGCGATTGCGTCCGTTGCACACCAACGCGGTGATCTTCGCGTTCGTGGGTAATGCGATGTTTATGGGCATTTACTATTCGCTGCAACGGCTGTGTAAGGCGCGCATGTTCAGCGATTTTTTGAGTTGGGTAAACTTCTGGGGCTGGCAGTCCATCATCGTGGGTGCGGCCATCACGCTGCCGCTCGGTCTCACGACGAGCAAGGAATACGCGGAACTCGAATGGCCGATTGACATCGCCATCGCGCTGATCTGGGTGGTGTTCACGGTGAATCTTCTCGGAACAATCGTGAAGCGCCGCGAGAAACACATCTACGTCGCCATCTGGTTTTACATCGCCACCGCCGTCACGGTGGCGTTGCTGCACCTCGTCAACTCGCTCGCCATCCCGGCAAGCGCGTTCAAGAGTTACTCGATCTACGCCGGCGTGCAGGACGCGTTGGTGCAATGGTGGTACGGCCACAACGCCGTGGCGTTCTTCCTCACGACGCCGTTCCTCGGCCTCATGTATTACTTCCTGCCGAAAGCGGCGGATCGTCCGGTGTTCAGCTACCGGCTTTCGATCATCCATTTCTGGGCGCTGATCTTCATCTACATCTGGGCCGGTCCGCATCACCTGCTTTACACCGCGCTGCCGGACTGGGCGCAATCACTCGGCATGGTCTTCTCGCTGATGCTCATCGCGCCGAGTTGGGGCGGCATGTTGAACGGTTTGCTCACCTTGCGCGGCGCGTGGGACAAGGTGCGCGAGCAACCGATGTTGAAATTCATGGTGGTGGCGGTGACGGCTTACGGCATGGCGACGCTGGAAGGGCCGATGCTTGCGATCAAGAGCGTAAACTCGCTTTCGCACTACACGGACTGGACGATTGCGCACGTTCATACGGGCGCGCTGGGCTGGAACGGTTTCATCGCGTTTTCGATGCTCTACTATTTGTTCCCGCGTTTGTGGAACACGAAGTTGTATTCCATCAAGCTCGCCAACTGGCATTTCTGGATCGCGCTGTTGGGGATGATGTTCTACGTCGTGCCGATGTATGCGAGCGGCATCACGCAGGGTTTGATGTGGAAACAATTCACCCCGGAAGGCTTCCTGCAATATCCGAACTTCCTCGAAACCGTTTTGCAAATCGTGCCGCTCTACAAGCTGCGCGCCATCGGCGGATCGCTCTACATCATCGGCGCGGTCTTGATGACCTACAATCTCTGGCGCACGGCCAAGGCGGGCAAGTTCGAGCCGGACACCGAAGCCCAGGCCGCCGCACTCACCAAGACTGCCGCTGAACACGACGATCATCCTTACAAGCATCGCTGGCTGGAAGCGAAGCCGCTCACCCTCACCGTGCTCGCGTTGGTGGCGGTGGCCATTGGCGGTTTGATCGAGATCGTTCCGATGTTTCTCATCAAGAATAACGTCCCGTCGATCACGAGCGTGAAGCCTTACACGCCGCTGGAAATGATGGGCCGCGACATCTACATCCGCGAGGGTTGCGTAGGTTGTCATTCGCAAATGATCCGTCCGTTCCGCAGCGAGACGGAGCGTTACGGGGATTACTCCAAGGCGGGCGAATTTGTTTATGATCATCCGTTCCTCTGGGGCAGCAAACGCACCGGGCCGGACTTGCATCGTGAAGGCGGTAAGTATCCCGACGCGTGGCATTACAACCACATGGACGATCCGCAAAGCACGTCGCCTGGCTCCATCATGCCGCGCTACTCATGGTTGTTGACGCAGAAGATTGACACGAATGCCATGCCGCCGCGAATCGCCGCGCTCCGTAAAGTTGGCGTGCCGTATCCACTCGGCTACGAAAACGGCGACGCGCAAAAAGACATGCAGAAGCAGGCTGACTTCGTGGTGCTCGGCCTCAAGGTCGGCTCGGTGGATTCACAGCCTGATCGAGAAATCATTGCGCTGATCGCGTATCTCCAACGGCTTGGTAAGGACATCAAGGCAGCCGATCCAGCGACGACAACAGCAGCAAAGTAACCCTTACGAACTATGATCAAAAATGTCGTTAGCGATATCGGAGGCGTCGGACTTTACGGCGTCATATCCATCAGCCTGTTCTTCGCGGTGTTCATCGGAATGCTGATCTGGGCTTTCAGCATGAAGAAATCATTCGCTCAAAAGATGGGCGCGTGTCCCTTGAACGATGGTGAGAAAAAATCTGAACAGAAAGGAGCGACCAATGAATAACAACTCGAATGAAGGCAAGTTGATGGATCACGAAGCGGATGGCATCAAGGAATTGGACAACCTGCTCCCGCGTTGGTGGGTCTGGTTATTCAACCTCACGATCATCTACTCGGTGATCTACATGATCTATTACCACGTCGCCGAGGTGGGTGATCTGCAAGCTGCCGAATACACGAAGGAATGGAATCGCGGCGAAGCGATCAAGAACGCCTCCATCGCGAAGTTTGAATCCGGCATCGCTACGCTCACGCCGTCCAGCGATCAAGCCGTGTTGGGCGATGGGCAACGATTGTATGTGACCTACTGTGCTCCGTGCCATCGTCCTGACGGTGGCGGATTAGTAGGGCCGAATCTGTGCGATGATTATTGGATCCACGGCTCGAACTACGTGGACAACGTGAAAACGGTCATCAACGGCGTGCCAGCGAAGGGCATGTTGACTTGGCGCGGCGTGTTGAACCCGGATCAGATCAAGGCGGTGAGCAGTTACATCTACACTCTGCGCGGAACGAATCCGAAAAGTCCTAAGCCTGCTGAGAACACCGTGACTGCGCCGAGCGGGCCGAGTGCGTTTGAATAATGAAAGCTCCAAGCACCAATATCCAAGCTCCAGAGAAGCA
>JANPGI010000213.1:0-13803 GCA_031423875.1 Verrucomicrobiota bacterium | reverse complement strand
CAAAGGCGGCAAAGGCATCGCCACTACCACAGGCGTCTTTCTCGCGCTTGCGCCAGTGGGTGCCAGCATTGCCGTCGCCGTTTGGATCATTGCATTCGCTGCCACGCGCTATGTCTCCATAGCGTCTATCCTCGCGGCCATCGCGCTTCCGCTCGGAGTTTGGTTCACGCAGGAAAGCAAAGCCATTCGCACCATCGCATTCATCCTTGGCCTGCTGGCCATCATTAAACATAGGGCGAACATCCAGCGTCTGATGAACGGCACGGAGAATCGCATCGTGTTCAACAAACCCGAGGACGCAAAATGAAAGTCACCGTCCTCGGCGTGGGCGCATGGGGAACTGCCCTCGCCTCTCTGCTCCATCGCGGCGGACACACCGTCACGCTCTGGGGACACAACCCCGCACACCTCGACGCCATCCGTGCGACGGGTCGCAACGAGCGTTACCTCCCCGGCATCGAACTGCCGCGCGATTGGGTGCTTCAAGCCGACCTCGCGAAAGCCATCGCCGGAGCGGAAGTCATCGTGGCATCCGTCCCGTCCAAAGCATTCCGAGACGTCACACGCTCCCTCGCGGATTTTTCCGGCACCATCGTCAGCGTCACCAAAGGCATCGAACATCAAACTGGCCTGACGATGTGCGGTGTTCTTGCTGACAATGCGCCCAAAGCAAAACTTGCCGCTCTCTCCGGCCCATCACTCGCAGCGGAAGTCATTCGCGGCATCCCCACGGCCATCGTCGCCGCCAGCAAAGACATCGCCGTGGCGAATGCCGTACAAAAACTGTTTCACGCGCCAGCCTTCCGCGTTTATACCAGCACCGACATCGAAGGCGTGGAACTCGGAGGTGCGTTGAAGAACATCATCGCCATTGCGGCAGGTGTATGCGACGGACTGGGCTTCGGCGACAACTCCAAAGCGTCACTTGTCACACGCGGCATCGTGGAGATGCGGCGGCTCGGCGTTGCGTGCGGCGCGCAGGCGGAAACATTTTCCGGCTTGAGCGGCATCGGCGATCTGATGGTGACGTGTTTTTCCAAGCTCAGTCGCAATCGTGGCTTTGGCGAACGCGTGGGACGCGGTGAAAAACCCGAAGCCATCCTCGCCAGCATGACGAGCGTAGTGGAAGGCTCACCCACAGCGCGCTCTGCCTGTGAACTGTCCCGCAAACTGAAGCTCTCTACACCGATCATTGATGAAGTCCACGCGATGCTTTACGAGGGAAAGAACATCCGTAAAGCCGTGCAGGATTTGACGGCGCGCGAGTCAAAGGCGGAGGATTGAAAAGCGCATTTGTATAGTCAGGCATCCGTGCCCGCGCGAAGGCTGGATTGGCAAGGAGCGTGATTGTGTGCACGGCACCAGTCGCAGAGTAGTTATTTTCGATTCAGACTTGCCAGCAACAAAGCGCGTTGCGATTTGGTAATAGACTGTTCGTCGGGTAACGTTTCATCGGCTATTCGCAACCGGTCCTCGTCTGAGAGTTCGTCCTCCTCAATCCTTTCTTTGCTGAACATAATCATGTTGTCTCGGAACCATTCTCCCAACTGCAATGCCGAAACAAGGGGCAATAGCACCCTCACAACTCTGGCATCTGACAGCATCGCGACAAATTCACTCTTTAGATCGGGTTTTCGGGCGATCACGCTTCTTAAGCTGGCAAGACCTCGTTGTAAATAAACCCCAACAGAGCCGACCGAAATTTTGTGTTTCTCGGCAATTTCATTGTATGAAAGTTCGTTAAAAAAAATGGTCTCGCAGAACAACTCGGTATTCCTTTCTTACTTCGTCAGATAGGGTCGAGAGCAATTCCCGCAATTCTTGGACTGCGAGATGATCTACAAATTCTTCGTGAGGCAAGTCGGGAGGTTCACCCGCATTTGACTCGATCATTGCTTCGAGGCTTTGCACTTTGTTGCCGCCACGTTTCTCAGCGAGATGCCGCCGCAAGCGATCGGTTGCTTTGTTCCGTGCAATGGCAGCCGTCAACGGTTTCAAATCATGCTCCGAACTTAAGTCCGCGCGTTTTTCCAAGATGTCAGAGAGCGTTTCCATAGCCACATCTTCACACTCCTTGAAATCTTCACCTAGTCTTGTCCGCGCTGCCTCGAAAGCCACGGGGTAAAGACAGTGGAACGCCTCATTCCATATCTTTGGGTCACCGCTGGCTAACTGTTCCAAAAGTTCCACGCTCCAGTTGTAGCAAGTTTGTCTGCAAAAGAAAGCCGCCACCTTTTCAGGCGGCGGCTCTGGCGCGCGCGGAGTTTTATCTCCACACGATTACGCTCGCCAAAGAGTCAGCGGGGCGAGCGAATAGTTCCGTATCCGCGATAGTTCAAGTTGTCAGTGATTTTGTAGTTTCCCGGCGTGCGGTAGTGGGGCATGACAACTGTGCCACTGGACTTCCTGTAGCTGCGCACGCCTACGGATGGGTAGGCAGCGTAAGGATTGCGATAGACGTAACTGGAGCTTCGGCTACTACTGTAGGATCGTCCGTAACTAGACCCGCCACGCCCGCCTGCGTGGACTTGGGTTGTTGCGGAGAGGATGGCGAGTGCGACTGTGATTATTGCGAGCGTTTTCATAGTGTTTTCTGGTTTCTGGCCGTTTCTTGCGTTGGCAGCACTAACTGCCAGTTTCGTGTTATACCGCATCAACAGCCGTCACTATGAGAATCGCAATCCATCAAAAGTTTATTACAACTATTTGTGGAAGCTATAAATGAGGATAAAGCGAACAAACAGCAGCCACCTGAAATATCCGACAGATTCTGGATTCAACTACATCACTCTCGCTAGACCAACGCGCCCTTGATCAGCTTCAACAACTCCGCGTGGCTTTCCACGGCTTTGAGTTGAGGAAACTCGCGCTTCACATTCTCCGGCGCGTGGATCAGGAAGCCTGCGTTCGCTTCGAGCAACATGCCGGTGTCGTTGTAGGAATCGCCCGCTGAGACGACGTTGTAATTGAGCGCCTTGAGAGCGGCCACCGTTTTCTTCTTCTGATCCGCGAGGTGCAGTTCGAGGTGAAATTGTGAGAATCAATCCAGCCGATCGCGCCAGTAACCGGGACGGCGCTTCATATTCATCACGGCGACAACCCAGATGTGTTCTGGCTTTTCAAGAAAGACCACCGAGTAAGGAAAGTCGCCGCTTAAATGCCGACGGGCAGGCGGATCAAACTGCCAAAACCGTTCCGGGTGCACGCAGGCTTCACGCAGCAGTCGTTCCATTTCCCGGTAGAACCGCACGCCAAGTTCCGGGGAGATTTCTGAATAGTAGCGGACGGCGGCGGCAAACTCCTCGTCCGCCTCGGGATGTAACACATGATTCACAAGCCAGCGATTTTGCGCGCCCGCGCCAGCGATTCTTCCAGCGGCACACCCTTGACCTTGCCCGATTCGATTTCGGCAATGCGACGGGAGGTTTCCACCTTCCAAGCGGTAGCGACGGATGTTTCCATGCCGCCATGACGGGCGACCAAGATGCGATCCACCAGTTCCGCCACCACCTCGCTCGGCATTTCGCGGGTTTCCTCAACGATTTGATCCAGTGTGATTGGCATGAGCTAAGTCTTGCCCGTCAGATGAACTTTGACAACCTCGAAGCCGAAGCCATCCTCGCCAGCCTGACCAGCGTGGTGGAAGGCGCACCCACCGCCCGCTCCGCCTACGAACTCTCTCGCAAGCTGAAGCTCTCCACACCCATCATCGATGAAGTCCACGCGATGCTTTACGAGGGCAAGAACATCCGCAAAGCCGAGCAGGATTTAACCGCTCGCGAATCCAAGTCGGAGATTTGAAATGCCTGTCCGCGATTACTTCCAACGCCACGTTCTGCTAAGGAAAAATTTCCTTGTCCTCACACGGCTCTAACTTCGCTATCGCCGCCATGATCTCGTCTGCGACTTCCTGATAAATCTCCTTCAACCGCTGCTTGGAACACGTCTTCGCCTCCGCTCGTAGCTCGGCGAAATCCATCGGCTTGCCATACTTGGCCGCGATCTTGTGCGGCTTGGGAAATTTTGCGTCCTTACCGTACGCCTCAAACGTCCCGAACACGCGCACCGGCACAACAGGCGCGTTGGATTTGATCACGGTCAATCCGATGCCAGACCGCGCGTGCTGAAGCTTCCCGTCCATTGTCCGCGTGCCTTCGGGAAATAAAATGATGCCTCCACCCGCGAGCAAACGATCAATGATCGCCTTCAAGCCACGCGCCCCGCCGCCATCGCGATCCACCGGCACAGCGTCCCAGTTGCGCAACACCCAACCCACGCCCCAGAAACGAAAGAGAGATTCCCGCGCAAGATAACTGATGCCGCGATCCAATCCCGTTCCGACCAATGGCGGATCAATGATGCTCGCGTGATTGGAAGCCAAGATCACCGGGCCGGTTTTCGGCACACGCTCCGCGTTAAACCACTCCGCGCGACAATAAAATTTATAAGCCGTCCGGAAAAACCGCCAGCCGCAGTAATAGACAGGGTTCATCGTCCATCCGCCTTCAGCCGTGCCTGAATATCTTTGATCAACAACCCGCTCGTCTCCGCGCTCGTCATGTTCGAGTTGTTGATGACCTTCGCACCGAGCGCCACCATCAAAGGCGCGGCGGCGCGCTGGCTGTCGCGTTGATCGCGGGCGGCGAGATTTTCATTCACGCCTTCCGCCACGCGACGTTTCGTGCGCTCCTCAAGATGCGCATCGAGGTAATACTTGTAATCCGTCTCCGGGAAAACATTCGTGCCGATGTCACGACCTTCCATCACGAGATTCCCGAACTGGATGCAATCGCGCTGCGTTTTCTTCATCCAATCCCGCACCTTCGGCACCGCCGCAATCATCGAGACTGCTACACTGACCTCAGCGATGCGGATTTCTTTTTCGGGAAAATAGCCATCCACAGTCAGGCGTACTTTGTCGCCCACGCATTCGAGTTTTGTGTTCCACTTGCGACACGCCACAGCCACGGCTTTCGCGTCATGGAAATCAATGCGGTTGGACAGGCAATACCATGCCAGCGTGCGATACATCGCGCCGGTGTCCACATAGACGTAGCCCAGCGCCTTGGCGACCAACTTGGCGTTGGTGCTTTTGCCGCTGGCGCTCGTGCCATCAATGGCGATGACGTTAGGATGCTTTTTCAAAATCAATTTAATGTAGCGGCGGTCTGTGACCGCCGAAGTTTTCCTTCTACTGACGGCGCTCACAGAGCGCCGCTACAACGTCAATCTGCGAACAAATCTTCCCCAGCCAACTTACGGGTGCGCTGGCCGTCTTTGACTTCCCAAATCTCCACACCCAGACCATTCGGCGGCGCGGCGGCGAGCTTCTGGAAAAAATTAGGGAACGTCTTCTTCACGCACGCAGGATTCTTGAGGCGAATGCCCGGCACTTTCAATCCCAGAATTGCGAAACACATCGCCATGCGATGGTCGTTGTAGGTCTCGATCTCCGCGCCGTGTAACGTGGCCGGAAAGACTTTCAGAGTGTCTCCCTTTTCTTCCACGTTGCCGCCGCACTTCCTTAATTCTGTGCGCAAGGCAATAACCCGCTCGCATTCCTGGACGCGAAGGCGGCCCAGATCCGCAAACAAAACCGATGATCGCTTCTCGAGTCCCATCCCTCCGGCGGAATCAGCACCAAGGACCACGGCGGTCATAATGCTGTCGCCAAGTTGCTCGGCTCGCGAAATGGTGTCAGGTAATGGGATGAATGACGGGAAATCTGTATCAATTTGCCAACGCGAAGTCGGCCATTGTGGAATGCTTACTGCAAAATGTTTAGTTTGATCTGATGGCCGATGTGACTTCCGAATCCACGACAATACCTCTTCTTCAAAATAGAACGGCGTCTCCCATTTTTGTTTACCGGCTAGGAACTGCTTGAGTTGAAACGCAGCACTGAGCAGCCAGCCAGCCGCCCAAAAATAACTCCCACTCGAAGCATCCGGCTCAATCTGAAAGTTTCCACCGCCCCACGGAAACACCTCCACCAACCGCTCTGTCATCGTGACGTACGGAGCTTCTTCGTCATCGTCGCCAGCCACTTTTACTTCCCAGCTACCGTGCTTGGCGGAAAGCAACAACGCCGAAGCAAACTGCGAACTCTCGTCAATACTCACCGTGCAAGAGCGCAAACCTTTACTCGTAGCAGCGGACGTGAGTCCGCTCTGACTTGTTTCACCGGGTTTAGTTTGAGCCGACTCACGTCGGCTGCTACCAAAGATTATCGCTGGCAGCTTGTCATTCGTCGCGTCCACGCGATAGCCAAGTTCACGGAGCGCCTTGAACAACGCCGCTTGCGGGCGCTCGTGCATTCGCGGCACACCGCTCAAGCGATACACGCCGTCACCGAGACAAACCATCGCTGCGAGAAACCGCGCCGCCGTGCCCGCATTGCCCACGAACAATTCCAACGGCTTCTCCGCCGTGCCCGCTTTGGGAATCTTTCCGCCCTGCCCTTTGACCGTGATGGTGCGATTGCAGAATTCCGCCGGATCATTCTCCACGCGCACGTCGAAGCCCAGCGTCCGCAACGCCTCGGTCATCACCTGCGTGTCTTCGCTCCACAGCGCGCCAGTCAAAGTTACTACACCATCTGCCAGCGCCGCGAGAATGAGTGCGCGGTTCGTAATGCTCTTTGAACCCGGCACGGTGATCTCCGCGCGCACGGGTTGAGTCAGCGGGACGATTTCGATGAGATCGGGTAAAGCCATGCTTGGTTAAGCCACAGATGAAACACAGATGAAACACAGATAATGAAACATGCTTTCTGGATTTGATCTGTGTTTCATCTGTGAAAATCTGTGGCCAAAATTCATTCCTGAGAGGGCGAGACGCAGTACGAACACCAGTTGTCCCGCCGTTGCTTGGCAGTTGTATAAAACTTCGCGATGGCTTTCGCATCCCCGCGCTTGAGCGCAGCACGAAACTTCCCCAACTCGACGATAAACCCATCCAAAGCCCGTCCGAGATGTTTGCGATTGGTCATAGCAATATCCCGCCACATCTCCGGCGAGCTTGAAGCAATGCGCGTGGTGTCACGAAAACCCGTGGCGCATAACAAAGCCTGCTCCTTGGGATACTTGGGGTCGAGCACCGCAGTAGCCAAAGTCGCTGCCATGAGATGCGGTAGATGGCTGGAGCGACTGACAAATTCGTCATGCGCGTCCGGGGTCGTTCGGAGTATCCGGGCGCCGACATCCTTCCAAAGTTGCTCCACTTTTCGCAGAGCGGTTTGGTTGGTTCGCTTGCTTGGCGTCACCACGCAGATGGCACATTCAAACAAATCTGCACGCGAGGCCAGAACCCCCTGCTTCTCGCCGCCTGCCATCGGATGACTGCCGACAAAATGCGCACCCGCCTTGGCGATCATCGCTTCCACATCTTTAACGACGCTGCCCTTCACGCTGCCGACATCGGTGACAATCGCGCCGCGTTTGAGTGCGGGAAGCATTTGCCTCACGAGCGGTTTCATCTGTGCGAGCGGTGTGCAAAGTACAACGAGGTCTGCGTCTGAAACTGCTGCGAGAAGATCGGTGGTGGTAAAATCCGTCGCACATGCGCGCTCACAGTCTTTGATGCTCGCTTCACGCCGGACGTAACCGGCGATCAGTTTGGCGAGTTTGCGTCGGCGCAAAGCCAGTCCGAGCGAACCGCCCAGCAAGCCCACGCCTACAAGTGTGATTTTGTTCCAACGCACCTCGCGAGGATAGACGATGGAGGATGGCGGATGGAAGATTGTTTTGTGCGGTTACTTCGACTCGACTGCATATTCCACCGTCACTCGTGCCTTGAACACTAATTCGTCGAAGGACGTTGGTAAATCCGCCTCGCCGACTTCTCCCGTGCGCACAGGAGCACCTACGGATTCAGGTGCGTAACCACTTTTCATCGCCGAACCAGAATAAGCCCGGCGCGATCCCAATTCTGTTACAGCAACTGCTCGTCCTTCTTCAAAACTTTTCACCGTCAGTTTAACTCCAAGCTTCTCCTCATAGAGTCTTTTCTTCTCCGCAGCTTTGTCTATCGCCTGATCAAGTGCTTTCTTTTTCAAGCCGTCCTTGTCCGAATGTTCAAACTCAATGCTGTCGTGACGAAACTCAGGCGTGGCATCCACCAGATTTGCGACAGCCTGAAATTCCTTCTCGTCGTGTGTAGTTATTTTTACAACGTTGTCGACGCGATAACTTTTGGCTTTCTCGCCAAATAATCCGTATTTCGGTGTGGAAGAAAACCTCGACGCCTTCACGCGCTCGGCGGGAATCCCCTTCTCCGCCAGCACCCGGAGCATCTTGGCCCGTAACTCCTGATTTACGCGGGACGCTTCCTGCAATGATTTGTTTTCGGTGACGACACGGATGGACATAACCGCGCGGTCAGCCGAAGCCTTGACTTCACCTTCACCAATAAGTTGCACGGTGCGCGGGATGGATTTCAGATGTTCAGTCAACTCCGATGCCGTCCCTTTGATTTCAGGTTCAGCGTGAAGAGTAACAGTAGTAAAGACGAGCGTTGTCAGGGCAAGTGTTGTCAGTTTCATAATTGTTCAGACGTTGATTGAGTTGTTTGGTTCAAACTTTTTCCACGGCGAGAGATCGCCCATCCGCCCGCGCCGAAGCCAGACACGCGTCCATCACCAACTGGGTTTTCAACGCCATCTCCGGCCAAGATTCGTCAACCTTTCCCAACCGGACCAAGGCGGCGAAGTGTTGGAACATGCGCGTGTCCTGCGCCGTGGCGTGACCCATCTGGTTCACGAGCGATGGATCAACGGGCACGGATGCACCTGTCTCCGCGTGAACGCGATGCTCGGTCTGATTCACCTCGAACTCCGGTTCGTAGCTGTTTTGCGGATGCACGAAGTCTGCGATCCGCACCGTACCGCGCTCGCCCATCACGCTCACCCACTGCTGCGATTCGATGACGAACGAGCAATAGAATCCGGCTGACGCGCCACTGGCGAAAATAAGTTCACCGGAAAACTGCGTCGGGGTTTTGCCATCGGCAGCGTAGGCGAGGATTCGGCCCGTCGCTGAAACCGGCATTTCCCAGTTCATGGCAAACAGCGTGATGCGAATGCAATACCAGCCGAGATCACCCAGACAACCCGCCGGCTCCAACACACCTTGCACGCGGATGTTATCGGAAAAGTTTTTGGCATTGCCCGCAAAGCTGAAGGTGGATTCGATCCGGCGAATCGCCCCGATGCGATTCTTGTCGTCCAAGACAGCACGCACTGCGGCGAGTCTCGGACTGTGCATGAACATCACGCCATCCATGAATTGCACGCGATGTTTCTGGCAGGCCGCGATCATCTCGCGCAAGTCCGCCGCGCTCACGCCACAGGGTTTTTCGCAGAGCACGTGCTTGCCCGCCTGCGCCGCGCGGATGACCCATTCCTTACGCAAGGTCGTGGGCAAAGGAATATAAACTGCCTCCACGTCCGGCGATGCGAGGAGTTGTTCGTAGCTGCCGAGAACTTTCGGCGCGGGATCAAACGCAAACTGCGCCTGACAGTCGCGCACGAATTGTTCGCCACGCGCCACGTCACGCGCCGCCACAGTCGTGACGATGTTGTTGCCGGAATGAAAGAGAGCCTTCCAGTTTTTGCGGGCGATGTTCGCCGCACCGAGGATTCCCCAACGGAGTTTGGTCATAAAATGAAACTACAAACAAATATCAAAAGCCAAAACTCATAAACTCAGAAAATCTTTTTGAGTTTATGAGTTCCGGCTTCATTCATCGGATTGTGCCGCTTCGCGCACGCGTTCCAAGATCACCTCTGCCATCAGCGGCTCGCTGCCGATGGCCTGCGAATACCACGTGAGCTTGCCGTGCTTCTCGCTTGGGTTGCGCCACGTCGCCTGCCCCGCCGCGAGACGCTCCTTCACGAGACGCTCTGGTTCACCCAACAATACCGGAATGTCCTCGGTCGTGTGCAATCCATCACTGATGAAGAACGGCACGACGACGACGTGACGTGTGCTCGCCGTCGTCTGACAATCTTTGATACGCGGGTCTTCATCCATGTAGATCGCTCGCACCTCCGCGTAAAGATTCAGCGCACGGATCAATTCCACCTGTCGCTCGATGGCGATCCGCGATTGCTCGCTACGCTCTGTCCCGTGCCCAGCAATGAACAGCGTGATGTCCTTCGGCTTCGGCTCGCGTGGAAAAGGAAATTTCTCCACCACGCCACGCGCACGGGCGAGCAGAACATTCGTCATGCTTGGATGCGTGCCGACAGGTTTGCAGTAAAAGAGTCTTGAGTCTTGAGTCTCCAGTCTGAAGTCGGAGTCCAAGCCCAACTCGCGTGGGATGACTTCGCTGGCGAAGTAGCCCTCACTGATCATCAATGGCGCAACGAATACGCGCGGTGTTTTGATCTCGGCGAGAACGGATTTTATCTGCGGCTCTTGTTTCCAGAACGCCTCGCGCACTGCGGCGAAAATTCCGCGACGTCGCAACTCCGCAGTATGTTGGATCACCGGCAAAGCCGAGCCGTCATTGAGAGTCGTGCCGTGGCCGAGGATGACCAGCGTGGCGTCTTTGAAATTTTTAGAACTCATCAAGCCGTATGCCCCGGCACGTTTAGCGGACGACCATTGTCACCTGTGCCGATCTTCAATAGGAACGGCACAGCCACCGTCGCCCACTCTTCCGGCGATGGATAACTGGACGCGCCACCACCGAAACAGCTTCGCAGCATGTCCGTGTTGATGATGCCGGGATTCAGCGCCACCGTTGCCATGCCAGACGGCAGTTCCTGTGCGAGTGATTGCGTCAGTCCTTCCACCGCCCACTTCGTCGCACAATATGGCGCGACTTCCGCATCCGCCGAACGCCCCCAACCAGAACTCATGTTGACGATGACACCGCTCTTACGAGCGACCATCGCGGGCACGAAATGTCGGATGACATTCGCCACGCCACGAAGATTGATGTTCATCACCTCATCAAACTCACGCGCCTCGATCTCCCACAAACGCGCGTTGGCGTTGATGACTCCGGCGTTATTCAAGATCAAGTCCGGTACGCCATGCGATGTCAGGACGAGACTCGCCCACGATTTCACCGCCGTGTCCGAAGCCACATCCACCGGATAAAAATCATGCGGCGCACCGTGTGACTTGCGCAGCCGGTCAATCTCCTTGCCGGAACGTCCACAGCCGAGAACCGTGTGACCCAGCCGGATGAATTCCTCCGCCATCGCGCGACCCAGTCCGCGTGTGGCCCCTGTGATGACAACTATTTTCCCGCTGGGCATAATGTGGATTGTCCACGCAACAAACGCTCTGAGGCAATTAAATTCTAAAATCTGCCAATATTATTGGATGCTAGAAAAGGAAGTCATTCACGCGAATCAATCGCGTTATCCAACGAACGGATTAGAAACCATTGAAGGAAATGAGATCACCAACACAGACTCGCTCAAACCACTTGGATCGCGTCGGGAGAAGCCACAGTGATTCCGATGTAGTCAACTTGGTTGATCTATTCGAGGCCGAGCAAATCGCGGTGTTTTCGTTGGAACGAGTCATATAAGACTCGGGGAAACCCGTCCACGTCGCTCGGCATTGTGTGGGATTGCTACTCCGATCTGAGCATTGCTCGGCACTCCCTAAAACTTCTCATTGCCTCTACGCGTTCGTGCGACAAAACTTCCGCACCATGAAACTTGCATCCCGCCGCCTTGCGTCATTGTTTCTCTGCGTCTTTGCGTTGAACGCCTTCGCCGCCGAACCGCTCGTCATCCCGCTCTGGCCGGAAGGCGTGCCTGGCCTGAAACCCAACGCCACACCCGAAGTTGAATTCAACGGCCGCTTCACCAACATCCACAATCCCACCATCACGATGTACGCGCCGGATGTCGCCAAATCTTCCGGCGTTGCCATCGTCTATTCGCCCGGCGGCGGTTATGTGCGCGTCAGCGATGGCAAGAACGATGCGCGCTGGCTCAATTCACTCGGCATCACGGTCTTCGTCGTGAAGTATCGGCTCGACAACTACGGTCATCCCGCGCCCTTGCAAGATGTGTTGCGCGCGGTGCGCATCGTCCGCTCGCGTGCGGCGGAGTTTGGCGTCCGCGCTGATCGCATCGGCGTGATGGGCGGCTCGGCGGGTGGTCACCTCTCCGCTTGCGCCGCCACGATGTGGGATTCGCCCGAAGGCAAAACCGGCCACACACTCGACGATATCAGTGCGCGTCCGAATTTTGCTGCGTTGATCTATCCCGTCATCACGATGGAAGACCCGTTCGTCCACAAAGGTTCCCGCAAAGCCTTGTTTGGAAACGATCCCACGCCGGAACAGATCCAACTGCTCTCGCTTGAGAAACACGTTCGCAGCAGTTCTCCACCGTGCTTCATCGTCGCCACGATGGCAGACAAGACCGTGCCGGTGGAAAACTCCTTGAGATTTTATCAAGCCCTGCGCGACGCTGGCGTACCCGCCGAAATGCACACCTACGCCGCCGGTTCACACGGCGACAGTCGCGATCCGCAATTCGGCCCTACCGCAAAGTGGACGGAGCGTTGTGAGGAATGGTTGAGATTCAACAAATGGATCACGCCGGAGACACATGATTTTGCGAAGTGGGAGAAGGAAGTTTCCGACATGGAAGCGAGCGACAAAACAACTCCGCAGCCCAAGAACGGTTCGTTGTTCATCGGTTCGTCCACCGTCCGACTCTGGAAATCGCTCGCGCAGGATTATCCACACGCCGCCGTCATCAATCGTGGCTTTGGCGGCACGGAGATTGTGGATTCGACGCACTTCGCCGACCGCCTCATCTTCCCGCACACACCAAGACAGATTTTCCTCCGTGCCGGTGGGAACGATCTCTGGGCTGGCAAAACACCCGAACTTGTCTTCACTGAGTTCAAAGAGTTCGTCGCCACCGTTCATGCGAAATTGCCGGAGACAGAAATCGTTTTCATCGCGCTGAGTCCCAGCCCGTCGCGATGGGCGCAAGCGGGGCGGGAAAAGAAGTTGAACGATCTCGTTGCCGGATTTGTGAAGGGCAAGCCACGCCTGAACTACGTCGAAACCTACGACATCGTTCTCGGCACGGATGGCAAGCCGCGCCCCGAACTCTTCGTGTCCGACATGCTGCACTTCAACGCAGAAGGCTACAAGCTGTTGGCTGAACGGGTGCGTGCGTCCGTGAAGAAATGAACTCTATCACACACGAGCAATTGTAGTGAACGTCATAAGGACACAGGTTTCATTTCAACAACAAGACCATCCTCGACAGAAAAATGCGGCGTGATTAGTCTCGCCTCATGAAAAGAGATAGACGGAAGATATCGCCGTCCATTACTAGTTAGGCGAGCCGCACCAATTCAAAACCACAATGGGAAAAACTCTAATCGCAATTGTATTCGCCGCGCTTCTCACTTCCTGTCAAAGCAGTGGCAGACACGCCGCCACACAATCGAGCCAAGATTACGATTATTCGAAAGTGAAAATCCCGGCCAAATATGAGGGTTTGGATTTTAGTTCGTTCCTCTATGGATATAAGTGTGGGTATGAGATGGGACGAAAAGGACAAGAAGCATCTTTCCCATTTCATGGAATGAAGAACGAAAAAGCGGTTATGGCGGGCTTTTACGCCGGACAGTATGATGGGCTTAAGGGAAATGATCCAAATTAGATGCCTAATACGGAGATAGGCCGCAGACCTTCCCGGCACTCACTCGACACGGAAACATAAAACAAAAAGCCGAACCAGATTTCTCCGGTTCGGCTTTTGTTGCGTCAGTTGTCTGACGTGAAGTTATTCTTCGATGAACTTGATCG
>JANPGI010000212.1:0-1627 GCA_031423875.1 Verrucomicrobiota bacterium | reverse complement strand
GCGCGAGCGCGCTTCCGAAGTGAACCGCTATCAGCAGGTCACAAAGGAGATCGAAGCCAGAGCGAGGTTTGCCAAGGAGGTTGACCAACCTGCGTTGGAGATGGCCCGCATGGAGAGCGAGTTGTTGCATCACAAAACGATGGCGGGCATCGAGAAGAAAGAATGGGACGACAAGGTCGCGAAGGCACTGGAACTGCAAAAGATTCAAGATGAATCCCAGTTGGCAGAGTGGGAACACACTCAGCGGATGCAAGAGGCGAATCGCCAAAAGGACATTGATAAAATTCAGGCCAGTCCGTTCCTGATGAATTCCGAAAAGTATTCACAGATGATGGGGATGGGCGTCGGCAAGAACCAACTTGGCGCAGACCCGAACAGTTTTGGAGAACAGATGAGCGTTGGACTTGTGAAGCTTCAAAACACATTTGGAACTTTCAGTCAGGCATCGGCAAACCTTGTCACCAACGGCATCGGCTCGGCAATCCAAGGCGTCAGCGACGGCATCATGGGAATGATTGATGGCACGCGCACATGGGGTCAGGTGTTTGCACAAGTCGCACGCAGCATCATTGCCAACATCATTCAAGTGGTTGTCCAGTGGATCGTCCAACAGACGATCATGCGGGCGTTGCAAAAAATCTTTGCCACGGAAACAACCTCCACTGCGACATCGGCAACTAACGCATGGGCACCGGCTGCGTATGCCGCATCAGTTGCTTCCTACGGCGGCGCGGCATACGCCGGTGCTGGCGCAGTTATCGGCGGGCTTGCGATGACAATTGCCGCGTTCAATGCTGCGGGCTTTGTTGCCCGCGAACACGGCGGCCCCGTTACTGCTGGGCAACCCTACATCGTCGGCGAGAAGCGCGCTGAATTGTTCGTGCCGAATCAGAGCGGTTACATCCTGCCGAGTGTGCCGGATGGACTTCATCAAGGCGCGGGCATGGGTGGATCGTCAAACGTGAACGTGGAGTCCGCGCCGGTCAACGTCGTCGTCGTCAACAACGAGGCGCAGTTGAAACGCTTCCTCGAATCAAAGGCCGGTGAACGCATCGTTGTGAAGCACATCGCGGGTAGCCGTGGAGAGTTGGGATTGAATACATGAAGACCAAATTTCTCCATGTGCGAATCTGCCAAGCCAATCACGCGAGACATGGCGTGTCAAGAACATCGTCTGTCAGTGCATTGGTGGATGATTTCTAACGTGTGGTGGAAATGAAAAAGCCCCGCAGTGATAATGCGGGGCTGTCTGTCTCAGGTTAGTTTCAGTGCGTCAGGTTGGCGAACACGGCTTTGATTCCTTGCACCCGTTCAACGTCTGGCGTGCGCCAGCGGAACGCGCCGGGGCAACGCCCGTTCTGTTCGTATTTGATTTCGATCAGCAATCTATCCCGCATGAAGTCCAAGTCGCGCTGGATTGATTTGGTGCTGACCTCGAATCGCCCTGCAAGCTCTCGTGTGTTTGCTCCCTGCGGCGTGGTGAGTGCGATGGCGATGGCGATGATGCGTTCAAACGTGCTACGCGCCGATCCTGTGCGTGATGGTTTGAATTTGGTGGACTTCATTGGGCACCTCCGCAGCGGTCGCGTTTAGTTTTGAGGAAGTCCGACGGACGGATGCCTTCGAG
>JANPGI010000211.1:0-3329 GCA_031423875.1 Verrucomicrobiota bacterium | reverse complement strand
GCAAACCGGCGGATAAGCCGGGGCAACATGGGTTCGTGCGGTCGCGTGTTTGGGAACTGGCTGGGACGAAGACGAACGCCGATGGCAGCGTGGAGGCGCGATTCAAATTACCGTCGTGCGTGGAGTTGTCATCCATCGGCGTGGAATATCTCGTGACGGTGGGCGAGGTGTTGACGGCGGAGTTGATCGTGAAGAACGGTTCTGAGAGCGAGTTTGTTTTTGAGAACTGTCTGCACACGTATTTCACCGTCGGCGATATTCATCAGACGAGCGTGGCGGGATTGAATGGCGTGGAATATCTCGATGCGGTGGACAATTTCGCGCGCAAGACGGAGCAGGGCGATGTCATCCGCTTCACCGCCGAGACGGATCGGGTTTATTTCAACACGCCGCACACGACAGAGATTCGCGATGCGGTGTTGCGCCGAGTCATCCGTGTGGAGAAGGAGAATTCTGTTTCAACCGTGGTGTGGAATCCGTGGATCGAGAAGGCAAAGCGAATGGTGGATTACGGGGATGACGAATATCTGCGGATGGTTTGCGTGGAGTCTGGCAACGTGCGTACGGAGGCGATCAAGCTCGGGCCGGGCGGTGTGTCGAAGCTGACGGTGAAGTTGAACAGTTCATGTTTTTAGTGGTGGCTTTGGACTGCCGAACGTTCCTCGCCCATCGCTTTTGGGATGCGTTTCAGAATCTCGCTCGCTGGCTGTGGCTTTAGGACAATAACTTGTGTTCGATCTTGGTCGAAACCGAATTGCAATGCGACTCCAATCGTCTTGGGAGAATACCAGCCAAATTTTCCGCCAGTGGTCGTTTCGATCGGTTCTTGTGCGGGAGTACCGAAGGCTTGGTACAAAAAAATCTCGACCTCCAAAAAACGTTCCCGTGGCAACTGAAAGACCACACCATACTGATCTTCGGAGTAGTGCCACTCTCCTCCAATCGTGGGAAGTCCGTTTGTGGACGTTGGACGTGCTCCACGCTTCAGTGCCTGCCCTAACAAGAAATCCCCCATGTCTCCCGTCCCTTTCGTGAAGCGCATTTCGTCTTCACCTGAACAGCCGCAGAGAATCAAGAGGCTGACCAAAGAAAATGACGCGAGGATTCGCATGAGTTTGGATTTGATTCCGTTCACATTACTTCGCCCTGCTAACGCCCGGCGGCTTGTCTTTCAACGCAGAAAAATTTCCCTCCTCGCAACACGCGACAAATCCTTCCGTGACAGATTTCAATTCCTCCCAGCGGGCGCGGATCTGTTTGGCTTCCTTAGGCGTGATCTGATTATCCGCCGCAGTCACGGCGATGACCGAGAGCAGGTCGGCAAATTCCTGGACGATCTCGTTGGTGGCGGGAATGAGATATTCTGGGTGCGGCTTGTTGGTCTTGGGATTCAGGATGAAGAAGCCCCCGGCACGTTCGCATATCCATTGCACGAGGCGGTGGTCATTGGTGCTGCGGATCAATTGCTCGATGCGATCCAGCGGATTGACCGCGCCGCTTCCGTCGCCTTCGTCCGGCTCGGCCCATTTGTAGATCATGGAGAGTGAGAGGTTAAGGTCGGAGGAAACTTGCTTCGCGCTGGTCTTCTGGATGACCTCGCGCAGGAGTTCGTGCGATTGCATGGTCGAACGATGTGAAACGCAGCGTTAAATTTCAATAGCGAATGAGGTCGCAGTTTTCATTGGAAAATGAACTTCGCGTTGACCGTTGCCGCGTGCGTCTCTAATTTCGAACGCATGTTTAATGATTCAATCCGTCGGATGCCGCGCCCGCAGGATGTCGTCGGCATGTCCACGCAGGAACTCCGCGACATGTTTCTCATCAACACTCTTTTCGTGCCCGGGAAAATCACCGGCACATTCACCGATCTGGATCGTCTCGTGGTCGGTGGAGCGATGCCGCTGACGCCGGTTGATCTGCCGAATCACAAGGAGACGGGGCGTGCGTTTTTTCTCGAACGTCGTGAGATGGGCGTCATCAACGTCGGCGGGGCTGGGCGGGTGGTTGCCGATGAAAAATCCTTCGCGCTCGAAAAACTGGACTGCGTCTATCTACCGATGGGCACAAAGTCCGTGAAGTTCGAGAGCAACGACGCAAAGGATCCGGCCAAATTTTATTTTCTCAGTTGCCCAGCGCACGCTGCGTATCCGATGGCGATGATGAAATCCAGCGAAGCCACGCCGGTGAATCTCGGCGCGCAGGAGACGGCCAACAAGCGCACGATCTACAAGTTCATCCACCAAGGCGGTATCCATAGCTGCCAGCTCGTGATGGGGCTTACCGCGCTTGAACCGGGCAATGTGTGGAACTCCTTCCCGCCGCATACGCACTGGAGGCGCACTGAGATTTATTACTACTTCGATCTCGGCGACAAGATCGTCTCGCACTTCCTCGGCGAACCGCAGGAGTCGCGGCATTTGTTCATGCACAACGACGAGGTGGCGTTGTCACCGAACTGGTCCATGCACTTCGGCGTCGGTGCCGGTAATTACAAATTCATCTGGGGCATTGCGGGCGAGAACCAGGTGTTTGATGACATGGATCCAGCCAAGCCGTTGGATTTGAGGTAAGTCAATTCCAGAACATTCAACATCGAACATTCAACGCCCAACATCGAAGGGAGTGTGGCGTGGCTCTGGATGTTGAGAGTTGAACATTCGATGTTTCCCAATTTATGAAATTTAAAAACAAAGTAGTTGTGGTCACAGGCGCAAGCCGTGGTATTGGGCAGGCGATTTGCGTGGCCTTCGCACGGGAAGGCGCAATCGTGGTTGGCGTGGCGCGAAGTGATCTTGCGGAAACTGGCGACAAGGTTGCAGCCGCTGGTGGTTCGTTCCTCGCCAACAACGCCGACCTCGGCACTGGCACGCAGAAGGAATCCGCCGACGTCATCGCACAGATTCTCGGCAAGACCGGGAAGATAGATGTGCTGGTCAACAACGCCGGCATCATCCGTCGCGCGCCCGCCAAGGATTTTTCCGAAGCGGACTGGAACGCAGTCATGGCCACGAATCTGAACGCACCGTTCTTCCTCATGCAAGCTGTCGGCAAGTGGTGGATTGAAACTGGTCGCGCCAAAGCGTCCGAGAGTTCGCGGCTCAAACTGGTGAACATCGCCTCGCTGCTCTCATTTCAAGGCGGCATCACTGTGCCCGCCTATGCTGCGAGCAAACACGGCATCGCCGGCGTCACCAAGGCGCTCTCAAATGAATGGGCGAAGGAACGCATCAACGTGAACGCCATCGCACCCGGCTACATCGCTACGGAAAACACGAAGGCGTTGCGCGAAGACCCCGTTCGCAACAAGGCGATTTTGGATCGCATCCCTG
>JANPGI010000210.1:0-2305 GCA_031423875.1 Verrucomicrobiota bacterium | reverse complement strand
AGCGCTGCAACCACGCCGGCACAGACCAAGAGTTTCTTCAGTTCCGTCTTGTCCTTCGTTGCCTTCTGATCGGCCGTCGCCTTGAACTGCTGCACCTGCGCAAAAAACGGATCGGCCAAACAACAACCGCTGTTCCGGTTGGATGTTCAGAAAATCCAGAAGCGACGGCAGAATGTCCACATGCTGTGTCACGCGGTTGGTGTCCACCATCGTGAATTGTTGTTGCGGATGGAAGAACAGCAGCGGCACACGATGATGCCCCAGGACGCTTGAGTATTCGGGTGTCTCCAGCTTTTGCGTGTGATCGCCAGTGATGATGAACAGGGTGTTTGAATACCACGGCTGTTTTTGTGCAGTGATAAAGAATTCCTTCAAGGCGTGGTCGGCGTAACCGATGGATTCGTGGATGGCGAGCGTGCCTTTGTTGAATCGTCCTTGGTATTTCGCCGGGATCGGGTAGGGCGAATGCGATGACAGTGTGAACGCCACCGCCGCGAACGGCGGCTTCTGAGTGGTCAACTGTTTGGCGACGTATTGGAGATAGGGTTCGTCAAAGATTCCCCAGTCACCGGCGAAGTCGGACTGATCGGGATAGTCGGCGAGGCCGAAATAATTTTCGACACCAGCTTGCCGCATGAAAGTGTCGAAGTGCATCGTGCCCTTGGTTGCACCGTGAAAAAAGCTGGTCGTGTAACCGTGTGGCGAAAGGAGATTGCCAGGCCCTTGGATGGGGTGGTCACTATACGAGGATTCCATCAGCGATTGCTCCATGAGCGATGGCAGCCCTGCGAGAATGGACGGCATGGCCTCGACGGAGCGCCGGCCATTGGCGTAGTGATGCGGAAAGAACAGGGACTGCGCCGCCAGCGAATCCAGAAACGGCGTGTAGCGGTTTCCGCCGTTGCCCGCACCACAATATTCCGCAGAGAGACTTTCGACGACGAGGATGATCACGTTGTCGCGGCGCGTGGTTTGTGGCAAAAGTTTTTCTCCATTTACGAACGGGCGCAGGTATTGGCGCAGTTGTTCCCAATCGCTGAAATACGCGTGCTTGGTCAACGTGTGGTTGTCGTAAGTTTTGATCACGTTGAAAGATGAGTTCAGCGTGAGCAGAGTCAGTCCGTGATGGTTTTGCACGGCGGCATTCACGAGATTGATGGGAATTTTCTGCAGTCCTCCACGAATGGCGATCACTGTGATTGCGATAACTACAAGCGAACTTCCCGCCCACGCTAGAATGCCAACGGGTCGGGCGTCGGAAGTTTCCATCGTGCGCGTGCGTCCGTATAAAAAGTAAAGAGCCACCATGATCAGCACCCCCAACACCGCCAGCGGCCAGAATTCCACCACCAGCGAACTCCACTTCACACCCACATCCATGCCCAACCCAAGCAAGGTAAGGTCCGAACGCCGACCCGTGAACTGCACGTATTCAATGTCAACGAGGTTGATGACCAAGAACGGAAAGTTTAGCGCTAGGAACAAAAACTTGATCAGGCGTTGATGGTTGCGTGGCTGATGCGATTGCCACGGGAGCATCGTCAGCGCGATCACCGGAGAGTTGATGACGAAGATGGCAACGAGATCGAATCGCACTCCGGCGAGGAAGGCCTTCGCTACCTGAGCTGCGGTCGCGTCTGCGAACAGGCTGTGATTCCAAAAAAAGAAAATCCCACGCAACAGAGAATACACCCCAAAGATCAAGGCCAACCGCCAAGCCAGTTGCCGCCATCGGTGAGTTATCATGCCGGAATTGATGCCAGCATTTTTGCAAACTGGTGACAAGCAGGCAACCGGTGAGTTTTTGGCGGTGCGCTTACATCAAGCGAGGTTAAGCAGTCGCGCCAGCTCTGGAGATCAATTCGCCGTCACTTTGATGTTATCAATATAAACGCGCATGTCCTGTGGCGAGAAGCCAAACAATCCCGGTGAACCTTCCTGATGCGCGGTGTTGTGTTTCACTTCGATGGTCCAGGCGGCGGGTTCGGGTTCGTCACGTTTCCACGCTTTGGCGCGGACGACGCCTGTGCCGTCGGCAGCGATGTCCACGCGGGATTTGAGGTGATACCAT
Organism: Verrucomicrobiota bacterium; assembly: GCA_031423875.1. Classification (GTDB taxonomy): domain Bacteria; phylum Verrucomicrobiota; class Verrucomicrobiia; order Limisphaerales; family JADLHS01; genus JADLHS01. Next base: position 234 of record JANPGI010000210.1, on the reverse strand, counting down.
GTATTCGGCGACCACTTGAAATCCACCGTTTCGCGCAGGCGCTCGAAGTTGGAACTGACTTCGAGCTTTTGATCGTTGCCTTTGAGCACGATGGCGTAGCGTTGGTTGATGACGCCAACTTCGGTCATCTTGCGGCGATTGCCGACGCTCATCACGTCGGATTCGATGGTGTAATTCTTCGAGTCGGGCGCGCCGAGGAAGTCGGTGGAGCGTTGGAAGAATTTGTTGTCATTG
>JANPGI010000209.1:0-14276 GCA_031423875.1 Verrucomicrobiota bacterium | reverse complement strand
GCCCGCGAGCGCGTTCGGCGGGCGTGGGTTTGGCGGTGCCGATGTCGAGGCCGCGATAGACCTGCATGGAATCCACGGAGATGATTTCACCACCGCCGTCGGCAAATCCGGCGCGGCTCTGTTGCTCGCCGAACAGATCGGTGGTGAAATCATCTCCGTGGATTCCATGCAGGTCTATCGCGGCCTCGACATCGGCACCGCCAAACCCACGCCCGCCGAACGCGCTCGCGTGCAGCATCACCTGATTGATGTCGTAGAACTCAACGAGCCGTTCGATGCAGCCAAGTTTGTGGCGTTGGCGAACAAGGTCGTGGCGGAAATCCAGTCGCGTGGCCGGACACCGATCTTTTGTGGAGGCACGGGGCTTTACTTCCGGGCTTATCTCGAAGGAATCGGCGATGCGCCCGCCTCGGATGGAAAACTGCGCGCTGAATTGGAGGCAACACCGCTTGCGAAGTTACTGGTGGAACTTGAGCGGCGCGATCCGGTGACGTTTGCGCGGATTGATAAAGAGAATCCTCGTCGCGTGGTGCGTGCGGTGGAGGTCATACGACTCACAGGGAAACCATTCTCGGAGCAGCGTTCCACTTGGAACGACGAAGCCCCTGCTGCAAATCACGGAACAATCTTTGTCTTGTCTCGGACATCGGAAGACTTGGTCGCACGCATCCACACTCGCGTGGACGAGATGTTCGCGTTGGGATTGGTGGCAGAAACGCAGCGGTTATTGGAACTGGGTCTGGAGCAGAACAAGACTGCGATGCAAGCCATCGGTTACCGCCAGGTCGTCGAGCATCTGCGCGGCGAACGCTCGCTGGTTGACACCGTGGAGCTGGTGAAGATCAAGACGCGCCAGTATGCCAAGCGTCAGCGGACGTGGTTTCGCGGCCTGCCGAATGTGAAGACGCTTGAGATCCAACCGGACCAAGTCGCACGAGACGTTGTTGATCGTCTCAAATCACTTTGCCCAAACTCTGCTTCCAGTTAATCTGCGGCCATGAGTCTCGCCACAAAACTTTTGCACACGCGCTATCGCGTGAACGATCTCGAACGCACGGTGAAGTTCTATTGCGACATCCTCGGACTCGCCGAGATCAAACGGCATAAATCCCCGCGCGGCTCGGAACTTGTCTTCCTCAAAACGCCGGAGAGCGAGGAGTTGATTGAAATCTGTTTTTTCCCCGGCAGCGAACCTGTGAATTGTCAGGCCGATCTGACGCATCTTGCGTTCGAGGTGGACAGCTTGCAGGAGTTCGCCAAGCACTTGGCCAAGCATGGCCTGAAATACTCCGATGGCCCGACGACCAGTTCGACTGGAACGACGTTTGCGTTCATTGACGCACCGGAGGGATACGAGATCGAGTTGATTCAAAGAGCGAACAGCAAATGATGAGAAGCTCCAAGCGCCAACATCCAAGTTCCAGAGAAAATCCAAGCTCCAAGCGCCAAGAATTAGCGCGCGGTGTGTTGTTTGGGATTTGGTGCTTGGGGCTTCTCTGGATGTTGGTGCTTGGAATTTGGAGCTTTTGAATGTTGCTCCGTTGCCGCCAATTTGAATTCCGCTTCCCACGTTCCACCCTCGTCGTGGGCATCGTGAACGTCACACCAGATTCGTTTTCCGATGGCGGGGAGTTTCACGCTGAAGACGAAGCCGTGTCGCACGCGCTGGACTTGATCCAGCAAGGCGCGGAGTTGCTCGACATCGGCGGGGAATCCACGCGGCCCGGCGCCTTGGCGGTGAGCGAAGCCGAGGAATTGCGGCGCGTGATTCCCGTGATCGAACGCCTCGCGGCGCAGGTCAAAGTCCCGCTCTCGATTGATACCATGAAGCCGTCGGTGGCGCGGGCGGCGTTGGCCGCTGGCGCGAGCATCGTCAATGACGTGGCGGCGAATCGCAATGACGACGAGATGTGGCGCGTGGTCGCCGAAACCGGGGCTGGCTATGTGGCGATGCACATGCAAGGCTTGCCGCAGACGATGCAAGCGCAGCCGACTTACTACGACGTGGCGCGCGATATGGAAGAATTTTTCAAAGACCGGATGCGGCGATTGAACGAGGTTGGCGTCTCCGCTGACCAAGTGGTGTTCGATGTCGGCATCGGCTTCGGCAAGACTCTGGAACACAATTTGCAGTTGCTCGCCGCATTGCGAGGTTTTACAAAGCTGGGACGACCGTTATTGCTGGGAGTTTCGCGTAAATCCTTCATCGGCGCGCTGTCTGGCGCAGGCGTGGACGAGCGGTTGCCGGGATCACTGGCGGCGACGTGTCTGGCCGTGGAGTCGGGCGTGCAAATAATTCGGACACATGACGTGGCGGAAACAGTCCAGGCTGTGCGAATGACGGAAGCAATTTTGAAGCGGCGGAGATAAAATCGTCCTCGCTCTCGTCCTCGTCCTCGTCTTTGGGTTTGAATGGTGTCGAGGACGAGACCGACGACGAAGGACGACAGGTAAAATATAATGTGGCAGATCATCCAAGACTTTTGGCGGCCCGCGTTGGAAATCTTCATCCTCGCGGTGGGCATCTATTTTGCCACGCGCTTTGTGCGCGGCACACGCGGCTGGCCGGTGGTCATCGGCTTCACCATCCTACTGCTGGCACTGACGCTCACAGCGGCGTTGCTCAGGCTGGAAGTGTTGCGCTGGCTGCTGGGAAACGCCTCGTTCGTCATCGTTCTGGGTGCGGTCGTCATCTTTCAACCGGAGATCCGCCGCATGCTGGGTGAGCTGGGCAATCTCCCCTTGTTCGCCACGGCTCGGGAACAGCGCGAAAACATCGAGGTCGTCATCGGCACCTGCGAACGCCTTGCTGATGTGAAGATCGGCGCGCTTATCGCCATCGAACAATCCATCCAACTCTACGAAGCCGTGGAATCCGGCATCGTGGTGGATTGCGAGGCGACACCTGAGATGCTTGAAACGATTTTCTTCCCCAACAACGCCATCCACGACGGCGGCGTCATCCTCAAGGGCGACCGCATCGCCTACGCTGCGTGCATCTTTCCGCTCACGCAACGTTCAGACATCAACAAATCTCTGGGCACACGGCATCGCGCGGCGCTCGGCCTGAGCGAAGAGACGGATGCGCCCATCGTCATCGTGTCCGAGGAATCCGGAGCGATTTCCTACGCTTACAAAGGTCAGCTCGTGCGCGGCGTCTCAATCGAGGAACTGCGTTCATTCCTCACCTCCGTCATCGTTCATGCGGCGCGCAATCGCACCTTCGGCGACTGGTTGCGCTCGTTGCAATCCGAAGCGCCCAAGTCCGGCCCAGCGGTCATCACGCGCAACGAACCGCGTCCGACATCGCATGGAGGTGGCAAATGAACCTTCTCCGTGAAATCCTGTTCAAGAACTTTGGCTGGAAGCTGCTTTCTGTGGCGCTGGCATTCGTCATCTGGCTCACGGTCAAAGCCTCGAGCGCAGAGCAAGGCCAGACGGAACGCGTGTTTCTGGCGTTGTCCTTGCAGATCGTTTCAGGCACAGCCGATGTGCGGACGTTTCAGGTCGAACCCGTCACCGTCACCGTCACGCTCAAAGGTCGTAGCGAAGTCATCACACGCCTCAACGAACGCGAGATCCGTTGTCTCGTGGACGTGACCTCGGCAGACCTGACCCAGAATTTCCGGCGGCATGTGGACGTGGCTGTGCCCAGCGGCATCACGGTGGTTCACATCGAACCCGCAGAAGTCCAGATCACGCCACCCAAACCCAAGAACGTGATCAACATCATCAAGTAATGAGCAAACCCAAAAAGATATTCGGAACTGACGGCGTACGCGGCACAGCCAACGTCGAACCCGTCACGGCAGAGACAGCGTTGAAGCTCGGGCGCGCCGCTGCTCACGTCTTCAAGAACCTCGAAACACAATCGCGCGGTCAGGGCCGCCACAAGATCGTCATCGGCAAAGACACGCGCCTCTCTGGTTACATGCTCGAGAATGCCATCTCCTCCGGCATCCTTTCGATGGGCGTGGACGTGTTGTTCATCGGACCACTGCCGACCCCGGGCGTCGCGTATGTGACACGCAGCTTGCGTGCAGATGCAGGCATCGTCATCACGGCTTCACACAATCCTTACGCCGACAACGGCATCAAATTCTTCCGCGCGGACGGCTACAAGCTCGACGACAAGATAGAAGCCAGCATCGAGAACCTCGTGTTCAGCGGCGAGATCGAAAACATCCGCCCCACCGCCGAAGAGATCGGCAAGGCTGTTCGTATCGCTGATGCGCTCGGACGTTACATTGAATTTGCCAAGGCCGGCTTCCCGCGCGGCATGACGCTCGAAGGTATGCGCATCGTCGTGGATTGCGCGCATGGTGCGGCTTACAAGGCAACGCCCTGTGTGCTGCGCGAACTCGGTGCGGAAGTCATCGTCTTTGGCGATGCGCCCAATGGGAAAAACATCAATCAAGATTGCGGCTCGATGCACCCGCAACACCTCTGCCAGCTCGTGCGTGAATTCCGCGCTGACGCAGGTATCGCGCACGATGGCGACGCCGACCGCGTGATTCTTTGCGACGAGCGCGGCGAATTGATTGATGGTGATGACATCATGGCTATCGCGTCACTGGAGATGCTTGAGCAGGGAACACTTGCGGAGAAGACGCTCGTCTCCACAGTGATGAGCAATGCCGGTCTCGATGTGGCCATCAAAGCCGCAGGCGGCAAAATCATCCGCACTGGCGTGGGCGACAAGCTGGTGATTGATGAGATGCTGCGCGGCGGATTCAACTTTGGCGGCGAGCAGAGCGGGCACTTGATCTTCCGCGAACACGGTACCACCGGCGACGGTCTGGTGGCGGCGTTGCAGATGTTGCGCATCATGAAATCCAGCGGCAAACCGTTGAGCAAACTTGCCAAGTGCTGGTCACGCTTCCCGCAACTCGTTACCAACGTGAAGGTGCGCGAGAAAACTCCGTTCGACCGGCTCGACGGCATCCTCAAGCTCGTCGAGCAGGCCGAAGCTGAAGTGAAACCCGAAGGCGGTCGCGTGTTATTGCGTTACTCCGGCACCGAACCCAAAGCCCGCCTCCTCATCGAAGGCCCGAAGCAAGCCGTGCTGGAAAACTGGAGCACGCAGATTTGCGACGCGATCAAGCGGCAGGTCGGAGCGTAGGCTTCCACGGCGGGCGGCTATGCGCGAAGCGTTGGAATCAAGAAGTCACAAGTCATCGCGATAACGTGCGGCGGCGGGCCTGCGACGCAACCGCACGCCGTTAAAAAGGCGCAACTAACACAAACGGGATGCTTGCCAAAGAACTTCGCGATTGGCATCTTCAATGACTGTTATGAAAAATCTTATCGGAGTCATCATTCTGGCCGCTGTTTGCATCGCACTCGGCGTTGTTTTGTTCACCAGCAAAAAGCAGGCGGACGAGGAAAAACGCACTGCTACCACCACCATTCTCAATCTCTCAAACGACGTTGTGAAGACCAGTTCCGACCTCACCGAGCAGGTTCAGGTCAACACCATGCTTTCCAATGACCTCACCAAAGCGCGCTCGGAATTCGGTACACTGACCAACAGCTTCACGCAGGTCGCAGGCAGCTTGAAGAAGACCGAAGCTTCATTGAAAGCCACGCAGACCGCGCTCGCTGAACGTGACCAAAAAATCGCTGCGCTTGAGACCCAGAATCGCGAGTTGGATGAGAAAGCCATTGATCTCAGTGCCGCACTCACCAATCTCACCTCCCAAATCACCGAAACTCAGCGCAAGCTCGATGCGTCTGAAGGCGACAAAGCATTCCTCCAAGGCGAACTCACGCGCCTCATGGCCGAAAAAGCCGAACTTGAAAAACAATTCAACGATCTTGACACGCTCCGCCGCCAGGTCTCCAAGTTGAAGGAAGAACTCTCCGTCGCCCGCCGCTTGGAATGGATCCGCAAGGGCCTTTTCGCCTCCGATGAACAAAAAGGCGCGACCAAGCTGATGAACGTCAAACCGCAGATTGACAACACGAATGTGTACGATCTCAACGTGGAAGTGAACGCTGACGGCACCGTCAAAACGATTCCTCCGCTCACCAACGCCCCCGCTGGCGTGAAGTAAATGTCGCCCGCCGGCTCGCTCGTAGATTCGCATGGCCGCACGCTGCGCGATCTGCGGGTGAGCCTTACCGACCGCTGTAATTTCCGCTGTCTTTATTGCCTGCCAGAAACCGAGGCCGCGCAAAATTTTTACCGTGGTCGCTGGGCGCAGATGCCCGACTCCAAGCCCATCGTTCAAGAATGGGTTCCCAAAGCTCACCTCCTTTCATTCGAGGAAATAGAACGCGTCATACGCCTCGCTGTCAGCCTTGGCATCACCAAGATCCGACTCACAGGCGGTGAGCCGATGCTTCGTCAGGAACTCGAAAAACTCGTTGCACGTATCGCCGCTATTCCCGGCATCGAAGACCTCGCAATGACCACGAACGGTTTTCTCTTCGCCGAAAAAGCCCGCGCACTGCGCGATGCCGGCTTGCGGCGAGTGAGCTTCAGTATGGATTCGCTGGATCGCGATAATTTCAAGAAGATGACCGGACGCGACGGGCTTGAAGCCGTTCTCAAAAGCATCCGCATCGCAAAAGAACTCGGCTTCGCGCCGGTGAAGGTGAACGCCGTCGTCATCCGCGAGATTAACGATCACGAGATCGAGTCGCTTGTCGAGTTCGCCCGCGACGCGGACGTGAGCCTGCGCTTCATCGAGTTCATGCCTCTGGATTCCGCACGCGCTTGGCAACGTGAGATGGTTGTACCCGGCGCGGAGATTCTCCGCCGCCTGCAAGCGCGCTTCGATCTGCGCCTTGTCACGAACGACAATCCATCCTCCACCGCCAAACGCTGGGCGCACGCGGATGGTCGCGGCGAGATCGGCATCATCGCACCGGTGAGCGAACCGTTCTGCGGTCATTGCAATCGCATCCGCCTTACTGCCGACGGCAAAGTCCGCACCTGTCTGTTCAGCGTTACCGAACACGACCTGCGCTCACTGCTCCGCAACGGCGCGAGTGATGTGGAACTGGACCGCTGGCTGCGCGGTGTGGTCTGGCAAAAAGAAGACCGTCATCACATCGGCGAACCTGATTTTGTTCCCGCCTCGCGCTCGATGAGTTGCATTGGCGGGTAGCGGATCACCCCGGAGTCGAATCCGAAAACCGCTTGTCTCGCGCCTTGCTTCGTGTTCACTGGCGTGGATGAACTCTCTCTTTTCCATCGCACTCCTGCTGTCCTGCGTGTTCGCCAGCTTCGCTGGCGAACACTTCGTCAATTTCGGCCACAACACCGGCGCGCAAAGCAAAGGCATTTATGTTTCCCGCTTTGATTCCAGCACCGGAAAACTTTCCGAACCAGAACTCGCTGCTGAAACCAAGAACCCAAGCTTTCTCGCCATGAATCCGACCGGGAAATTCCTTTATGCCGTCGGCGAAGTGAACGATATGCAAGGCAAGCGTGGCGGCGCAGTGAACGCATTCGCTATTGATGGCAAGACCGGCAAACTCACCGCGCTCAATCAACAAGCTTCCGGCGGCGGCGGGCCGTGTCATGTCTCGGTGGACGCGAGTGGGAAAACATTGCTCATCGCCAATTACGGCTCCGGCAGTATCGCTGCTTTTCCTGTCAAAACTGATGGAAGCCTTGGTGAAGCGGCGGCGACCCTTCAACATTTTGGCTCAAGCGTGAATCCGAAACGGCAAGCCGGGCCGCACGCGCATTTCATTGTTCCGTCGCCCGATAACCGCTTCGCACTCACTTGCGATCTCGGCCTCGACAAGATTTTGGCTTACCCACTCGACGCTGCTGTTGCAAAACTCACCACGAACAACCCGTCTGTCGCCGTCGTCGCGCCGGGCGCAGGGCCGCGGCATCTCGCATTCTCGCCAGATGGCAGGTTCGTTTTTGTCATCAACGAAATGAAACTCACGATCACTGTGTTCACCTATGACGCCAAGACCGCCGCCATGACCGAAGTTCAAACCCTCTCCACGTTCCCGCCAAATTACATCGTCACTGAAAAAGACTCCTGTGCTGAGATCGCGGTCCATCCGAGCGGCAAATTTGTTTATGGCTCGAATCGTGGGCATGACAGCATCGCGGTGTTCACCGCAGACACGAAGACCGGCAAACTGACGCTGGAGCAGAATGAATCCACACAGGGGAAAACTCCGCGCCACTTCGCGATTGATCCGAGCGGACGCTGGCTGCTTGCAGAAAATCAGAACTCAGATTCCGTGGTCGTGTTCGCCATTGATACCACCACTGGCAAACTGAAACCCACCGGCCAGACGATCACCGTGGGATCGCCGGTTTGCGCGGTGTTTGTGCCGGAGGAATAAATTTCTGGGCACGACAATGCGGGTCGCTAAACTTGCACCATGAAAAGCGTCCGTATCGGCATCATCGGCATGGGCAACATCGGCAGGCATCACGCCGGTTATTTGCTTGAGGGGAAAGTTGCGCGCTGCCAACTCACGGCAGTTTGCAGCACATCACCGGACAAGCTGGAGGATTACACGACCAAAGGCGTGACAGTTTTTGGTGATGGGATGGAGTTGTTCGGCTCAAAGACTGTGGACGCAGTCATCGTCGCCACGCCGCATTACCAACACACGACGCTCGGCATCGCGGCCTTTGAGCACGGCCTGCACTTGATGGTGGAGAAACCCATCTCGGCACACAAAGCCGACGCAGAAAAGCTCATCGTGGCTCACGGCAAAAATCCCAAGCTCGCGTTCGGGGGAATGTTTCAACTTCGGGTTGAGCCGCGATATGAAAAAATCCGCACTCTGGTCCGCGACGGCGACCTCGGCAAAATCGTACGCGTGAACTGGGTCAACACAGATTGGTTCCGGGGCGAAGCGTATTATGCCAGCAGTGCGTGGCGGGCGACCTGGAAGGGCGAGGGCGGCGGTGTGTTGCTCAATCAATGCCTCCACAATCTCGACGTATTGCAATGGTTGCTCGGAATGCCTGCCCGCACGCGCAGCTTTTGCCAGCTTGGACGCTTTCACCAGATCGAAGTGGAAGACAATGTCACTGCTTATCTTGAATGGCCAAACGGCGCGACGGGCGTGTTTGTGAGTTCCACCGGCGAAGCGCCGGGTGCGAATCGTTTCGAAATCGTCGGCACGCGCGGCACTTTGGTTTTAGAGAATGGCAAGTTGATGTTCACACGAAACGCGGCAGACATGATCGAGTTCAGTCGGACAGCGAAGAGCGGTTTTACAAAGCCGGATGCGAAGGCAGAGGAGGTTTCATTCACCAACGCCACTGCGCCCCACGCTGCGCTGATGCAGAACTTTGTGAACGCAATCTTGGACGGAGAAAAACTCATCGCACCCGGGGATGAGGGCGTTCACTCAGTCGAGCTGGCAAACGCGATGGTATTCTCATCACTTACAAAAGAGACGGTGGAACTACCCATGAATGGCGCGGCGTGGGAGACGAAATTGAACCAGTTGATCGCGGAATCGAAACTGGAAAAGAAGGTGATGCAAGTCGAGGCGAGCGACTTCGCGAGTTCCTTTCGGAAGTAGACCGTTGAGAAGAGCGGGTTGAAATGCCGCCGCGTGGAAGCGTCTCAGCGCTTCGTTTAACGCGGCGGCACTTCAAATTCTAGGTGCGCTTGCGGAACAGCTCGCTCGGATCGGCCATGTTCATGACTGACAGATCGAGTCCGCCCTCGGGATCGCGGGCTTGTGCGATTAGAAGTTGTTTCGCGATCTTCGCGCGAGCTTCAGCGGCGTGATACTTCACCACACCCACGCCGATCTTGCAGGGGAACACCACCATCAGGAGACAGTTCTCATCAATGTTCGTGACGAACATGCTGTTCTTCTCGCCTTGCTGATACACGCTGTCAAAGCTGTCTTCGTGAATCAGGTTGGCGATGGTTTGGTTGGCCATGTAGGCACCCGATGCGAGTGCGGCGATGGTGGTGAGATCAAAGCGGCGTGCGTCGCCGCGATGCGAGATGAGGAAGCCACCCTTATCAATGACCAGAGCGACGGTTGCGTCACTCTTGTCCAGATAATCATTCAGAACATCATCCAGAGTCTGGATATCCTCCTCGAGCAATTGGGGTAAAGTTGCCATGTCATGCGTGTTGGGGTTGACCCTGATTCACATATTTGTGCAGCAACATGCGGGTGATCATGTTGAGTGTTTCAAAGACGCCTTCGCATTTGTGGGCGGCGGCGCCGAACGAGGGCACTTGTACCTCGCGGTTGTTCAGGATGAAATCCAAGTATTCAGCAGGCGCGACGTTGGGGAGATCGCGTTTGTTGTACTGCAGCACATAGGGGATTTCATTCAGATTCAACTTCAGGCTCTTCAAGTTGTCTTGAAGATTTTGAAAACTTTCCAGGTTCTCCTGCATCTTCTCGTATTGCGAGTCTGCGCAGAAAACGATGCCGTCCACGCCGCGCAACACGAGCTGGCGCGTGGTGTTGTAGATCACTTGGCCGGGCACGGTGTAGAGCTGGAACTTGGTTTTGAACCCTTTGATGGACATCGCCTCGATGGGCAGGAAGTCAAAAAAGAGCGTGCGATCTGAACTTGTCGCCAACGAGACAAGCTTGCCCTTGTTGCCCGCTTGCGTTTGGACGTGGTCGTGTACTTGGACGAGATTTGTCGTCTTGCCGCACATAGCCGGACCGTAATACACGATCTTGACCTGTAGCTCTTTGGTAGCTTGATTGATGATTGCCATAGTGTTGCTTCTTACTTGTTCTTGCGGTCGAGTTCACCGGCGAGAGCCGCCAGTTGAACCGTCGGCATGGGTTGACCGGCGATGCCGAATGCTGCGAAGAAGATTGCGTTCACGCGGAAGATTTTCCAAGGAATGTTGCCCACGGTGAAGTTGACGTTGTTCAGATCACCCATGCGGAGTTCCTTGGTGCAGGAGGCGACCTTGGCGAAAATTTGCGGGAGGAATGCAGCGAGCGTGTCGCCATTCAAATCTGGAGCGAGGCGGCTTGCCACCATCAATCCATCCGGCAGAGCGATGATGACACCTGCGACACCTTCCAGCGAAGCGGCACGAGCGACGATTTCGTTCGGGGACGAATAGCGCTTCATGAACTCCGTGCTATTTGTGCCCTTCTGCTTCAGTGATTCGATGTGAAGCATCTGAGTGTCGGACGCCTGATCCCAGAGGTAATAATTCGTGTCAGCAATCTTGTTTGCGGCGGCGTTGACCGTGGCGGCGGCGGCGGCGGCAGAAACTGCAGCAGCAGCGACGGCACTTGATGCGGCGGCCAGCGCGGCGGTCGGCGCAGGCGCGGAGGGTGCGAGCCCGATTTGCACGGGAGCGGCGGGAGCAGTCGGAGTTTGATTGATCAATGTCGGTTGCGGCGCGGCTGGCATGGGTGCGGGCGCAGCTTCCGGTTGCGGGAATCCGAAGAAGATATTCGGGATCGCTTCGTCCACGGACACCTTGCCGGCGGCGACACCGGATTGCTTGCGAGCGAGGAACAATGGCGCGATGACTTTGAGTGGAAGCTCCAATTCGACGGCGTCATGCGCGGAGACAATTCCCGGCGTGGCCGGACGTATCCACGAGCGTAGGGTTTTCCATGTGAATGCCACTCGCCCACGTTTTAGCGCAGTTTCGATGGCGTCCACAGGCAAACCCACTTGAGATTGGGCTAGGTTGGTTTGGACGATTTCCAAACGCACCGGCTGCGGCCAAGTTTCAGAAAGCGTGTGGATCGGGATCGTGATCGCAGGTGCATTCGGCGTGGAGGCCGGTTTAGCAGCAGCCGCAGGTTGAGCCTGGGGTTGCGGATTGAATTGAATAGCGGGCTTGGGAACAAACGCGGCTTGTGGCGGTTGTTGCGCTGGCGCTGGCGTAGCTTTGACGTGAGCGAAAAATTGGTCAGGCACGTCGGTGTTCGTCGGTACTTGCGCCTGGGACTGTTGTTTGAGTGGAGTGAACGAGACGGGCGCCGGCGCGCTGGCGGGCCGTGCGGGAACGGAGCCGCGCCCGTTGACCACGGGTGCGGGCGCAGCTTTTCGCGGAGCAGCGGGCTGCTCCGTTTTCGCGTTCCCCACCGAAAGTGAAAGTCCATCGCCACGACCCGAGAAGGGACTTGTGATGTCTTCGGGAACTTCGACAACTCGGCTGGCCGTGCGACGCACAAGCAAAGCAGGGTTGATCCGAGATATAACTTCGTTCAACGGAATGGAGACAGAGATGCGGTCGAAATCTGTTTCGGCCGAGAACACATGAGGCGCACCTTTGCGGACATCACCGAATGGAACGCGCACCTGACCTTGAGCGAGCTGGGAGAGGATTTTATCGAACGAGATATTGACGGTCGTATCGCCGACGTTTTTGACTCGAACACGGGTGCGAAGCTCGTTGTTGAGTCCGTCCAAGATCGGCTGAAGTGGGACTTCCACGCTGGGAGCGACACCAGCATCACGAGAATCGAGATTGTCATTGCGGGGCGTAGCGGGTACGGCAACAACCGGAGCGGATGCCGCATAAGCGACCTCAACTGGCGGCGGCATCAGCGGAAGTGTTGAGACCTCCGTGGTGTCAGTGTTGTCATATTCCTCGGTGGTGACGCCAGTGTCGTCCTTGCGGAATAATCCTTTGATGTAACCGAAGAATCCGTTCTTCACGCCATTTGATGATGCGCTCATAATTTTTCCGACCGTTAGTTCTTAGTAGTTCCTTCCTTGCCCGACTTGAAACACCTCTCAGCTCGGCCGGGATCTGGAATCATCCGTCCTTAAGTTTGCCGCGAGGTGACTCATTGCATTCTTGTTACGACTTGAAAGCCGTCTTTGCAGGAGCCGTGCCACCGGGGGGAATACCAAGGATGAAAATCACGTCTGCTGATTGAACTTGTGGATAAGGCCATTTCTACTGGAGGAAATATCTGCGCGGGCAGCACTGAAGTTGTCCAAACGGTGGACTCGTTGTCCTGCAGCGTGCCTTGCAATGCTCTACGTCACGGCAACGCTGAAACCCACGGCAAAGAGTGTGGTGTGGTTTTTGTCAATGGATACATGCCGTTGAAAAATCGTTGCAACAAATCTCTAGACGCGGAACACCAATTGCTTTTGTGTCCGTGACCCGGCCGCATTTGGGTTCGAGAATTTTGGAATCAAGTCGGTCGAAAGGCCGAGTGTAACAATGGAAACACGACATAAAATCCTGCTGGTGGACGATGATCCGGATTTGCTGGAAGTATATCGCGACACGCTCGCGTTGCTGCCCAGTCAACCGGAAGTCCACACAGCACCTTCGGGCGCCCGCGCGATGGCGATGTTGGAAGCGGACTCCTACCGGCTGCTCATCTCGGACTTGAAGATGCCGAAGATGGACGGGTTGCAATTGCTCTCGGTGGTGCGCAGAAAATTTCCCGAACTCCGCACCGTGGTGTTGACTGCGGTGGCGGATGAAAATTTCCGCTCGCGCGTTTATTCCCTCGGCGTTGATCTTTACTGGCACAAGCCCGGCAGCGAACAGGAGATGACGCAGTTCCTCGAATGCATGGAATCCCTGCTAGGTCGCGAATATGACGAGAGCGGTTTCCGTGGCGTGCAGAGCAAGAGCCTCATGGACTTGGTCCAACTCGAATGTATCTCCCAAAGTTCCACCGTTCTGCGTATCACCAATGGCCCGTTCGTGGGGCGGATCTGGGTCAATCAAGGTGAAGTGGTGGACTCTGAGATGGAGGAATTGCGCGGTGAAGATGCGTTCCAAAAAATTCTGCGCTGGAAGGCCGGCAACTTTGAATTCCTGCCGGACGAGCCTCATCGTCCCCGCACCATCTTCAAATCCTACAACGCCCTGTTGCTCGAAAGCGCGCAGGCATCGGATGAACGCAGCAACTCAGACACATCGCACAATCGCCCGGCCAACGTCGCCGCCCTGCCTGGCGTGCCGCGTTCCAGCGGTTTGACGGAGATCGTGAACACGGATTGTGTGGAGTTCGCCATGAAGACGGTGGCGGAGACGATGGTGGATTCACGCGGGCTGGAAAATCCCGAACACATCGCGGGTTGGATGCGCCAGAGCCTCGAACGCTTTCACTCGCTTGGAGAAACGCTCCAAGCAGGCGGACTTCAACAGATCACCGGCATCGGCGTGCAACGCAACGTGGCCGTCGCTCAAAAAGGCGGCGCAAATCTTTGTGTCGGTTGGAAAAACACACTGGACGCCACGGAAGTGCGCGACCGCATGAAAAAAATCCTGACATTATGGGCTTCCTGACCAGCTTTTTCAAACGAGCCAAGCCGCTGTTGCAATTGCACTCCGGCAGCTTCAGCATGG
>JANPGI010000208.1:0-6710 GCA_031423875.1 Verrucomicrobiota bacterium | reverse complement strand
ACGGAGTGACGCGCCCTACCACCGAAGCTTCGTGTTCATCGGTGTCCATTTGTGGTTCTTAAATTTTTCCCTATGAAACTCAAACTCACTTCCTCGAATCAAAAAGCCCAACACCAGTTCGGTGGGCAGGTTATCAAGTTCGGCGTGGCGGTCGGTATCGGCGCATTGGTAGCAATCGGCGGTCTCGCGCTGCTCACGAACATCATGGAACACAAGCAGGAGGCGAAGAATCCGTTCTTCCGCGTGGTGGAGTTGACCGACGACACAGAAGACCCGGCGGTGTGGGGCAAGAATTTCCCGCTGCAATACGACGCCTACCTCAAGACGGTGGATCAGGTGCGCACAAAATTCGGCGGCAGCGACGCCATGCCGCGCACGCCCACGCAAGCCGATCCGCGCTCCATCGTGGCGCAGTCGAAAATCGAGGAAGACCCGCGCCTCAAGAAGATGTGGGCGGGCTACGCGTTCGCGATTGATTTCCGCGAGGAACGCGGCCACGCCTTCATGCTGGACGATCAGACCTTCACCGGACGGCAAGCCAAGCCGCAGCCCGGCACTTGCATGAATTGCCACGCCTCGACTTACGTTGCGAACAAAAAGGCCGGCGGTGGCGACCTCGTAAAAGGTTGGGAGAAAATCAACCAGTTGCCGTATGCCGAAGCGCGTGCGCTGGTGCAGCATCCCGTGGGGTGCATTGATTGCCATGATTCGCAGACGATGGCGCTGCGCATCACGCGGCCCGCGTTCATGGAAGGCATCGCCGCGTTGAAGGCGAGTCAGGGCGTGACGAATTACGTCGTGAACAAAGACGCGACGCGGCAGGAGATGCGCAGCTACGTCTGCGCGCAATGTCACGTCGAGTATTACTTCAAGGGCCAGGACAAGCGGCTGGTGTTCCCGTGGCAAAACGGCAGCAAGGCGGAGAACATCCTCGCCTACTACGACGAGGTGGGTCACAAGGATTGGGCGCACGCGGAGACCGGCGCGCCCGTGCTCAAGGCGCAGCATCCCGAGTTCGAGATGTGGAGTCAGGGCATCCACGCGCGCTCGGGCGTGGCGTGTGCGGATTGTCACATGCCCTACACGCGCGTCGGCGCGCTCAAGATCAGCGATCACCACATCCGCAGTCCGCTGTTGAACATCAACAAGTCGTGCCAGACCTGCCATCGCTGGCCGGAGGAGGAGCTGAAGACGCGCGTGGAAATAATTCAAACGCGCACGCAGCAGCTTCGCAATCTCGCGATGGATGCACTGATGGATTTGATTGACGACCTCAAGAGCGCGAAAGTTGCCGGAGTTTCAACCAACGATCTCGCCAAAGCGCAAGACTTTCAACGCAAGGCGCAGTTCTACCTCGATTTCGTTGAAGCAGAAAACTCTACCGGCTTCCACGCGCCGCAGGAAGCCGCGCGCATTCTGGGCGAGTCCATTGATTTCTCGCGCAAGGGGCAGAATGTATTGCGCCCGGCGGCAAGGCCCGTCACAACGACGGGGCAGTGAGGCGCGCTGGCGCTTTACGGACAAAGGAAAACCATGGCGCGGCTGTCGGTGGCGAAATGTTTCGAGCGTGAACTTGTTGTCGTCGTGCGCCGAGCGGAATCAGCCGCAGCCGCTTCGCAAGGAGTGTGCGCAAGGCGAAATCCAAGCCCTTGCGCCGTTTGTCTGTGCTGCGGCTGGTCTGCGACACCGTATCTCCGTCAGATATCGTCACCGATCTTTAATCACCCCCAACAGAAACTTCTGTGAAGATTTTTTGACGATTCCGCCGTTTTCTGCGTCAATGATTGTTCGAGACTATGGCTAACGATAAAAAATCTGGCGGACTGAAGTGGGTGATCATCGGAATCGTGCTACTGGCAGCGGTGGGCGTGGGCTTCTGGTTGTTTGAGACGAAGGGCGATGCCGCACCCGAATTTCAAACCACCAAAGTCACACGCGGCGATCTGACGCAGGCGGTGTCGGCCACTGGCACGTTGAATCCGGTGTTGAATGTCCAAGTGGGCAGCCAGATTTCCGGCATCATTCAAAAACTCCATGCGGATTTCAACACGCGCGTCAAGGCGGGCGATCTCGTGGCGCAATTAGACCCCGCCACCTACCAGATGCGGGTGCAACAGAACGAAGGCGATCTCGCCAACGTCAAAGCGCAGCTCGAACTCGCGCAGGTCAACGCGCGGCGCGCGGAGGAATTGTTCAAGGCCAAGCTGCTCTCACAGTCGGATTACGATCAGTCCGTCGCCAGTCTTCATCAGGCCGAGGCGTTAGTGCAAGTGCGGCAGGCGGTGTTGAACAGTTCCAAGGTGGACTTGGCGCGCTGCTCGATTTACTCGCCGATTGACGGCATCGTCATTGATCGCAAGGTGGACGTGGGCCAGACCGTTGCCGCCAGCATGAACGCGCCGGTGTTGTTCCAGGTCGCCAACGATCTCACCAAAATGCAGATTGACGCGCTTGTCTCCGAGGCGGATGTCGGCACCGTGGAAGAAGGGCAGAGCGTCACGTTCACTGTGGATGCGTTTCCGGGCCGCAACTTCACCGGCAAGGTGATGCAGATCCGCAACGTGCCCACCACGGTGCAGAACGTGGTCAGTTACGATTGCGTCATCGAAGTGTCCAACCCCGACATGAAACTCAAGCCCGGCATGACGGCCACCGTCAACGTCGTCACCGCCGAGCGCAAGGGCGTGATCCGCATCCCGAACAGCGCATTTCGCGTCAAACCACCTGAGCCGTCCACCAACAAATCATTCGCTGCTCGAGTCTTGTTGAAAATCGGTATCGGCAAGGAAACGAAAACTTCCGCGACGAACACCATGCCTGCCGCAGCGGTTGGGGAGACGAACAAGGCGGATGTGGTCGCCAGTGCCGAGCCGCCGCTCACAGGCAATGAACCGCCGGAAGAGTTGACGCGGCGCGTGCGCGAGCTGCGTGAGCGCGGTGAAGAACCAGCACCGGAGATTCGCGCGAAGTTGCGGGAATATTATCAAAGCGGCGTCCTTCAACGTCCCAGCGGTGGTGGTGGCGGACGGGGCGGCGCGAGTGGCGGTGGTTCACGCCCGGCGACATCCGCCTCGCGCACGATTTATTTACTCTCAACGAACACGGCGGGCGATGACACATCCCGCACGCCACAATCTGTTCGCGTGAAAACCGGCATCAGTGATGGCACTTACACGGAGATCACGGACGGTCTCAAGGAAGGTGACAGCGTCATCACGGCGATCAAGCTTCCCACAGCTCAAGCGGCTGCTGCACCGGCAGGCAACAGCCCGTTTGGTGGCGGTGGTGGTTTCGGCGGACGTCCCCGGTAATTCACCGCGCCGCATGAAGCCCGTCATCCAACTCCAGGATATTCATAAGACTTACCAAAGTGGCGAAGTCGAAGTGAAGGCCGTGCGCGGCGTGACGTTGGAAATCCAGCCGGGCGAATTCGTGGCGATGATGGGTGCGAGTGGCTCCGGCAAATCCACGATGATGAACACGCTCGGCTGTCTGGATCGGCCCACGTTGGGAAAATATTTTCTCGATGGCATTGACGTGGCTCAGCTTGACCGGGATCAACTGGCCGACATCCGCAACGCGAAAATCGGATTCGTGTTTCAAGGTTTCAATCTGCTCGCGCGCACGACGGCTCTTGAAAACGTCGAGCTGCCGATGCTCTACTCGCGTCACCCCATCAATGGCGAGAGCCGTCGCGAACGAGCGATGCGGGCATTGGAAATCGTGGGTCTTGGCGCCCGCGCCGATCACACGCCCAATCGTCTTTCCGGTGGTCAGCAGCAACGTGTGGCCATCGCCCGCGCCCTGGCCAATCAACCGGCCTTGTTGCTCGCGGACGAACCCACGGGCAACTTGGATACGCAGACCAGCGTCGAGATCATGGGCGTGTTTCAAAAACTCAACGATCAGGGGATCACCATCGTCATGGTCACGCATGAATTGGACATCGCCCACTATTGCAAACGCATGGTGGTGATGCGCGACGGCAAGGTGGTGAGTGACGCGCCGGTCGTGAACCGGCTGGATGCGGAGAAGGAATCTCGAAAATTGCGGCAGGCGCAACAAGCGGTGCGGCTGGAGTAACGCGAAAGGATGAAGGTTGAATGATGAAGGATGAAACAGATTTGCGGGTGCGAACGAAGGAGTTTGCGCGCCGTATCATTCGACTTTACTGCGCGTTGCCGAAGAACGACGTGGCAGCGCAAGTTTTAGGCAAGCAAGTTCTCCGCTCAGGAACTTCTGTTGGCGCGAACTATCGCGAGGCACAACGCGCACGCTCGAAAGCAGAATTTATTTCCAAGATCGGTGATTGCTTGAAAGAAGCGGATGAAACCGGCTACTGGCTTGAGTTGTTACTTGAGGAAAACTTTATTCCCGCCATCCGCCTTTCACCACTGCTTGATGAAACGAACGAGTTGCTCGCCATCTTGACCACAATTTCAAAACGTTCCAAAGGACTCGGATGATTGCCTTCATCATTCAACATTCAACCTTCATCCTTTCCCCATGAGAATCGGCGCGACATTCAAAATTGCGTTACGCGCTTTGCGTCGAAACAAGATGCGCACTGTGCTGACCATGCTTGGCATCATCATCGGTGTTGGCGCAGTCATCGCGATGGTGGGCATCGGCAACGGCGCCAAGGCTCAGGTCACGGCGCGCATCGCATCGCTCGGACAGAACGTGATCCAGATTTTTTCCGGCAGCCTGAATCGCGGCGGCGTCTTCACCGGCTTCGGCGGCGCGGGCACGCTCACACCGGAGGACGCGATCGCCATCAAGGCCGAAGTCCCGGGCATCTTGGCTCTCAGCCCGGAAGTGCGCGGCGGCGGCGGCCAGATCACAGCGGGAGAAAACAATTGGAACTCGCCGATCCTCGGTGAAGGCGTGGATTACCTGATCATTCGCCAGTGGGACTTGGCGGAGGGCGCGATGTTCACCGAAGCGGACGAGCGATCTTCGGCCAAGGTTTGCCTGCTCGGGCTGACCACCAAGGAGCGATTGTTTCCTGACGAAGATGCGGTGGGCAAAACCATCCGCATGAAAGGTGTTCCACTCAAAGTCGTCGGCGTTCTCGCCCGGAAAGGCGCATCCATGGGCGGCGACGATCAAGATGACCGCGTGGTGATCCCTTACACGACCTGCATGAAACGCTTCGCCGGAGTCACCACGCTCCGCATGATCCAGTTGTCCGCCGAAAGCTCCAGCCAGATGATGGAGGTGCAGAACGCCATCGCCGAACTGTTACGCCAGCGGCATCGCATTCAGGCCGGGCGCGACGACGACTTCATCATCCGCAATCAACAGGAGATCGCTGAAACGGCCAACGCCACCACGGAAACCATGACGGCGTTGCTGGCGGGCGTGGCCGTCATCTCGCTGATCGTCGGCGGCATCGGCATCATGAACATCATGCTCGTGAGCGTGACGGAGCGGACACGCGAAATAGGCATCCGCATGGCGGTTGGCGCGCGTGGACATGACATCCTCCTGCAATTTCTGATCGAGGCGGTCACGCTCAGCTCCATCGGCGGGTTGGTGGGGATCGGTGTTGGCATCGGCACGGCGAAGTTTCTCGCCGCCGTCAAAGGTTGGCCCACAGTGGTCTCCATGGATTCCGTGATCATCTCTTTTGTTTTCAGTGCGGCGGTGGGAATTTTCTTCGGGTTTTATCCGGCGCGCAAAGCTTCCAAGCTCGACCCCATTGAGGCGTTGCGTTACGAATAAGTCTGGCATCGCCGCAGGTTATTGTTCGCTGGATGCACATCACACCATGAGTTCACCCCTGAAACTGATCTCGACCGACTTCGACGGAACACTCCACGGCGAGTATGACCGCCCAGCCATACCGGAACGCTTCACATCGCTGATCGCGGAGCAACAAGCTCGCGGCGTGAAATGGGTCATCAACACCGGGCGCGACATGTCGAGCTTGATGGAGGCTTTGGCGCGTGAGCGCGTTCCCGTGCTGCCTGACTATCTGGTGCTCGTGGAACGCGAAATCTACAAGCACGACGGCGTGCGATATGCGCCGGTGGAAAGCTGGAACGCCGCCTGCGCCCGCGATCATACGGAACTTTACTCCCGCGTGCGCCCGCAGGTGGCGGAGTTGATGGACTGGGTCAATGGCAGATTCCGCGCGACGGTTTATGAAGACGTGTGGTCGCCGTTTTGTTTGATTGCGGGCACGAACGCCGACGCCGATCAGATTCACGCGCGATTGGATGAGTTTTGCAAACCCTTCCCTGAACTCGCCGTGGTGCGTAACGATGTCTATGCGCGGTTCAGTCACGTGAACTACAACAAAGGCACTGCGCTCGCCGAGTTAAGCCGGATGCTGGGCGTGACGAGTGATGACGTGCTGGCGGCTGGCGATCATTTGAACGACTTGCCGATGTTGAAGACTGAACACGCGCGCTATCTCGTAGCGCCATCGAATGCGATCCCTTTGGTGAAGGATGTGGTGAGAAAACAGGGCGGCTACGTGAGCGAATTGACATGCGGCAACGGCGTAGCAGACGGGCTGGAGCATTACTTGAAAGCGGTGCGGCAGTAGCCGCGTTATCCGTGGGTGTGATTAAAGACGGGTGAGGCTAAGGAACGCCGCCTTCAGGCGGCGTTCCTGTATCTGCACAGTCCATCCCACCCTCTCCCGATTGTAATCATACCCGTCATCCGCACGATCTGCGGTTTCAACTTCGGGATTCCGG
>JANPGI010000207.1:0-3918 GCA_031423875.1 Verrucomicrobiota bacterium | reverse complement strand
TTTCTTCGTCAGGACCCCGACGTGATCATGGTCGGGGAAATGCGCGATCTGGAGACGTCGCAAATTGCCATTCAGGCCTCGCTCACCGGCCACTTGGTCTTGAGCACGCTGCACACGAACGACGCGCCGGGCGCGGTGACGCGTCTCGTGGACATGGGCACTGAGCCGTTCCTGGTTTCGTCCACGTTGATGGGTGTTCTTGGGCAACGCTTGGTTCGCACGATCTGTAAGAATTGCCGCACGCCTTTCGAGCCGACAGAGCAGCAGCTCGCGATGCTGAATCTTTCGCCGCATGATCTTGGTGACAAAGTGTTTTATTATGGGCGCGGTTGTTCGACCTGCAACGACACGGGTTACAAGGGGCGCAAAGGTATTTATGAATTGCTCGTCTGCGGCGATACGATCCGCACGATGATCACCGAACGCGCGCCGACGGTGGTGTTGCGGCAGAAGGCTGTGGAGTTGGGGATGGTGACGCTGCGGGAGGACGGCTTGCGCAGTATCTTTGATGGTGCTACAACCATTGAAGAAGTCGTGAAATATACTTAACCGGAGAATTTTTATGCCCAAGTTTAGCTACGTGGCGATGGACCAAAAGGGGAAGGAACAAAAAGGCACCATCGAGGTGGCCAGCCAGAATGAGGCGATTGGCCGCGTCAAAGAGATGGGATTGTTCCCGACCAAGATCGTCGAAGTGGACAAGGCTGGCGAGAAGGGTGTGAAGAAAGCCGCTGGCTCTGGCGCTCCTAAGTCCGCTGGCGCGAAGAAAAAAGGCGGTGGCATCAACATCAAGATCCCCGGACTCGGCGGCAAGGTGAAGGGCAAGGTATTGACCACGTTCACACGCCAGTTGGCGACGCTGGTGGACGCCGGATTGCCGTTGCTGCGCGGAATGCGCGTGCTCGAAAAGCAGGAGCGTAATCCCACGTTGAAATCAATCATCGGAGAATTGGCGTTGTCAGTCGAAGGCGGCAGCACATTCTCCGAAGCACTCGCGCAACACCCGAAAGTTTTCAATCGTCTCTACGTCAACATGGTCAAGGCGGGTGAACTCGGCGGTGTGCTCGAAGTCGTGTTAAACCGTCTCTCCGAGTTCCAAGAAAAGGCGCAGAAGATCAAAGGCAAAGTCATCGCGGCTATGTTCTATCCGGTGGCCGTGATGGTGGTTGCGGTGATCATCATGGGTGTGCTCGTTATTTTCGTCATCCCGAAATTCAAGGAAGTGTTCGCAGGGCTTGGAGAAGGTCGTCCGTTGCCGGCGTTCACCCAGTTGGTGATGAACATCAGCGATGCTGTTCGTTACAACATATTGATGACCCTTGTCATCGTCGTCATTGCTGTCGTCTCGTTCATGATGTTCATCAAGACCAAATTTGGCCGCCACGTCTGGGACAAGTTTCTCCTCAAGATGCCAGTGCTTGGCCCCGTGGTCAGCAAGGTGGCCATCTCCCGGTTCACACGCACGATGGGAACACTCGTCAGCAGCGGCGTGCCGATCTTACAGGCACTTATGATTGTGCGCGAAACATCTGGCAATGTCGTCATCGCGAATGCCGTCACCGCTGTTCATGAGAGCGTGAAAGAGGGTGAGACCATCACGGCACCGCTTGAAGCGTCCGGCGTGTTTCCGCCGATGGTGATTTCGATGGTGGACGTCGGTGAGCAAACTGGCGCACTGCCGGAAATGATGATGAAGATCGCCGATAACTTCGATGAAGAAGTCGATAACGCAGTGGCGGCCATGACGTCGTTGCTCGAACCCATCATGATCATCTTCTTGGCCGTCATCGTCGGCAGCATTGTCGTGGCGATGTTCTTGCCTCTGATTGATCTGATGAACGGTCTAGGCGGTAGCGATGGTGAGAAGGATTGAGCTAAAGATAAGGTAATGTTTTGGTAAAGCCCCCGTCACGCGTCCCAGCAGTTTTACTGCAAACTCAAGATTTACCTACAAAACCGTTGACGCATCCCAATGCCGTGTGTAAATACATTGTAAAGACATTGCATGGGCGAATTACATACAAATAACTCAAAATGGAGTTTGATTGGAATAATACGCCCTTTGAACTGGGTGGTTCTTTGACTCAGCGGGAGATAGAAGAGTCGTTTGAAGACCCGTTCGCGATCAAGCTGTTGCCGGATTCGGCGAGGTTCTCGGTGCAGGCGCGGTTTTTCAACCTCGGCATGGCGGCGGGTGGCGACGGTATTTTTAGTGTTTATCGGACGAACGGGAAACAGATCCGGGTGATACATGCGAGGGTTTTTCAACCGGAAGAACGGTTTTTCTATCAGAGGAAGATGGATCAAACGCTGGCGCAGTAGCAGGTTTGATCCGCTGAACAGTCAACGGCGTGGCCGAGAATTGAGTCAAGATGCGCACGATCGCCAATTGGGAAGAGGTGCCGATCTTCGACAGCGAGGAATCCGAGGCGGATTTCTGGTCGGAGAACCGGCCTGATTTGCGGTTGATGGAATCGGCGGTGGCAGGCGTCATGGAAGTTTCTGAATCGGTCACCATCACGCTGCGGATTGATCCCCGGATGCTGGCGCGCATCAAACGATTGGCCCGATCCCGATACCTGAATTACCAGAGCATGATCAAACAATGGTTGAGCGAACGCATGGAACAGGAAATCCGCGAACGCTGACCCGGAAACGAAAATGAAAACGAACCCATCCAGAAATCCCAAAACGACGCTGGCTTTCACATTGATCGAATTGCTCGTCGTGATTGCAGTCATCGGCTTGCTTGCGGCGATGCTTTTGCCAGTGGGGGCAGCCTTGAAAAAAAAGGCGGCCATCAAACGCGATCAGACAGAGATCCAGTTCATTGACGCTGCCATTCAAAAGTATGCTTCCGACTTTGGTCACAATCCGCCGGATAATCCTGATCTGTTGCCTTTGAACGACCCACAGAGACATGCGATCAACCAACTGTTCTATGAATTAATGGGAACGACCAATGCCATAGCGGGAGTTTTTCAAACTGAAGCTGGTGCAAATCCAATAAAGGTCAGTGACATGCCCGTGTTCTTTGGCGTTGGTAATTCAATATCTGGCTTCGTTAATGTTTCAGCCGGTGCAGCAGATGAGTTGCGCAGGGCTAAACACTGTCTTACAGGCATAAAGAACACTCAATACTTAGAAGTTCAACGCGGCGGTGCCGTTGGAACAGTGTTGGGAGTCTCAGCCAAAGGCCCGTTCATGTTGGCCGACGGCACTGGCAAAGAAATTAATCCCATCCGTTACGACGCTTCCTCTACGAACCGTCACAACCTCAAAGGATTTGATCTTTGGGTGGATATTTTGATGGATGGAAAAACAAATCGCCTCAGTAACTGGAGCGACAAGCCGGAGATTGTGCCATGAAGCCAGACGGAAAAAAATCACCGACACGTAAAGCGCAACTTCCTGTGAACTGGCAGGATTCCGCTTGGTTTCCCACCGTGCTGGCGAAGTCCCGCTTTCCCCATCCGCGTCGTCGCCCGATCCACTGGCCGGTGCAGATCATCACCGACCCCACGGTTTGCTCAGGTCGCACCATCAACTTCTGACAACCAAAACGATTATGAAAAAATCCCCTCAAAGTCTCCGCAGCCAACGCGCTGGATTCACCCTCATCGAATTGCTCGTCGTCATCGCCATCATCGGAATCTTGGCGGCCATGATTTTTCCGGCTCTTGGCAGGGCGAAGGTCGCTGCGCAACGCGGCACGGCAAAGCAAGATATTGTCAACATCGTCACCGCCATCGGGCAGTATGAATCCACTTACAGTCAGTTGCCAACGGTGGACAGGAATGTGTCGGGAGCATTGGACGCGACTTATGGATACTTTACAGCCACGAGACCGGCTGGGACTACGAATTACGCCAGCAACAAGGAAATCATAGCCATCCTGATGGACGAAGTATCTTTCCG
>JANPGI010000206.1:0-2021 GCA_031423875.1 Verrucomicrobiota bacterium | reverse complement strand
CTCGTCCAACTCGATCAGGAATGGCGCGATAATTTTGCACAGACGAATGCGCCATCGCGCGCCACCGCCGAAGACGAGGAGAAACGGCAATTCATGTTCGACTCGCTCGTGGCCGCCACCTCGCTTGCCGAGAGTTTGCTCGAACAAGTGCGCGATGCGAAGTTGTCCCCGTCAGACATTCCGGTCGCGGAAATCATCATCGGCAACATTGACGATTATGGCTATCTCAAGGCATCCATCGAAGAAGTCGCCGCCATCGCCAATGTCACTGGCGACAAAATTTTGGAAGTGCTGAAAGTCATCCAGACGTTCGAGCCTGAGGGTGTTGGCGCGCGGGATTTGCGCGAATGTCTCATGCTCCAGCTTGAGCGCGAAGGTCAGCAGGAATCTCTCGAATACGAAATCGTGCGCGACTATATGGACGCGCTCGGCAAACGTCGCATCCCGGAGATCGCACGCGGCACAGGCGGCACGGTAGAGGAAGTTCAGGAATCCCTCGCATCCATTGCGCGCCTTGAACCCCGGCCTGGACGCGCGTTCCTTTCGCAAGTGGATCAGTTCGTTCTCCCGGAAGTTTTCGTGAAGCGCAGTGGTGGGGAATTCGTCGTCACCACGAACAACGAACACATCCCGCATCTCCGCATCAGCAACGTCTATAAAGATTTGATGTCGCAGGGTGAGAACAGTGCGGAGGTGAAGAATTACATCCGCGAAAAGATTCGCGCCGGGAAATTTCTTATCAAGAGTTTGCACCAACGCCAGAGCACCATCGGCAATATCGCCCGCGAGATCGTGAAACGTCAGCACGACTTCATGGACAAAGGCGTGGCGCATCTCAAGCCGCTCACGATGGTGCAGGTCGCGGAAGTGGTCGGCGTACATGAAACGACCGTCAGCCGCGCTGTCTCCGCCAAGTACATGGAGACGCCGCAGGGCGTGTTCGAGATGAAGTATTTCTTCACGGCAGGCTTGCAGACGGACTCTGGCACGAACGTCTCCAACACCAGCGTGAAGGACATGATCTCCGATATTTTCAAAGCCGAATCTCCTGCCAAGCCGCTGTCGGATCAGGAGGTGGTGAAGATGCTCAAAGAAAAGGGCATCGTCATCGCGCGCCGCACCGTGGCGAAGTACCGGATGGAACTCAACATCCTGCCGTCGAATCTACGGAAAGTGTACTGAACGTCAGCCCGGTCGAGGAGGGATTCAGCGGATAGTGTGATTGTAGAAGAGTTCTCAAAACTATTATCGGGAACAAATTCCCCCCGGCCTGTCAGCTACCCGCTTCTAGGAGGAGAGGGTAGGGTCATCCTAGACATTATCTGAATTTCTTCTTCTTGATTTTAATCTCGTCTGAATCCGTAGCGAACGATTTGCGTCCTGCGAACACTTCCTCGATGGCCGCGTGCAGCGTGGTGATCATAGTTCGGGTCTGTGCCGCCGTGGTGCAATACGGCGGTATCAGCACGATCACGTTGCCGATGGGGCGCGTCAGCACGCCACGCTTTGCCATCGCTTCGCAAACGCGGATGCCCGCTCGCTCTCGCAAATCAAACGGCTTGCGCGTGCGCCAATCTTTGACCAACTCGATTCCAGCAACGAGTCCGACGCGGCGGATGTCTCCGATTTGTGGAAGTGTCCAGAGTGTTTGAAGTTCCTTGGCAAAATTCTGTTCCAGTGCAGTCCGCGCGGCGATGGATTGTTTACTCTGCAAAATCTCCAGATTCGCCAGAGCTGCGCTCGCGCCGAGTTGATTGCCGGTGAAGCTGTGGCCGTGGAAAAATGTTTTGAACTCGTGATACTCACCGAGGAACGCGTCGAAAATCTTTTGCGTCGTGAGCGTCGCCGCCATCGGCTGATAACCGCCGGTCAAACCTTTCGCGAGGCACAGCAGGTCGGGCTGGACGGATTCGTGGTGACTGGCGAAAAGAGTCGAGGGTCGAAGGTCGAGAGTCGAGTGGGATTCCACGCGCGCTGTCCGGCTCTCGACCATCGACCTTCGACCATCGACACCAGTTGTG
>JANPGI010000205.1:0-1794 GCA_031423875.1 Verrucomicrobiota bacterium | reverse complement strand
TCAGGATCATCCTCGAGAAACAAGTCTGCGACGTTGTTCAGATGCACGAGCCGATCCAGTGCGGGAGATTTTAATCCGTGTTCGCAGCAGAGTTCGTAAACGAGCAGGCCAGCGGATTTGGTGATGTCGTGGACGAACGTGGCCTGGGTGGCCTTCGCTTCGGTGACGTGATGGTCCACGATTAGCCAGTTGGGTTTGTCGAGGCGTGATTCGAAGGTGAGGTCGGTGACCCAAGCGGCGTTCTCTCGTGGATCGCGCTGCTTCCAG
Source organism: Verrucomicrobiota bacterium (assembly GCA_031423875.1). Classification (GTDB taxonomy): domain Bacteria; phylum Verrucomicrobiota; class Verrucomicrobiia; order Limisphaerales; family JADLHS01; genus JADLHS01. The sequence continues at coordinate 1,527 of JANPGI010000205.1, read as the reverse complement.
AAATTGTAGTGATACGCCTCCAGCTTCACGTCTGCATTGAACAACTTCTTCGCCAGACGTCGCAGCAAAATGCCCGAGACGAACCCATCAAGATCGCTCTCGTGGGTGATGATGACATCCGGGTTTGGCAACGCATTCATACGCGCAGGCTAGGCGAACGACAACTTCGTGGCGAGCCGTGAATTCAATTTCACTGACTGATTCACTGAAAACAAATACTCGAATGCGCATGGATCAGTGTCGAAGGCAGCGGATCAATCCACCAAAATAAGACGTGCAACGCCATCTCGATTCAAGTCACAGATTTCACTGGGTTCTGCACAAGATACAAGATGCGGTCGTGAAATACTTCTGCTAAGGTTGCGGCACACGTCGTAACATGAATCATTCAAGCATTTCCCGCCTCACCACTGCCGCTTTCTCAATCCTTTCGCTTGTAGCCTCGGTCGCGAGCGTTTCCGCCCAGCTCCCCGCCTTTCCCGGCGCGCAAGGCTTTGGGCGTTTCGCCACGGGCGGACGCGGCGGCTCGGTCTATTTCGTCACCACCACCAATGACACCGGCGCAGGTTCGTTCCGCGATGCCGTCAGCGTGTCAGGTCGCACGGTCATCTTCCGCGTCGGTGGAGTGATCGATTATCAATCCCCGCGGTATGCGCCCAAGGCCAACATCACCATCGCTGGCCAGACCGCGCCCGGCGACGGCGTGACGATCTACGGCAACGGACTTTCCTTTTCCGGTTCGCATAACAACATCGCCCGGTTCATCCGTGTGAGGCAGGGCGTCAATGGTGATTCCGGCACAGACGCCATGGGCATCGCCAACGGTCACGACATGATCTTTGATCACATCACGTCCTCGTGGGGACGCGATGAAACGTTTTCCATCAGCGGCGACATCACCAACATCACCATCCAGTCCTCGATCATCTCGCAAGGTCTTCAAGGTCACTCCGCAGGCGGCCTCATCCAGACCGACGGCGGCGTGAGCATCCTGCGCTCGCTCTACATTGATAACGACACGCGCAATCCGAAGGTCAAAGGCGTGATGGAGTTCGTGAACAACGTCGTCTGCAATTGGGAAACCATCGGCTACAACATGGGCGGCGACTCGGCGGGCGAATCCTTCGTGAACGTGTTCAACAATTATTTTGTGCGCGGCCCGGCCAGCGGATCAACGGTCATCGGCGGCGGCAACACGGACTTCCACATCTTCCGCGCGAACAACTGGTATGACAGCAATCGCAACGGCATCCTCGACGGCGCAGACCTTTCTGTCGGCTCTTACGGTTCGCACGATGCACAAGCCGCGCCCTACGGTTATCCCATCACAACCAACTCCGCCTACTCACCGCTCACCGCACTCAAGCTCGCCATCAGCGATGCTGGTCCGTCCTTCAAGCGCGACAGCGTGGATGAACTCATGATACAAGAACTCACGTCGTGGGGCTTGGATGGTGGCACGATCACGAGTGAACTCATCGCGCCGATGAGCGGCCCGGGCATCGTCCGCAACGGCGCGCCTTACGC
>JANPGI010000204.1:0-24141 GCA_031423875.1 Verrucomicrobiota bacterium | reverse complement strand
CGCCCGGACAGCCCGGAATTTGTGAACGCCGGTTTCGCCACCTGCCTCACCAAACCGGTCAAGCCCGCGCAGTTATTTGAATCGCTCATCCGCGTCGTCTCCGGGATGCGCCCCGCACCTGCCGCGAAAGCCGCGCCGAAGCTTGATCCCAAACTTTCCACGCGAATGCCGCTGCGCGTGCTGCTATGCGATGACAATCTCATCAACCAAAAAGTTGCCATGCGATTACTGGGCCAGATGGGTTACACACCGACCATCGCAGGCAACGGCATCGAAGGGCTTCAAGCGATCGAAGCCGCGCCGTTCGATCTGGTGTTCATGGACGTGATGATGCCGGAGATGGATGGACTTGAAGCCACCAGAGAAATCCGCCTGCGCCAGCAAGACCGCGCCACCCACAAAAATTTCAAATCGCCCATGATCATCGTCGCTATGACCGCCAGCGCAATGCCCGGAGACCGCGAAAAATGTCTGGCAGCAGGAATGGACGATTATCTCTCCAAACCTGTGCGCCCGGAAGACGTGCGCGCCGTCATCGAACGTTGGGCGGAAAAAGCTGCGCTCGACACCGTGACACCAGCGAACGATTCTGCCCCGCACACCGCCAGCATCATGGCCCAAACCGACAAGCCTATGAACGACATACCGCCGATTGACATGGAGCGGCTCAATGAATTCACCGAAGGCGACCCGGCAAATCTCACCGAACTCGTCACGCTCTACGTTCAGCAGACCACGAAGCAGATCGAACAACTCGGCGAAGCCATCAAGTCAGCAGACGCGCCCGCCGTGCGCCGCATCGCGCACAGTTGCGCTGGCGCCCGCGCCACCTGCGGCATGAAACGCATCGTACCCATCCTCAAAGAACTCGAACGCCAGGGCGATGAAGGCAAACTCGTCAACGCAGTCGAATTGTTCAGCCAAGCGACCCGCGAATTTGAATTGATCTGCACCGCCGTCACTCCATATCTCGCGCCATCCACCAACTCAGCAACCAAAGCCTGAACATGAAAAAGATTCTCATCATCGAAGACGACTTGGTTGTCTCCAACATCTACCGCAACAAACTCGCGGTGGAAGGATTTCAAGTGGACATCGCCCACAACGGCGAGGAAGGACTTTTCCAGATCACGAAAGACAAGCCGGACGTGGTGATCCTTGATCTGTGCCTGCCCAAGATGAACGGCGTGGACGTCATCAATAAAATCCGCGCCACCCCCGCCACACTGACGCTACCCATCATCATCTTTTCAAACACCTATCTGACCACGCTCGTGCAACAGGCGTGGAAGGCTGGCGCGAACAAATGCCTCTCAAAAGCCAACTGCTCGCCTAAGGAAGTCGTCGAAGCCGTCCGCAATATGCTGGGACAAAAGGACGAATCCCCAAACAAAGGCGCGACCGTGTTCATGCCGCGCGCCAAGATCACAGTGTCAGCACCGCCCGCTTCCCCCGCGAACAACGAGTCTCACACGTCGTTCAACGACACGTTCCCATCACGAGTCGCTGCATTGCGCGCCTCCATCCAGGCCCTCTCCAAAGCCACCACCGACGCCGAACGCACACAACACGCCTCCGACCTCTATCGCACCGCCCACAAACTCACCGGCGGCGCAAACGTGACGGGTCTCAGCATCGTTGCCCAACTTTGTGAAGCCATCGCAGCCTTGCTCACCGAATTGCACGAGAAGCCCGCCAATATCAACACCTCAAACATCCGAACCCTCGCAAACGCAGTGGACTTTCTGCCCGCTCTGTTTGAGCACGCCACCCGGACTGGCGCACAGGAATCCTCCAACTCTAACATCCTCGTCGTGGATGACGAACCGATCGCCCGCAAAGCCGTCAGTCAGGCTCTGGATCGCGCCAAGCTCAAATCTGTAGGCGTGGACGATGCGAATACCGCGCTCAAGCTGCTTTCAGAAAACTCCTACGATCTCGTCTTTCTCGACGTGGACATGCCGCAGATCAACGGTCACGAACTGTGCAGTAAACTCCGAGCACTACCCCGCCATCGAAACACTCCCGTGGTTTTTGTTACAAGCAATACGGATTTGAAGAACCGCGCCAACTCCACCATCAGTGGCGGAAATGATTTTATCGGCAAACCGTTTCACTTCCTGGAACTTGCCGTCAAATCTCTTGTCTATGTCATGCGCGGGAAAATCCAGCCCGCGAAGTTGGTCTGAAACGGAACGCCGAACGCCGATCCGGCCCATTGACTGACACGACAAAAACATTTTGCCATTCATCCGCAGTTCCAACTTCGCCGTCCCGGGTTAAATCACCTTCCGCCCGCCGCCCGCACGGATGTCAAAAATTTTGCTGCCGCACCCGAAAGTTTCACTGGATCAAACAACGCGCCCAATTGCACCGGTGGTGGCGCGGGTGATAACGGGCGGAATTTCAATCGCGCACCAGCCAGCATTCCCAGACATGCCGGGCCGATGATGAGGCCACGCCCGATTCCCGCTGCCGCGATCAAACTCGGCGCGCTGCCGTGTTCCTCCGTGATGCGAGGTGTCGCTCCAAGCTCGGCGAAGAGTTCTTTGAGCATCGCGTGATACTCCGGGTAATCGGTTCGCGAATACGCCACAAGCGGCTCGTCTGCGATCTGCGCCAGCTTCACGTTCTTCGCACGCGCCAGCCGATGATCGGCGGGCACACCAACGCAGATGGGATATTCTTGAAGCATCTCGAACTTCAATCCACGCATCGAACTTTTCTCTGGGCGCGCGACAAGGCAGAGGCTGAATTTGCCTTCAATCATTCCGCGCAACATCTCCTCGCTCGAAAGGTCGTGGAGTTTCACATGCACGCCGGGAGCGACGTTGTGGAAAGAGTGCAGCGCGCACGGTAGCAACTCGATGGTGAGCGATGGCGCGTAGCCTACATGGATTTCGCCGCGCTCACCGCGAGCCACAGCACGGGCGGCTTTCACAGCTTCGTCTGCGCGTTCCAACACAGCACGCGCCTCGACAAGAAACACCGCGCCTGCCTCAGTAAGTTTCGCCGCGCGTGCGCCGCGTTCCAGAAGTTGCACGCCGAGTTCTTCTTCAAGATCACGGATTTGGCGGCTGAGTGCAGGTTGTGCGACGCGAAGTTTCTGTGCGGCTTTGGTGAAATTCAAAAGCGCGCCCACTGTCGCGAAGTATCGGAGATGCCGGAGTTCCACGCCGCAACGATACCTTAAAAGCATCGCTGGGCGAGAAACAAAGTATTAGTCGCAGCACAGGCGTCGGGATAATCATTTACCTGTGAAACCGAGTTGGCTTCACCAAAACGAAAGCGAAACATTATGATGACCATCCGAAAATCCGAAGAACGCGGCCATGCCGATCATGGCTGGCTGAACGCACGTCACTCTTTCTCATTTGCCGATTACTACGATCCCGCACACATGGGCTTCCGCTCCCTGCGCGTCATCAATGATGACACCGTTGCGCCCGGCGGCGGCTTCGGCACGCATCCGCATCGCGACATGGAGATCATCACCTACATCTTAAGCGGTTCACTTGAGCACAAAGATTCCATGGGCAACGGTCGCGTCATCAGCACCGGCGAGATTCAATACATGGCCGCCGGTTCTGGTGTGCAACACAGCGAGTTCAATCCTTCCGAGAAGGAGGCGGTTCATCTTCTGCAAATCTGGATCAAACCAGATCGCATGGCTGCCAAGCCGCGTTATGAGGAAAAATCCCTCGTGAAGGCGAAGACAGGCGTGTGGCATCTCGTCGCGAGCAAGACGGGTCGCGACAAATCCATCGTTATCAATCAGGAAGCAGATTTGCTGCTCGCCAAGTTGAACGCCAAGGATACCGTTGAACATGCGCTGCAACCCGGACGTCATGCTTGGGTGCATGTGGCCGAAGGTGAAGTGACGTTGAACGGCAAGAAATTGAACGCTGGCGATGCCGCTGCGGTCAGTGAAGAAAACGAACTGAAGTTCACCGCGACCAAGAACTCGCAAGTTCTGCTGTTTGACCTGAACTGATCCACAACTAATAAAACCATGATCACTGTATCCATTATTTATCATTCAGGCACAGGCCATACGACCAAGATGGCGGAAGCCGTCGCCAAGGGCGCAAGCTCCGTGGCTGATGTGAAAGTTCAAACCATCGCCATCAACGGCAAAGACATCGTCGAAGGTCGCTACAAGAATGCTGCCGTGCTGGAGCAACTCGACGCGAGCGACGCGATCATCTTCGGCAGTCCGACTTACATGGGCGGGCCGAGTGGACAATTCAAATGTTTCGCCGACGCCACAGGCGAGCGTTGGTACATGGGCAAGTGGAAGAACAAAGTCGCGGCAGGGTTCACCGTGTCGAGCGGACCAAGCGGCGACAAATTGAGCACGCTGCACTACTTCTTCACGCTCGCGATGCAACAGGGCATGATCTGGATCGGTCAGTCCGAAACGCCGATGAACGACAAGGGCATAAACCGTCTGAGCAGTTACAGCGGCGTGATGGCGCAAGCCGGACAGGAATCGCCCGATGTCGCTCCGAACGATGCCGACAAACTCACCGGCGAAGTTTTCGGCAAGCGCGTGGCGGAATCCACCAAGCGCTGGACGTCAGGCAAGGCTTGAAATGAAACGTGCTTTGCAAATACTGGCCGGGGTCGTTCCACTTGTCGTCGTCATCATCTGGGCGGCAAAAGGTGCGAACACGGGCTGGACGAAAACAAAAGTTCAATCGTGGACCGTGGATGAGATCACTGAGATCAGAGTGCCGGAGTGGCAGGAAAAGTTCGTTCCTGGATTGGATTTTCTAGGCGTGGGATTATTCTCCGCAGCGGCATTAGCCGTCGCGTCCCGATTTATTCGTACAAACAACAAACCGATAACAAGCAAACAGAACCAAGCATGAAACAAACACTCGTTACCCTCATCGTCGCGGGCAGCATCGCGCTCTCCGCATCCGCAGCGCCCCAGTCCTTTGATTTCAAGGACGCGAAAGGCGTGAACAACGTCATCTTCAAACTCGACGCCCCGCTCGAAGCCATCAATGGCAGCGCGAACGGCGTGAGCGGCACGGTTGAATTCGACGCAGACAAACCCGCCGCGAGCAAGGGCAAGATTGTTGTCACCGCTAAATCTCTCACCGTTGGAAACAGCATGATGCAGGAACATCTGCACAGCGACGGCTGGCTCGACGTGGCGAAGCATTCTGAAATCTCCTTCGACGTGAAATCACTCAAGGACGCCAAGACCGAAGGCAACGTCACCACAGCCACCGCTGTCGGCACATTCACGCTCAAGGGTGTGTCCAAGGAAATCTCCGTCCCCGTGAAACTCACCTATCTCAAGGGCAAACTTGCTGACCGCAGTGGTGGCCAGATGAAAGGTGACTTGCTGGTCGTTCGTTCGACCTTCTCGATCAAGCGCGCAGATTTCAACATCAAACCCGGCCAAGCAGAAGATAAAGTCGCCAACGACATCGAACTCACCTTGAGCATCGCTGGTGCTGCACCGCAGAAGTGATCACTGACTCACCGCGCCGCCGCCGGAGTCCATCTGACGGCGGCATTTTTACGAACATGAATCCCATCTTAAACATCCAACTACTCGAAGCTCTCAACTGGCGTTACGCCACCAAACAATTTGACGCAACCAAGACTATTCCCACTGCGACATTCTCCGCTTTGGAAGAAAGTCTCGTTCTCTCCGCATCCTCCTTCGGCTTGCAACCGTATCGTTTCCTGATCATCAACGACAAAGCGATGCGCGAAAAACTTCTGCCGCACACGTGGGGACAACGTCAGGTCGTGGACGCATCGCACTTCGTAGTGTTCGCCGGGCGCACTACGATATCTGAGACGGAAATTGATTCGTTCCTCAAGCTGACTGCTGATACGCGCGGCACACCGCTTGAAGCACTTAATGGTTATCGAGGCATGATGACCGGCATGTTGCTCGCCGATTCGTTCAAGCCCAAAGTCCCGCACTGGGCCGCCCTGCAAGCCTATATCGCCCTCGGTAATCTGCTCACATCAGCAGCGGTGCTTGGAGTGGACGCGTGTCCCATCGAAGGTTTTGTTCCCGCTGAATACGACAAACTTCTCGGCCTGCCGGAACAAGGTTTTGCCTCCGTGGTCTGCTGCGCCTTGGGTTATCGCGCCGCCACGGACAAATACGCTACCGCCAAAAAAGTCCGCGCGGCGAAAGCTGATTTGGTGAAGGTGATTTGAGCAGGAAAGATTTAACCGCTAATCATCGCTGATCTACGCTAATGACCGGGGGTTTCACAACTCTGAAAAATGAAAGTCGCCAGCGGCTTGTTGTGATTGCCGACGCTAAAACAACGCGAGCGAACTCCGTCTTGATTAGCGATCATTAGCGCAGATTAGCGGTTTAATCAGGGGCGGACTCGTGCGGCTGTCTTACTCGTTCGCTTCCGAAGCCAGATAACCCGCCACGCATAGCGCAACGACACCCACCACCACGATCACCACCGCGCCGTCTGCCAGCAACGTCAACGGAGTCTTGGCCACGGTATCTGCGTTCAAAGGCGCATCGCCCACATAGTTTGGCAATGCGTATCGCCCGACCGAATTTCCATTGAGCCACAGATCAAAGCCCGGTTGTGTCGGCGTCTCCACGGCGACATAACCGTTGGTGGAGATCGAATTCGTACCACGCGTCACATCCAACACGGGCACTGAAGCCAACCCGCTGAAGTTCCCCGGATCAACGAACGCCGGCTTGCTGTAAGGATCATAGCGGTCTTCGAGATCAAGCCAGTACGCACGGCGACGCAGGTGTTTTGTCTTCTCGAATTGCTCGGTGTATTCCACCAGCAACAGCGGCCTCTCCGACGACGCAGATAACTTCAACTCGGGTCTGGATTGCGGATGAAACGACCGATCCTTCCACAACTCATTCGTCATCATGCAACCGTTGGTGAACAACAGGACCGCCAGCAATGCAGAAACCATTTCGAGAAGTTTTCGATGATGTTTCATGAGCTTGTTTTGGATTTGATGTAAGACGAGCATATTCAGCCAGAGCCGGATGGAAAATCATTTCCTCCGACAATTCTCCCGCCTTGCCATCACATCCTTCAAACAGCACGAGATGCCCCACATCAAGCCGCTTGCCGGGTAAGGTTTCGGGCGTTAGAGTGCCGACATGAAAGCGATCACGATTCAGGAAGCTCAGGGACAGCTTGGCCAACTTATCGCCAAAGCTTGTCGAGGTGAGTTGATCGTACTCACGGATGGAGACAAAAGCGTCACGCTTGATCCGGGCGGATCGCTCGACTTGGAGAATGACAGCCCGGAATTAGAGGCAGAATTGTTGAAGACAGCCAACGGGCCATTCGCTCCACTCCGGGAAGGAGAGCTTCGGGAAATCGCTGATCGCGCATTGCGGGAACATCGGGCGAAGCGGTTGGAATGAAACTGCTGCTGCTGCATCGCTCCGGAGATTTCAACGCCGATTTCGATCAGCGATACCGCTGGTATTTAGAGCAGGCGAGTGAAGAATTGGCGGAACGTTTTCTGGACGCGGTGCTAGTTACGGCACGATCACTGACCAATCAGCCTGATTTGGGCCGCCGCCGAAAACTTCGGAACCCCACACTCCGCGATCTTCGTTCGTTCCGGGTCAATCCTCCGTTTAACAAGATTCTCATCTTCTATCGAGTGACTAAAGACTCAGTAGAGCTTTGGCGACTCATGCACGGCTCACGGGATTTGCCGCGCAGACTCGTGGAAGCACCTGATGAGAATAAATAGTTTCCGACCGGCTTCTCTACGCGACTGTTCGCTTTCCCGCCTTGTCCGCACCGGTTTCTCTGATAACCTCCGCGCCTCTGTGAGCATCACGCAAGAAATCCAGCGGCGGCGCACGTTCGCCATCATCTCGCATCCGGACGCGGGTAAAACCACGTTGACGGAAAAGCTACTGCTGTACGGCGGCGCGGTGCAACTCGCAGGCTCCGTCACCGCGCGCAAAAATCAGCGCGCCACCACGTCCGACTGGATGGAACTCGAAAAGAAGCGCGGTATCTCGATCAGTTCCACCGTGCTGCAATTCGACTACGACGGCTTCCGGCTCAACCTGCTCGACACTCCCGGTCACAAAGATTTCTCTGAGGACACTTATCGCGTGCTCACCGCTGTGGATGCGGTAGTCATGGTGATTGATTCCGCGAAAGGTATCGAGCCGCAGACGCGGAAGTTGTTTGAAGTCTGCCGTCAGCGTGGCGTGCCGATCTTCACGTTCATGAACAAGTGCGATCGTCCGATGAAAAATCCATTGGAGCTGATTGACGAATTGGAGCGCGTGCTGGGCATCGGCGCATTTCCGGTGAACTGGCCCATCGGCAACGGCCCGGAGTTTCAAGGCATCTACGACCGGCAGACAAAAATCATGCACACATTCGAGCGCGTGGTTGGCGGCAAATATCGCGCGCCCGTCACCGTCGGTGGATTGCACGATCCTGCGGTACGCGGCAATCTGAGCGAAGCCGATTTCAACAAGACGCTCGAAGAACTGGAGATGCTCGAACTCGCGGGTGAATCGTTCGATGTCGCGTCCGTGCTGGCTGGCAAAACCACACCAGTCTTCTTTGGGAGCGGCGTCAACAACTTCGGCGTGCAGTTGCTGCTCGATGGTTTTCTGAAACACGCGCCCGCGCCCAAAGCCCGCATCATGGGCGGCATTGAGATTGCGCCGGAGAACCCCGCGTTCTCCGGTTTCATCTTCAAAATTCAGGCGAACATGGACCCGAAGCATCGCGACCGCATCGCGTTCATCCGCGTCTGCTCCGGCAAGTTTGATCGCGACATGACCGTGCATCATTCGCGCTCGGAGAAAAAAGTTCGCCTCTCCAGTTCGCACAAACTCTTCGGCAACGAACGCGAAACCGTGGACGAAGCCTATCCCGGCGATGTCATCGGACTTGTCGGCCACGACAGCTTTGGCATCGGCGACACGCTCACGACCGATCCAAAAATTCTCTACAAAGAAATCCCACGCTTCACGCCCGAAGCCTTCAGCTACTTGCACAATCCGAACACCGGGAAGTTCAAACAATTCCGCCAAGGCTTGGATCAACTCTTGCAAGAAGGCGTCATCCAAGCGTTGTATCTGCGCAACTCCTCTGTGAAAACGCCGCTGCTCGCCGCCGTCGGCCCGCTGCAATTTGAAGTCGTGCAATTCCGCCTCGAAAGCGAATACGGAGCCGAGTCGCGACTCGAAGCCGCGCCGTGGAACGTCGTCCGCTGGCTGCCCTCTGACATCAAAGAAGACGAACTCGACGCGATTTCTCTCCCCACCGGCGCACGTCTCGCCTACGACATCGGCAAGAATCCCGTCGTGCTATTCCAGAACGAGTGGTCAGCAAATTACTTCAACGAGACAAACAAGAATTGTCCGCTCACTGCGCTGCCAGTGCAGACTGCGAGGGAGTGAACGAGCGTCCGTAGGGTGAAATATCAGAAACTGGCGAAGGTCGGAGAGCCACCTAACAAAACGCACCAAGACGCGTCTCAAAGCCTGTTTTGCCATGTCGCAAGGGTGACGAACGCGCGATTTGTTCTCAATTATCCATCAAGTCCGGCGGTGGCTTTGCTAGTTTGAATCAAATCCACCTTCTTCCGGTGGCTTGCGTGGTTTGTACGCGCGGGCAAGTTTTTGACCTTCGGCAATTTGTCCTGATGTGAGTTGTCCCTCGACGCTCGGCAATGCCTTCTTCGCGTCTGCGTGACCTTGTGCAGCGGACAGGCTGATCCACTTGTAGGCTTCCACTTCATCTTTCTTCACGCCCTCGCCGTAAAGACAGCACACGCCAAGATTGAATTTGGCGGCGACGTGATCTTGTTCAACTGCTGCCCGAAACCACTTCGCAGCTTCCGTCACATTCTTTGGGATGCCTTGGCCTTTGTAACAGGCGACACCGAGGTTGTATTCCGCGCCGACGTCACCCTGCTGCGCAGCTTTGCGATACCAGTTCTCCGCCTCGACCAAATCTTTGGCAACGCCCGCGCCGATGGCGTAGCACACGCCGAGATTCCGTTGCGCTCTCGCGTGACCTTGCTCCGCCGATTTCCGATACCAGCGAACCGCCTCTTCGAGATTCTTGTCCAACCCCCAACCGTTGTAATAGCAGACACCGAGGTTTGATTGAGCTTTCGGATTTCCTTTGTCGGCAGCTGTGCGATAAAGCTTCACCGCCTCGGCGAGGTTTTTGTCCACGCCTTCGCCGCGCTCGAAGCAAACGCCGAGATTGTATTCAGCTTTGGCGTCATCTTGGTCTGCGGCTTTACGCAGCCACTTGAGCGCTTCAGCAAAATCTTTGGCTGCACCCTCCCCGTTGCAGTAAATCAGTCCGAGGCTGCATTGCGCCTTAGCATCGCCTTGTTCGGCTTTGGCTTTAAGTTCGTTGAGCATAACTTGATCGGAGTTGGTTTGCTGCGCTGCTAGGCCTGAAGCCATCAGCAGTAACATTGCTAGTGCGAAAGAATGGAATTTCATTTCGATTCGACCATTTTCTTTAAGTGGTTAATCAAGATAACGGCTGCGCCTGTGAAGAAGCCGATTCGACCGTCTTTCAAGCCGATGTTCTTTGCCTTGGCCTGCTGCCATTCCTCGTCTGTCGATCGTTCTCTTCCTTTCTCAAGGTATTTGTCTCCGGCTTGGTCAAGCGCATCAATTATTTCTTTGGTTTTGGCGATGACTTCCTGATCGTCAAACGAACAGATGACGCGGTGGGCGAAAATATTTCTAACGGATTTTACAGCACGCAGAGCTTTAAGTTCGTTTGCGTCTATCAAGCTCAGCAGATATGCCAGTTGGATTCTTGAACCAAACGAAGCTCCGGGAGCGCGACCGTCACCATCATAGCCAAGAAAGTTTGCCGCCTCCTTCTCGTCAGCATCAAGCTTCTTAAAGATTAGGTCGCCGAGAAGTGAATCAAGAAATGATGAAAGCAGAATCGCCTGCTCGCGCGCTGACACTTTACACAGTAGCGCAACCAACTCGCGTGGTTCTGGCAGTTTCGCGTTCTTCCAACTTTCTCGTTTTTTCATCGCTCGCTAAATTTTACTCTTTTACCCGCTTGATCCGAATCGCCATGTAAGGTTTGCCGGGCAGCGGGATGGAGCGACCGTCTTTGTCCGCGTGGAAATAATTATCCTTCTTCACCAGCGTGAACGTGCCGGAGACGGGCGTCACGGTCATGTTCCAAGTGTTGAGGACTTCGGCGGTGAACTTCATGCCGTCGCCGGGCGGCTGGCCTTTGCCTTGCGGCGGCTTCGGCACTTTGAATTCCCAACTCGTCGGCGCCTGCTTGCCGAGATACACGAGATAATACTCGGACGGTTTCCCGCCGTATTCCGGGTTCTGCCACTTGTCAATCGGCTCGATGCCGTCAGCGGGCGCGTCGTCCAAAACTGTTTTGAGGAACGCGAGACGCGCGGGGCTTTGACCTTTGAGCACGCCGCCCTTGGACCACCAGAGAATCTGGTCGTCGCTCTTGTAAGTTTCACCGTGCCCGACGTAAGTGCCCGCCACCGTGCCGTTCCAAAAGCGAAAAACCATTTCCTCGGCGGACAATTGCCCCCAGCGATTCGCGATGTCGCCCTCGTATTTCACCTCGTCATAAACCACGGGCTTGCGATACGCGTCGCGATATTGCTCCGCGCTGACGGGGCTTTCGACTGCCGCGCCGTTCTGGATGCTGGCGTGCGTGATCCACGGACGCGTTTGATTGAAGATGCGTTTGCCGTTGTGAATGCCAAGCAGCCGATGAAACGGATCGGTGCGAGACACGAGTTGGCCGATGCGTTCCCAATCGTCTTCCGTCTTGTGCTCCATGAAATCGTATTCGTTGGCGAGTGACCACCAGACGTTGCGATACGCCGCAAGCCGCGCGACGACATACTTAAGATAACGGTCATCCTCCACCGGCGTCATGCGATCAAAACCCCACGCGCCGTCATCGTAGGGATGCAGCAAAATGATGTCCGCCTCGATGCCGAGTTTTTGCAGATCGAGAATGCGCTGCTCGAAATGCTGGAAGAATTTCGGATTGAACCGCGCGGTGTCGAAGTTGCGCGGCTTGCCCTCGAACGCAAACATCGAAGGCTCGTTGGTGTTCCAAGTGTAGCGCTTGGGAAAAACACAGAAGCGAATCTTGTTGAAGGGCGATACCGCGAGTGTCTTGAGCGTTTGCTCCTGCAACTCCTCCGGCTGATGCGTCCAGACGTAGCACGTCGTGCCAAGTTGCTTGTAAGGCGTGCCGTCAGCGTAGGCGAAGTGGAACGTGTTCGCAACGCGTACCGGGCCGTGATTGCCCACCACCGGTTTCGTCACCGTAAACTCGCCAGTCTTGCCATTTAATTCCGGCGTGCCGCTAACCGTTTCATATTTCCACGCGCCGATTTTCTCCGGGCTGAAGCGCACGCGATAATTGCCATCGCCGTCGTAGAAACCGGGGACTTCGATGGAGTCGTAACCCAGTGAAAACTTCGCGGCGAAACGCACGTCGAGGAAGGGATTGCCATTCGTCGGCCCTTTAAGCGTGACCTCATACAATCCCCATTGCTCGACGGAATCGGCAGCGTGGGCGGGGAGCGCGGCGCAAAAGAGCGCAAGCAACAACGTCGTTGCTGCCAATGTGAGTCGGCACAGGATGAGATTTGTGTTCACACTCGCCCTCACCCCGGCCCTCTCCCCCGGGGAGAGGGGATGGCAGTTGTTCGCGTTCAGGTTTTCGGAAGTTCGTCTAGCAAATCCAGCTTCAGATTTTCGAGTGAGACGGTGAAGGATTCTCCCTCTCCTGGGGGAGAGGGCTGGGGTGAGGGCGGTTGTTAATCCATTTTTCATAATTTCATCTCTCCTTTGTCAGCCAAACAACGGTGGTGTTCGGTAACTTTACTTTGCTTCCGGCTTTTACAATTTCGTCCGGTGTCACTTCACCGGTGCGCGCATTAACCACATTCACACGGAACGAACCAGACTCGCCGGACAAATCCAATTCGCCTGCCCCGTAAACCAACATTTGCTTGCCAGCTTCGCGCAGAACCCAATGCCCATCCTTTGAGGCTTCGTTCCAAGATTGCATCCTTGGAATCGCCGCGAGCAGTTTGGCATCAGTCGTCCTCGGCAAGTGCGGCATTGAACCACCGGCGCAAACCCACGCCCAACCTGCTGCATCAAAATCGCAGAGGAGCGGTTTGCCTGGAAACTTCGCGCGATACTCGGCGGCCATGCTGGCGAGGTTCGCATCGTTGGGGCGACCACCGCGCCATTGACGCTCGAATTGGCGCGGGGCGAGATTCTTGCCTCCGGGCGGAGCGAATTCGCCTTTGTCCGTGCGCCACCAGTAGCGGAAATCAATCACGTCCACTATGCCGCTGCGTTGCTTGTCCGCGAGGATGGCGTCTTGAACATCCTTGGTAGCGGAGAGGGCGATGATTGGGTGAATTGCCGATTGCCGATTGCCGATTGCCGATTTCTCCCACGCCACAATTGTATCCAGCCAGAATTGCATGAAGGACAGCGGACCGGTGAACTCGGCGCTGGTGAACTGGATGACGTTGACGTTGGTTTTGAAGTTATCGAGGCACTGGCGGATGTAACCTTCGTGCAGCTTTCGGCGCACGGGATGCGTCACGTCGTAGAACAACTCCGCTTGGAAAATGCGTTTGTCACCGGCATAGGGCGGCGGCTCGGGGAAGCCAGTGTTGTTGATGTTGTTGGCGGAGCGCCACGGCGAGTCGGCCCAGTGCGCGCCAGCTTCGAGGATGTTGTGTTGAAAATAATTTTGGTGAAACAGGACGAGTCCGCGTTGCTCACAAATTTCGGCGAACTCGCGGAGGCGCGACCAATACCACGGATTAAACTTTGTGAGATCGTATTTGCTGAGGCCGAGCCATGCCGTGCCCTCGCCGCTGCGCGCGAAAGGTTGTTCGTAGAACGGCGGAAGCACGTCGCCATTGATGCGGCGGATGCGTTCGTGGTCGTCGCGGCGGCGGTCATACCAGAGGCCGTAGTTGTGATCGAGCGCGACGTCGCCGTTCGCGATGAGTTTGTCGGCGACTTGGTTCAGATCGTCGGTCAAGCCCGCACCCACACGGCCGGGCGTAAAGCGCGTGATGCCGAGGCCGAATTCCTTCGCCTCGGTTGGCCGGATGTTGCCGCGCCACCAACTGACGCTTGCGCTGCTGCCGATAAGAAGCTTGCCGTTCATCGTGAGCCAGCCGTTGGTGATGACTAATTGCCGATTGCCGATTGCCGATTGCCGATTGGAAGTTTGAGCCGACTCACGTCGGCTGCTACCAGAAATTTCTTCAATGCGCTTGGCGTTGCCGGGTTCGCTAGCAATGGGATCACGTTGGTTGGCATTGAGAATGTAGTCGCGGAGTTGGGGCGCAGGTTGGTGCGCGGCGGCGGCGAGTTCCTGGGCTTTGTCGAGGGACGGGTTGCTGGATTCTTCGTGCGGGCGGGGCATGAGTTGGAGACGACGGCTCGCGGGGACGCTCGCCCCACCTTGCGCGCCAAGACGCGCGTCGAGTTGCTCGGCGAACAAACTGTCGGGGTTCATGAAGTCGTTTGAACTTTTCCAGACGCCGTCGCCTTCGAAGCTGGCCCACGAACCGAAGCTCCAGTTGGTTGCGCCGGGCGGATTCCAGCAGCGGATGACCGAAGCACTGCAATTCCACAGCACACAATTCGCCGCCGCCCAGCCGATGCTGGCGTTGTTGCCAGCGCGATAACCAAGTGTGAGTGCGTTACCGTCAATTACGACGTTGTCGTAGAGCACGCCGCTGGCCCAGCTTTCGATGGGGCCGCTGTCGGCGAGGGCTTCACTGGCTTCGCATTGGATGAAGGCGTTCGGGCCGGCGGCGCAATGGCCGACGGAAAAGTCATGTCGCCCGTGCTCGGCGTAGCAACGGAGGAACAAGGTTTGTTGGCCCATCGTAAAAAACGTGTGAC
Source organism: Verrucomicrobiota bacterium (assembly GCA_031423875.1). Classification (GTDB taxonomy): domain Bacteria; phylum Verrucomicrobiota; class Verrucomicrobiia; order Limisphaerales; family JADLHS01; genus JADLHS01. The sequence goes on along the minus strand of JANPGI010000204.1, from coordinate 9,191 downwards.
GGCGATAGCCGCCGATTTCGGAGACGGGGGCGAGCGAGAGGCAGTCTTGCACGGTGATGCGCTGGCAGGTTTCGTAAAGCGCGACGGCAGAACCGGCAAAATGCTTGAAGGTAACTTGACGCACCCATGCGTCGGCGGTGTTTTCCATGGTGATGGCACACCAGGAATGATTTTCGTCTTTGCGATTCGTGGAATCGAAAGTGGATTCCAGGGTGAGGTTTTCGATGCCGATTTGGGTGATACGACCAATAGGACTGATTGGACTGATGAATGTGCCGGGTTCATCGAGAGCGGTGGTGATGGGGGCATCCAGCATGAGGGTGTTTCCGCTGACTCCGGTGACGATGCGATCCCAAGTGATGTCGCGTGAGCCGGGTTTCCAGCCGCCGCCTTCACCGCCACCCATTTCGGTAGCGCGGAGTTGGGTGATCCAGTTGGTAGTGCTGGGACGCGTGAGACGAATATGGCTGCCCAGTTTGAGTGAACTGGCGTTTTGAACCTGAATGGTTGTCACACCGACGAGAACATCCTCAACGATGGCGACGCGGTCACCGGTGGGCGAGTTGGCTTTGCCGAGGACGCGGATGAGTGTGCGGCGGTCGAGTCCGACAGCAGCGAGCGCGGTTTCATTCACGCCTTGACCGCGCAAGACAACACCGGAGTTGGTGATGACCAATCCACCGAGAACTTCATGGCGGCCTTTGAGCAACAGCACGGTACCGCGCAGGCCATTGTTGTCGGGTGCGAGTGTGGCAACGTAATCAATCGCAGCTTGGATGCGGGCGGTGTTGTCGCCGGGCTTCGGGGCGACAACGATGCGGACGGGGGCAGTGGGAATGGGGCGTTCGTTGGCGGTGTAGCCTGCGGTGGAGAAATCAATCGGGACGGGCTGGGCGGAAAGCACCAAGCCCCAACATCCAAGCACCAGAGAAATTCCAAACTTCAAACACCAAGCACGCGCTCGGCACGCAGTTTTGTGAGCTTGGTACTTGGTGTTTCTCTGGAGCTTGGAGCTTGGAATTTGGAGCTTCATGGGAGGCGACATTCCAACCGCGAGAGTGTTTCACTCACCCCGATTTGTTTTCCATCCACCAGCACGCGCAATCCGGCGCCGCGTCCGTAGCGCGAGCCGTCTTTGTCCCAGATCACGGTGATCATGTGACCATGATATTTCACACCGTCTAGGCAGAACCAGTCCCAAGTGTTGGCAGGGAGAAGCGGGTAAATTTCAACAATGTCATCGGCACGCGGGCGAAGGCCGATGATGCCGGTGATGAGCAGATCGGCGTAGGTAGAGTGGTTGTAATAACGGCTGCGGTCATTTTTACCATTGATCCAGTCGCCGGTGGTTTCGTCGAGGTATTCGCCGATGAATGGTTTGTCGCCAGTGCGTTGGCTTTGGGTGTAGGTGTGGAAGGCGTCAAAAAACGAGTTGAGAGTTGATGGTTGAGAGTTGAGAGCGGGGTTGCCCCTCACCCCGGCCCTCTCCCCTTCCGAAGGGGAGAGGGAGTCGGAGCGCAGGAAGTTTGCAAGGGCGTAAAGGGTCTGACTGGTGGCGAATGGCCAGACTGCGCCGTCCCATTCGCAGGTGCCGACGCCGCGATTACGAAACTCGGGGTGACGCCGCTCGGCGGTGGTAAAGCCGAAAGGCGCGGAGAAACCTTGTGGGTCGGTGAGTTGTGTCCATGCGACGGAGTGTGAGCCGTCTGCGAGACCAAACTTCCACGGGATGTAGCCGAGAAGTTCGCGGGCGTCGGACGGGGCGTAGGTGATGGATGAGTCTGATGGATTTGTGGTGGCGATGAGGACTTCGAAAAAACTGGCGTTGGTGTCCCAGAGGTTTTCTTGCGTGAGTTTTTTTAACGCGTCGGCTTTGGCGGTGAATTCCTCCGATAGTTTCGGCTGCCTAGCGAGACGAGCGACTTCTGCGATCGCTCGGGCGTTGCCGAACATGTAGCTGTTGATCGTGGGGCGGATGTTCCGCGCGGTGCGCGAGCCTGAGATGGATTCTTCCATGGCGTCACGCACGTCGTATTGCCAGAAGAGGCCGTTGGTAAGTTGGCGTTCAGTTTCCCAAACGCGGCAGTCGGCGACGAGATCGGGAAGAAGATTCACGAGGAATTTCTTGTCACCGTTGACGAGATAACGATCCCACGCGGCGGCGGCGAACCAACTGCTGAATTTGTGGAAGTGTGGTTGCGGTTTGCCGTGGTCGCCGCGCAGCCAGAAGCGGGTGTAGTCGTTCAGGTAAGTCTCGTCACGCAGCCAGCGGCCTTCAGCGAGATGGAATCCAGCGGCGCAACTGATGGTGTTAAATTCGCCAGCATGACTGACGGGTGGAAGAAACTCGGTGATGACGTAACCCTTGGGAGTGCGCTTGATGTGTTTCCGATAGCTCCACCAGCGAAAGTAATAAATCTCCTCTACGTCACGGTCGGGGCACTCGAAGAGGGGGATATTTTCTTTGAACCAGGCCCAGGACTCGGAGTTGGGGATTTGGGTGACGATGGTTTCCCGCTCCATCGTATTGAAGTGTTCGATGTGATGAGCGAAGGCGGCCGGCTTCAGTACCGAGAAACTTTCATCGGCGAAGGATGATTGAACCACGAAACACACAAAACACACGAAAGGGAAAAAGCGACGGAGTAGTTTGCAGGACGAACCCACCTCACCCCGGCCCTCTCCCCCCGTCCGACGGGCGGAGAGGGAGAATGTTGCAGCGCGTGCTGTTGGTTTGGATGTCACTGTTGCAGGCTCTGTCTCCGGTTATCTCACCACAAGTTAGGCCGTTTGCTGATTGCGCCGATGTCTGGTGGCTGATTCGTGGGCGTGGAATAAATGAAGGCAGCAAAGTGAAGTGTTAATGGTTCGCCTTTCTTCACAGGCACGTTGCTTAGTTCACCTTTGGTGAAGGCTTTTTGGCCGAAGGGATTCGCGACAATGAGGCCGTAGTCGCGGCTATGAAACCAACTGGGGCGAAAGTTTTTTGGATCGGGCATGACGGTGATGCCGACGAGACGATTACTCAAGACGCCGGAGTAATCGCACCACGCGGCAGTTTTGCCCCAAGCGTTCTTTGCGCCGGTGAGGCCGTCACTGTTGCAGACAATGCCGCCGCTCTTTTCAGAGAGCGGGGTGGCGACCCGGATGCCGAAGCCCATTTCTTCCTGATCGCCAAATTTGAAGTCATCAATCACGGGAGTGAAAGTTGCTGTCCATCCTAACGAGTAATGATCTTTGATCGCTGAAATCAGGAAGAATGACTGGTTCAATTTCGCGAGCACCTGGCCATTGGTGCTGATCAACGTGCTTTCGGTCGCAAAATTTAACAGGCCATTTGCTGTTTCCGGCAGTCTCGTGAATTTCTCGTGCCGGATGGTGCCTTTATTGCGCCAGAAATCCTGGCCGCTGATGTTGCCAAACGCGAGCCAGATGCCGGGATGCATCGTCGGGTGATCCACGGGGTCAATGCCAGCGATGGGCGGATGGTGGCGCGTGACTTGAATGCCGTCGGGCGTGTGGACGTGGGCGAAGTAGGGGCGGAGGATGTTGGTGTCCGCGAAGACGAAGTGGGCGACGGGTTTGGAATCGCAAGTGATGATGAGGCGGTCGGGGTGTTGTTCAACCTCAAAGCCGCTCACGGTTGTAGGTTGTTGTGTCGCGCAAGATGTGAGCACGAGGGACAAAAAAGCTCCAAGCACCAACATCCAAGATCCAGAGAAATTCCAAACACCAACATCCAAGAGGCATCTGCGTGGTTGGGGTTTTGGAGTTTGAGGCTTGGAGCTTCTCTGGTGCTTGGTGATTGGAATTTGGAGCTTCATTTTAGTCATTCTTCCAGAGATTTGTTCGTGGTGTCGGGGGCGAACCAGATGACGATCATGCCGAGAGCGTAGATCAAGGCCATCACCGCGCCAACGCGGGAATAGTCGCCGCCGAAAAAGCTCACCAGCGTGCCCGCGAAAAATAATCCGGCGGCGGTGGCGAAGCGACCGACGTTGTAGGCGATGCCGCTGCCGGTGGCGCGGACGCGCGTCGGGAAAAGTTCGGGCAGATACAATGGCAGCCAGCCGAAGAAGAGGGTGGCGATGAAACCTTGCGCGAACAGCAACGGCAGGAAGATGGGTTGCATCGGCTTGGTGAAAAGAAAGAGTCCGCAGGTGATGACGGTTGAGCCAAGGCTGATGAGGAAGTAGGCGAGTCGCCGTCCGATGAGGCTGGCGAGCTGCGCGCCACAGAAGCTACCGAGTACGGCGCCGACAGACCACCACGCTTGCGCGGTGGATTTGTAGTCGGGGTTTTCTTTTCCGGCGACGAGTTCGGCCCACGGGAAAATCCATTTGCTTGCGGCCCACGCACCGACGAGGGGGATTGAGCCGAGGGCGATGCCGACGAGAACTGTTCGGAGCAAAGGCGGGCGGAAGAGTTCGGCGAGAGGAGTCGCAGGTTTCTTGTTTTGACCCGCCTCCTCACGTCGGCGGCTACGGGAGGCGAGCCATGTTGGAGATTCTGGTACGAGCCAGAGGGTGACGATGCCGAGGACAGCGGGCGCGGCGCATACGGCGAACACCCAGCGCCAGGATTCGGGTGTGATGTGGAAGTAGGCGGTAAGGCGCGACAGGAGAAAGATGCCGAAGTTGATGCCGGCACCCATGATTCCTGCGACGAGGGGGCGAGAAACTTTGGGCCAGCATTCGGAGACGAGCGCGACGCCGTTGGGCCAGACGCCGCCGACGCCAAGGCCGACGAGAAAACGGAGGACGAGCATTTGATTCAAGCTCGTCGCGAAGTAGCCGAGGCCGCAGAAAACTGAATAGAACAACACACCGAGGCCGAGAGCGCGGGTGCGACCGATTTTATCACCGAGCGAGCCCATCCAGATGCCGCCGACGGCAGCGCCGAGCAGCAGGCTGGCGTTCAGCTTTGCGAACCAGATGCCGCCGAGTTGAGGGGTAAATTCTGTGCCAAGAAAACTTTTTGCGACCGATCCGGCGGCAATGGGCATGAGGCCGAGTTCCATGCCGTCGAAAAGCAACGCGGAGAATGCCACGAACAATACGGCGTATCGGGCGCGCGGACTGAGTGGAGCTGGGGTGGTCATTTCGCGCGGCGAGAGTTTCCGATCACGCGGACGATGGCGCTATTGTCCAACTGGCCGTAGCCCGCAGCTTCAGCGGTGATGAGAATCTGGCGATGTGTTTCGCTCAATGGAAGTTTTGTCCCGGACTTTTTGGCAGCGGCAATCATCAGGCGGACGTCTTTCAGGTGTTGAGACAAGCGGGCCTGCGGCTTGAAATCACCGCGCAACATCTTTTCACCTTTCACGTCCATGATGCGCGAATAAGCCATGCTGGCGCGGAGAATTTCGAGGGCTTTATCGCCATCGAGTTTCAGGGCACGGGCAAAGACGAGTCCTTCCGCAAGTGCGGCGCGGTTGAGTCCGAGGACGAGGTTGGTGACGAGTTTCATCTGCGCGGCGCTGCCGGTGAGTCCGGTGTGGATGGTGCGCGCGGCGAAGGTGTCGAAAAGTTCTTTGCAGCGGGTGAACGCGGGTTTGAGGCCGCCGACCATGACGAGGACTTCGGCGCGGCGGACTTGATCGCTGTTGCCGGAGACGGTGGCGTCGAGATAGCGCGCGCCAGCAGACGCGAGTTGGCGACCGAGTTGGATCGCATCGCGCGGGTCACCAGTGGATGTGTCTGCGATAATGTGGTCACGATGAAGTACGGGCGTCGCTTCACGCAATACGGCGCGGGTGATTTTGGAGTCGGGCAGGCTGAGGAGAACCTTGTCGCAGCGGGAGAAAACGTCTGGGATGTTCACGGCGGGCTGACCACCGTTTTTTTGAAACGAGGCTCGGGCCCGTTCGGAAATATCCCAGCCAATGATGCTGTGCCCTGCGTGGAGCAGACGCTCCGCGATGGCACTTCCCATTAGGCCGAGACCGATGAGGCCAATGGGAGGGATGGGGCTTTTGCGACGAATAGGCTTGGGCATGGTGACCGCTATTTGCTCGCGGGCATCGTGTATTCGCCAACGAGGTTGTTGAGGTATTTTTCCAAGTTTGTGTAGCCGTCACCATTCAAATCTTTGTTGCCGTCAGTAGTGTCTTTCGGATTGAGTCCGTGTTTCTTTTCCCAATTGTCAGGCATGCCGTCGCGGTCGGTGTCGAAATCGGCGGCGCGATGGACTTCGGGATAATTATCCCATCCCCCGACGTCGTCCTGAGAATCAGGCAGGCCGGGCAGGCCGGTTTTGCTGCCTTTGAACTTGGCTGTGCCGCTGCGGACTTCGGCGAGGACGCGTTGATCATGTTCGTCGAGCGCGGGGAAATTACAGCCGACATCGGCGAGGACGTTGGAGTAGGACTCATGCGCCGAATGGGTCTTGATATAGGAATCGAAGAAGGGTTTTTCAACCCACGGGCTGTATTCGGTGGGCACTTTGCCACTGCGTTCCGTGGTGGCGGTGCGACCGGCGGTTTGGTTCGTGAGTCCGAAACGACCGACCATGATGTTGCCGTCGAAGAAGTATCGCTGCGAACCAGGGAAGCCGCCGTACTGAGCATTCAGCGCGTAGAAATATTTTGTGGCCGGGCCCGGCTGATAGTAGTTGTTCACGAAGTTGACTTCGTGAGCGCCGCCATCGGTGGCGCGCTTGGACCAGTTGTAAACGACGTTGTTGCGGATGTCGAGGCGACCGGCGTATTGGTTGTCGGGTTTGCTCAGACCGCCGGCGAGACTCCAATTGCGACCGGCGTTGTGGGCAAGAAGATTGTGATGAAAGCTGCCGATGTCGCCGCCGATACTGGCCGCGTAGCCGTGCTGGGTGCCGACTGGATATTTTTTGTGACCGGCTTCATTGAGCGCTTCCGAGATCAAGGTGCGTTGGAGCGTGATGTTTTTTGCGCCGCGAGTGCTGATGGCTTCGTCGAGCGTCCAACTGATGGAGCAGTGGTCAATGATGCAATCATCGCTGGAGGCCATGCCCATGCCGTCGAGGGTCATGCCGGAAAGATTGCCGGGGCGTACCCGAAGGTAGCGGGCGATGACATTGGTCGCGCCCAACATGCCGAGATTATATTTGCGGATGCAGATGCCGTTACCGGGGGCGGTCTGTCCAGCGATGGTGAGATCGGAATGGGTCTTACGGATGATGAGGCGTGATTCAAGGGTGATGAGGCCGGAGACATCGAAGACGACAGTGCGTGGGCCGGATTGTTCGACGGCATCACGAAGGCTACCGGGGCCGGAGTCGTTGAGATTGGTGACGTGCAACACGCGTCCACCGCGCCCCCCTTGTGCGAAGCGTCCGTAGCCTTCTGCTGTGGGGAAAGCGAGTTGGCGATTAGTTGAATCGACCGCTAACGAAATGCCTTCAGATACAGCAGCGGCGATGATGATGGAGGATAGTAGTAGGCGGATCATGTGAATCGGACGCGGGCGGTGCGGGATTATTCTTTGCTTGTGAAAACAAAACCGCCGGGGCACGACTTGCGCCGCGCCCCGGCGTTGAAAAAGAACTGTTAATTATCAGATCACGGATAGTTCATCCGGTAGAACACAGCTTCGTTATTGAGACTAACTGGTTGAACGGCCCGGAAGTAAAACTCGCTCGTATTATTTGTGTCAGGATAGTAGAGGTTTGTTCCACCAAGGCTGCTGGCGACTGTAATCCAGTTGGTGCTGTTGTTGGCTTCGATGCCCACCGCAAGTGTTGAAATCTGACGTTCAAGTCGCCAACCGCGCAGACTTTCAGCCCAAGTGAACACGTAGTTCGTGCCATCGAAGTTATTTGTCATGCTTGGTTGGTTTGTAATAACCAATGTCAGGTTGGTGAGGATTTGGGACGTATCCCAAACCAAGCCCGCCGGAGGAGCGGGGATGAATCCTGGAACAGCCTGATTTTGATTGTCCGGGGTGTTTGATGTCTGGTCAAACATGTTGATGACAGTGGCAAGACCAAAGGCAGGTCCTGCTGTCCTGTTGATGACAATTGTTCCACCCAGGTTATTACCAACTCCGAAGTTCACCTTGCCGAAACCGTTGGGTATGGCACTCAGAATAATTTTGTCGTTGACCGGGGTTCCGGTGTTGTTCACATCAATCACGGTATGCGATCCGGCATTTACGTCCAACCGGACAGCTATGGTCATGTTCGTGATTTCACCAACGCTGTTACCGATGACGAGATTACCACCGGCACGAACGGTTACACGAACGTCACTCGATAGTTGAGTGCCGCCCACTTGATAGATACGACCAACACCTTTCAAAGTTCCATCCACATTGAGACCGAGGTTTCCGTTTGGAGTTCCAATGTGATTGATGTTGCCGTTGTTGATGAGTGTGGCGTTAGTTGAAACCGTCCACGGCAACGTGACATTCATCGTGCCACTGACGCGATTATCCAGCGTGACCCCGTCAGCGAGAATGACCGTGCCGCTGATCGTGTTGGAGTTGATCAAACTACCAGCCTGCAAGTTCAAACCACCATTCACAGGACCAGCAACAGTTACCGTAGCACTGGAAGCGGCAAGTCCGCCGTTAATCGTGCCAGTGAATGCTGTCATCGTAGTTCCGCTTTCGAGTATCGTCGGCCCGACTGTACCGCTGCCAGCCAACGCGCCAGATGAGAGCAATACACCAACAGATGTATCTGCATTTATCGTCACATTCCCAGTTCCAGCTTTCTTGAGCGTGCTGTTGCCGAGAATAGTGCCTCCTGCATTAAAGGTGTAACTCATATTGCTTACGATAATACCAATCGCGGACGCGACTTGCCCTGGTGTGACTGCACCGGGAATATCGATCGCCGTGGGGCCAGCACCCACAGTGTCGTCGAATACGACGGAGAATCCTTCGGAGTAGTTGGTGACTACGCCGCCTGACTGCGTCACCCAGTTACGAGTGGTAACGTCCCAGACGTTGTTTGTATAACCACGCCAGAGCACAACTATTGGAGGTTCGTCCGTGAATGTCACATCAATGGTTTTGTTGGCAGTATTATCAATCATTGTTTTCACGTAGACTCCCGATGGCGGAACAATGGCCAAGGCGTTAAACACTGGTGAAGCCGCAGCGGTATAAGAAATCAGCGGGATCGTGACAGGATATGATCCAACGCCTGCGATGGAAGGTATTTTGATGAATTTGACCCCTGTGCCAGTAGCAGAGAAGGTGTTCACAAAG
>JANPGI010000203.1:0-2044 GCA_031423875.1 Verrucomicrobiota bacterium | reverse complement strand
CCAAGTTTGCGGAGCATCGGGATGACGGCAGGCACAAGCGATTCGCCAACGATGAGCGATGCGGCCTTGGGTTTGTACCAGATGGCAACGCGCACACCGGCGCGAGCCAGCAAAGTAGCGAGCGTGCTGGCCACCGGGCCGCCGCCAAGGATGGCGACGGTGTTGATGCTGCCGGTTGAGCGGGCGTTGTTCATTTGCTTTACGGTTTGTGAAGGATGGGGCTGAACGACGGTCAATTTCAAGCCTGCTGCGAGCAGTGAGTTGATTTCCTTCTCGCCGCCCGAATGATCCCTCGTTAGTTTCGCGGCATGGCGAATCCTCAAGTGTTGGCGCAGAACGACAGGCGAGTTGCGGGTGGCGCGTTCCATCCTGATCTTCCGAACGGGCGCGCTTCCGGGGAACTTCTCATCAGCGCAGACGCCGTGCATTTTGAATCCGCGAAGGGCGACTTCGATTTGCCCGCCAACGGCATGAAGATCGAACTCGGCGGCGCGAGCGACCGTTTGATTTTCTTTTCGCATCCGTCGCACCCGCAAGTCGTCATCCACACGTCAGACCACAGCGTTCTCGATCATCCGGTTCTGGTGAACAATCCGGTGTTCGCAGCACAACGCGCCTCGGTACGATCCAGGAAACGCATGGCGATGGTTGTGTTGGTCGGCATTGTCGTCGCGTTGGTTGGTCTGCTCGTTGGAACATTTCTTTCCCGTGACCGCATGGTAAAAGCTGCCGCCAAAGCTGTGCCCGTGGATTGGGAAGTGAAAGCCGGCGACAAACTGTTCGAGCAGTTGATGACGACAAAGAAACTCGTGGCCGACAAGGAACTGGAGGCGCAACTCAAGTTGATCACCGACCCGCTCGTCGCAGGGATCAAGGACAACCGTTACCCGCTCAAGTTTCACATCGTTGAAGACTCGACGTTTAACGCCTTCGCGATGCCCGGCGGTCATGTGGTATTGCACAGCGGATTGTTGATGGCCGCAGATTCGCCGGAGGAGATCGCAGGTGTGCTGGGACACGAGATCGCGCACGTCACACAGCGTCATGGCATCCGCAACATCATCTCATCGGCGGGTTTGTTTTTGTTGGTGCAAACGATGTTGGGCGATGTGACGGGCATCGTGGCGGTGTTGGCGAACAACAGCACGTTCCTGATGGATCGGAAATTCTCACGCGACTTCGAGCGCGAGTCGGACAACCAAGGCTGGGATTACTTGTTGGCCGCCAACATCAAGCCGGATGGGATGATGACGTTCTTCAAAAAGATGCAGGACGAGGAAAAGCGGATGCGAGAAAAGGTCAAGGAGGCAACCTCGATTGATATTGATGCAGTTCAACTCGAAGCCTTCAGCACACATCCCGCCACGGAAGACCGCATGAAGAACCTTCAATCCAAGTGGGACAAACTTGATAAGAAGAGCGGCTACCGGACTTTCGACTTGAATTACGCGCAGTTCAAAGACAGCCTCCGCGCGAAGCTCCACCTCAAAGAAGAAACCAAGTCTCAGAAAGACAAAACAGAATGAACACGATCATTGAAGGACGTCCGGCCTTCGCCCACATGCACGTTGATCTTGAACCCGGCGAGAGCGTCATCGCCGAGGCGGATGCCATGTCCAGCATGTCCGCCGATCTGGATATGACCGCGAAGTTCAACGGCGGATTTTTCTCCGGTCTCTGCAAAAAATTCCTCGGCGGCGAATCCTTATTCGTTAACGAATTTAAGAACAACACCGATGGCCCGCGCCGCGTCACGCTAGTACAGCCGACGCCCGGCGACATGGGCGTAATCGAACTTCAGGGCAACAGCCTTTGCTTGCAACCGGGCGCATACATCGCTTCCACGCCGGAAGTGAAACTTGGCCTGAAGTGGGCGGGGCTTGCGTCGTTCATCGGTGGCGAAGGGTTGTTCAAACTTGTCGTGTCCGGTTGGGGCACGGTCTGGTATGGCGCGTATGGCGCGTTGATGGAGCGCACGGTGGAGGGAGAATTCATTGTGGACTCAAGCCATCTCGTGACCTACGAGCCGCAATTGAAACTCAAA
>JANPGI010000202.1:0-32933 GCA_031423875.1 Verrucomicrobiota bacterium | reverse complement strand
GGGCCCATGCCGCAACCCGGTGCAGTCAGCGTCATCTTCACATCCACGCGCGAGCCGCCGGATTTCGCGGGCGACATCTGCATGTCATAAACCAATCCCAAGTCCACGATGTTCACCGGTATCTCAGGATCGAAACACGTGCGGAGCGTCTCCCAGATCAGTTGCTCATTCACAGGGCCGGTGACAACAGCAGCAGGTTGTGCCACAACTTCCAGCCCCAACGCATCGGCATCCTGCGCGGCGATGCGAAACAATCCTCCCGGTGCTTGCACCGTGTAAGTGCCGCCGAGCGTCTGTGTGATGTGAACTTCTGTTCCACTCGTGAGCGTGTCGGTCGTGCCAGCGGGAATGCGGACGACAGCGCAATCGCGTTTCAGTTGAACCGTTGAGGGTGAATTCATGTGTTGAATAATTAACGTCCGTCGAGTGTGGCGCGGATCAGTGATTCCGGCACGCTCTGACTCCAGACGACTTTGCCGATGCGTTTCGCGAGAACAAATTTGATTTCGCCTGCGCTCACTTTCTTATCGAGCTTCATCGCGGCAAACAACTTCGTGCGTTGCGCTGAGTTAAGCGTGACCGCAGTCGGAAGTCCGGCGCACTTGAACAAATTGGCGATGCGCGTCACGTCCTTCTCCGGCATACCGGTCAATTCCGCAGATAATTTTGCAGCGGCAATCTGCCCGATGGAGATGGCCTCTCCGTGGAGATATTTTCCGTAGCTCGAGATGGCTTCCAAGCCGTGACCGATGGTGTGGCCGAAATTCAAGATCGCGCGCAGACCGCTTTCTGTTTCGTCCTGACCGACAACCTCTGCTTTGATTTCGCAACAGCGCGCGATGATTTCGCCGAGAGGTTTTGTTTCGCGCCGAAGCAGCTTCGGCATGTCGCGCTCCAATCGCGCGAACAACGCCGCGTCGTAGATGATTCCATACTTGATGACCTCGGCGAGACCGGCGCGATACTCCCGCGTCGGCAATGTGGCGAGTGCGTCGAGATCGCACAGCACAAGCTTGGGTTGATAGAACGCGCCGACGAGATTTTTGCCCGCCTTCAAATTCACGCCCACCTTGCCACCGACCGAACTATCCACATGCGCGAGCAATGTAGTCGGTGCTTGCACGAACGGAATGCCGCGCAGATAACTCGCCGCCACGAAACCCGCGAGATCACCCACCACACCGCCGCCGAGCGCGATGATGAAAGATTTGCGTTCCAACCGATGCGACGCGAGCCGGTCATAGCAACTCTGCACGGTCTTGAGGCTCTTCGCCGTTTCACCGGCGGGCACGATGACCAGCGACGGCTCAAAGCCCGCCCGCAAAAGAGAATTGTAAGCGGGCTTGGCGTATTCGCGTCCGACGTTGATGTCAGTTATGATGGCGCAGCGGTTGCCGAGTTTGAGACGCGCACATTCCGCGCCCAACTTGCCAAGCAAGCCGGGGCTGATCTTGATGTCGTAACTGCGATTGCCGAGAGGAACTTTGACCGTGCGCACGTCGGGAAGCATAAAGACTCGTGGAGCGCTGTCAAAGGTTTGGAGAAGTTACAACTGAGTTGCGCCAAGCCTCGCTTACTTGTAATAGAACTGAACAATCTTTCACCAGCCCCGTCAAACGGGGCGAAAGGCCTACACTAATGAAAACTAAAAACCTGTTTCCATCCATCATCGCCGCTTGCGTCCTCACGCTGATGCAGACTTCAACAATCTTGGCGCAACAAGACCGCTTCTACATGAAGGCGGACGCCGGCGTGGTCGCTGCCAAGGATGTCGCGCTCAATGAGTATCTCGGTCCGATTCCCGCCAATGCAAAGATTTCTTTCGATCCCGGTGTGCGACTCGGCTTCCGAGCGGGCTACGGCTTTACAGATTGGTTCGCAGGCGAGATCGAAACCGGGATCATCGCCAACAACATTGATAATATCAGCGGTGTCGCGACGACTGAAGTGAATGGCACGTTCGCCAAAATCCCATTGCTGCTGAATGGCCGCATCAATCTGCCGAATAAATATCGCGTGTCGCCCTACATCGGCGCAGGCGCGGGCATCGCCAACACTATTCTCACAGCGAATGACATCGTAGTTGCGGGAAACGGAATGAACGGCTCGGTCACAGACACCGTGTTCGTCTGGCAGGCGTTCGCTGGCTTCCGCATCGCACTCGGGGAAAAAACCGCACTCAATATCGGTTATCATTATTTGAACGCGGCACCTTCAGACATGCGGACGGAAGATTCACTAGCCACCGACCGCATCCGGCTGGGTCGTTCGGAAACTCATGCCGTCACAGTCGCCTTTGAGTGGAGTTTCTGAGCTTGATATTAAGCCTTAGCGCGTGCGCCCCGGAACGCTGCCTTTAGGCGGCAGCAATGTGTCTAACCACGCTGCTGCCGCGTAAAGGTGGCTTTCCGATATTTCCGCAAGCGTAAACCATCACCCCGCGACTTGCGTTTAGTTTCAATTTCGCCAAGCTCGCGCGGTTGAAAAATTCGCTGATCCAACTTGTCCTGAGTAATCGCTGCTTCCACGCGGCGTTGGCTGGGCTCGTATTGGCGGCGGCATTTCCCAATTACAACATCGCAGGTCTTGCGTGGATCGCGCCTGCGTTGATCCTCGCCTGCGCGAGCGGTAAATCTCCGCGCGAATCATTGCGCATCGGCTACGTGGCGGGAATCGCCTTCTGGCTGCCAACGCTCTCGTGGCTGCTGGAGATTCCGGTGACGGGATTCCCGATCCTCGGTTGGGTTGCGTTGAGTGCATTTCTCGCCATCTATCCCGCTGCGTGGGTCTGGTTGATGGCTGGACAATTGAGGAATGAGAATTGGTCGCAACGATTCCGAAGTTCATTGCTCGGCGCGGCAACATGGGTGGCGTTGGAAATGTTCCGCGCGCGATTCTTGAGCGGCTTTCCATGGGACACGATTGGAAGTTCACAATGGCAACTCACGCCACTCATCCAGATCGCGTCGGTCACCGGCGAGTATGGCGTTTCGTTTCTTGTCGTCTGGGTTTCGCTCAGCTTGCTCTCAGCCGTGCGAGCGATGATTCGCAATCCCACCACACGCTACGTCTGGATGAGCGATATGATATTACCCGTGCTTGTCGTCATCGGATTATTCGTCAACGGAATGTCCCGGATACGCCACGCCACGGATGCGACGGATTCAATTCGCGTGACCTTCATCCAACCCGCCGTCCCGCAAACGATGATCTGGGATTCGTCCGCGAACACGAATCGCTTCAACCAACTGCTTGCTCTCACCGAAGCCGCGTTGACCAACAAAACTGATCTGCTGCTCTGGCCAGAGGCAGCTTTGCCCGAACTGACCGATGAAAGTTTTGCGGCTATCACCAATCTCATCCAGCGCCACAGTGTCTGGATGATGTTCAACGCGGACGACGTGTCACAGAAAGCGGGTGAAAACCACTTCGATGTTTTTAACGCTGCATTTCTCTTCGATCCTGCTGGGCAATTCGCAGCCAGTTATCACAAGCGTCAGCTCGTTATCTTTGGTGAATATGTTCCACTGGTGGATGCCCTACCCTTCATCAAATGGTTCACGCCCATCACCGGCAGTTACACTTCTGGAAAACGCATCAACCAATTCCAGATCGGTAAAGTCAAAGCCGCGCCGCTTATCTGCTTTGAAGACACATTCCCGCATCACGTCCGCGATCATGTAGATGGCGAAACAGATTTCATGGTGAACCTGACCAACGACGGTTGGTTCGGCGAAAAGGCGTCGCAATGGCAGCACCTCGCCAGCGCAGCGTTCCGCGCTGTGGAGAATGGCATTCCCCTGCTCCGCTGTTGCAACACCGGAGTGACGTGCTGGGTGGACGAGTGCGGGCGGATGCGCGAAATCTTGCGCGATAAGAATGGAAATGAATATGCAGTGGGCGTTGTGACTTGGGAGATTCCGGTCTCGAACGACGGCTCACGCGCGCGAACCTTTTACAATCAGCACGGAGATTGGTTCGGGTGGAGTTGTGTGGCGGTGAGCGGAGTTTTGCTGCTATCGCGATTCAGGCCAAAGCACTCTTAAAAGCTCCAATCACCAACATCCAAGCTCCAGAGAAACACCAAGAACCAAACTTCAAATCAGCACAGCGATCGTTTATTAGATATTGAAGTTTGGATGTTCTCTGGATGTTGGTGCTTGGAATTTGGAGCTTCCTCACCCCTGCAACAACCCACGCTGCCAGTTCATCAGTTCCGGTGCGTGCTTGTCCCAGTCCCGTGCCAGATCACCGAGTACGGAACGAGGCGCGATGATCGTCGCGTCAATGCCCAAGGTGTGCGCCACCGAATCTCGACGCTCCTCCAACACATGAAAGCGACGACGTTCCGCTTCCGAGGGACGTTGTGTACGGTTACGAAGGATTTGCGGAAATGAATCCGGCGAATGTAAGAACGCGGCCTTGATTGCCTTGGCTATGCCTTCGCGACGACGCGGCGAAAGGTGTCGCGGAAACATGGGTTCAATCT
Source organism: Verrucomicrobiota bacterium (assembly GCA_031423875.1). Lineage (GTDB taxonomy): Bacteria > Verrucomicrobiota > Verrucomicrobiia > Limisphaerales > JADLHS01 > JADLHS01. Next base: position 28,444 of record JANPGI010000202.1, on the reverse strand, counting down.
CTTGATTTGCGGCAGCCGCCTCAGCGATCGCCACCATCTTATCATGCGCGAGAATGAAGAACGGCGGACGGTTCGCGGTGATGGCCTCATCCTCGCGCCATTGCCAGAGTTCACGCATCACGGCGAGTCCGGCGCGGTTGAGAACGTGACTGCCTTTGATCCGCCAGACCGTGTCAGATTCATCCGGCGCAGGGCGTGAACATTCTGCGATAAGCCGCGCGCACGATTCAGTATGCCAGTCCAAACGATGTTTCTCTGTCAGTTCGCGCGTAAGATGGTTCGCTAACTTCCTTAGATAGTGCGTGTCGTTGCGGGCATAAACTTCCATCCGCTCGGTCAAAGGCCGCCGCGCCCAATCAGCTTTCTGCGGCCCCTTATCCAGCTTCACGTTGAGAATTTTTTCAACAAGCGCGCCCAGACCGAACTCACGATAACCAAGTAACCGCGCCGCGAGCATCGTGTCGAAGATCGAACTCGGTGTGAACCCGTGATGCTTGTAAAACAGGCGCATGTCGTAATCCGCCGCGTGCATGATGAGTTGGTGTCCGGAAAGCGCGTCGAGCAATGAATCAATGTTGATGGCCGCCAGCGGATCAACCAATCGGTCGCCTGCGCCGGTGCTGATCTGGATGAGGCAGACCTTTTCTGGATACGCGTGCAAGCTGTCCGCCTCGGTGTCCACAGCGATCCAATCCGCCGCGCGCACGACGGGGATAAACGCAGCAAGTCTTTCTTCAGTATCAATCACGCGTGCAGATGAAACGCGAAACGCAGGCGCGAAGTCAAAGTTGTTTTGGCGGGCAAAGTAAATCCACGTCGCACGGGCGATATTTTCTTCGTGCCTTTGATCGTCACCATTCTTAAGTTACTCGTATGACAATCTGGTTGATCACAATCGTGCTATTGCCGTCCATCGCCGCCATCGGCTATCAACAAGGCGCTATCCGTGCGGGGTTCTCCTTCATCGGCATCATTCTTGGCGTGATGCTCGCCGCGTTCGCCGGGAAAATCTTCATCCCATTGCTCGGCATCTTCGGAGTCACCAATCCGCTCATGCTGTGGGCGTTGCCGCCGATGCTGGGATTCCTGCTCGTGCTCACGCTCGTGAAGGTCGGCGGTTTCATGGTGCATCAAAAGGTTGATGTTCACTACAAATACAAAACCGGCGATCTGCGCCTCTCGTTGTGGGAACGCATCAATTCGCGGCTTGGCGGCTGTCTCGGCCTGCTGAACGGTGTCGCCTACATCGTGGTTTTCTCGATGTGCATCCATGCGGTGAGCTATTGGACCGTCCAGCTTGCATCAAGTGAAGGTGATTCCAAATCCATGCGCCTCGTCAATAAACTGGGACGCGACCTCCAAAGCACCGGCATGGCTCGCGTCGGGCGCGCTGCGTCTTCGTTCAGCGACTCTTACTACGATACCGCTGACATCGCGGGCTTGATCTTTCAGAACTCGCTGCTTGAAGCGCGCCTCATCCGTTATCCTGGACTTCTCTCGCTCGGTGAACGGGCAGAGTTTCAAACGCTCGGCCAAGATACGGCCTTCGCCGAAACCCGGATCAAAAGTGGCGCGCTCGGCGAGTTGCTTCAAAATCCATCCGCCAAAGCCATCTTCGAAAACGGTGAATTGCTCCGCCTGACCTTGTCCACCTTGAAGCCTGACTTGAAAGACCTGGGCTACTTCCTGACCAACGGCGTCTCTCAAAATCCCGATTACTCTGATCCGATACTTGGTCGCTGGCGGTTTGATTCCAGCGGGACGATGCTCGCGTACCGGCGTATCAAACCCAACATCGTCGGCGGTGAGGCCACACGCATCCGCGCCTGGATGCATGAGCGGTTTGCCAAATGCGTCGTCGTGGCTGCGCCGGACAAAACACTTGTGTTGAAAAGCTTTGCTCCGGGGAAATTGCTTCCCGGTTTCCCATCTGCCGCTGAACTGAAAAATCTGAAGGGCGAATGGAAGGCAGACGGCACGACGAGTTACGAGTTCACTCTCGAAGGCGGCACGGATAAACGCGTGGCCAAGTTTGAGGGTAATCGCCTGATGATCCAAGGTGAAGGCGCGGCCATCGCGTTCACGAAGGAAGATTGAGACAGTTTTGAAAACAAAACAGGCGCGGCAACTCTGCCGCGCCTGTTTTTTCTGAAAAGTTATTGGTCTAAAAATTACCTGAAACCGTTCGTCAACGCTTGGGGCTTGAAGCTCACTGGAACGGTCGGCAGTGCAAGAACGTTGTTGAAGGCTGATCCCGGCAGAACAGCCGTTGGACTCATGCTGCCGCCGGATTGTGGCGTCGCAGCGAGCAAACTACCTGAGCCAAGCTCTTCTGGATTCACCGCCGGGTCTTCAGGCTGATTCGCAACTATGCTTGGCATGGTCGGCGCGGTATTGTCCACGAAGAAGATTCCAGCGATCAACACCCCACACACCGCCGCCGCGAACAACCCCGAGACGGCTGGCTTGCCCTCGATGGATTTCCAGATGCGATGCAGCCACGGTGCTTGCAAAACAACGTCCTCGAAGGACTCGAACTTGCGCGTACCCACACCGGCGCGGATGCGGGCGGTGACTTGAAAGGAGAAGTCGTTGAAGAAGCGCGGAGGAGGAGACTCGTGGCGCTTGAGCTTGAGTAATTGCTGCAACTTTTCAAAGTCCTGCTCTTGGTTTTCAGCACTCATATTTACCTCAATGTTAGGAGAATTTGTTACTTTAGATAATCTATCAGGTATCCCTGCAACTGCTGCCTCGCGTAAAACAACCGCGACCGCACTGTTCCCGTGTTGCATTCCATGATCTCGGCGATCTCTTCGTGAGCCATACCTTGAACATCATGCAAGGTCACCACGAGTCTGTGTTGTTCTGACAGCTTGAGCATGGCCTCGTTCAATTTTTTTTGCAGCTCGGCCAACACCGCATCACGACGCGGTGTTTTATCCGAGATCAACGCCACCAAGTCCGGGTCCTTTTCCGCATCAAAATCCAGATCGTTCAGGCTCATCATCGAGCGATTCTTACGCGATTTGAGGAAGTTTAGCGTCTTGTTGACCGCGATGCGATAGACCCAAGTATAGAAGCTCGACCCGCCTTTGAATGATTTGAGCGCTTGATAACCTTTGATGAACGCCTCCTGCGCGAGATCGTTCGCGTCATCGTGGTTGGAGGTCATGTGGTAAAGCGTGGCGTAGATGCGCTCCTGATAACGGCGCACGAGTTCATCGTAAGCAACAAGATCGCCTTCTTGAGCGCGACGCACTATGGCGTCTTCCTCCGCGCGGTTGTTGGTGGCGGCAGATTTCGGCGCGTCCGAAGACACCGCCGATTTCGCCTCCCGTTCAGGTTCCGATTCAGTCGTGCTCACTAGTATAGAGATCATTCTGACAACGCGGCCGTTTGCTGTGCCAGAAAATCTGTCACGCCCAGCAAACCCGCGCGTCCAACCGATTCTGGCAACGACCGCAGGTATTGACGGGCCTGCCCCAGATGTCGTTCAATCAAATCCAGCGTCGTTCCCAGTGTTTCATACCGGGCCAAATACTCGTTCACCGTCGCGAAAGACCCCGGCTGCCAGTCTTGCACCAGCGCTTCGAGCGCAGCGCGGTCTTCCGGCGTCGCGCGTTCCCACGCCAGCAACACGGGATAAGTCAGCTTGCCTTTGGCGAGATCCGTCCCCAGCGATTTGCCAGCCTGCTTCTCTGTGCCGAACAAGTCCACGCAATCGTCGTAAATCTGATAAGCCGTGCCGAACGCCATGCCAAACTCGCGTAACGCAGTCCGTTGCGCCGGTGTGGCGTTGCCGAGGAACGCAGCCATGTCGCAAGACAACGCGAACAACTCGCCCGTCTTCATCTCCAACACGCGGAAATATTCCTTCTGCGAGAGTTGAAAATTCTTGCGATGCCGCGTCTGAAGGATTTCGCCGGAGCAAACCGTGTTCGTAGCCGAAGCCACGGCCCGGCAAATCTCCGGTGTGGGGAAGCTGGCGGCCAGCTTCAACGCTTGAGCGAACAGACAATCGCCGAACAACACTGCGATCTCGTTACCCCAGTTTGCTGCGAGCGTGAGTTTGTTGCGTCGCATCTCCGCCTCATCCATGACGTCGTCGTGAACGAGCGTCGCCAAGTGAACCATCTCGATGATCGCGGCGACCGTGACGTGGGAATCATTCACCTTACCGATGGAATTTGCCGCCAACGCGACCAGTGTAGGACGCAGATGCTTGCCGTTGCCGGTCAGGGCGTATTCGGCGTATTGAGAAAGCGCGGGGTCAAAAGCATTCACCTGTTCCGCGAGACGCTTCGTCACCGCATCCAGAAACGGCTCCACTGGCTCAACGAGTTGCTTCCAGGAAGAAGTTCCGATGGGCGTGGGGACGGCGGATTGCGCCGGGGTGATTTTTGACTCAACTGCCAACATGCGCCGTCAATTTAGGTTTCGCTCCAAGGCGAGTCAAACTTGTTTCCCGGAGTGAATTGCTGCAATCACCGAGATTTTCAAAAGTGTCGTATTGACCACGCGCCTGAAATCCGGTACTTCATTACCACCCTATGGGTTCACTGAAAAAGCGCCGTAAGGCCAAAATCAATAAACACAAACGGCGCAAGAAGCTGCGTCTGAATCGCCACAAGAAGCGTACTTGGCAGAAGTAAGCCGCGCTCTCGATTCTTTACACCCACGCCGGCGGTTCGTTCAACGGGCCGCCGCGCGTGTTTTTTATTCCTCGCATGAAGCGGATCACCCACCTGCCCTTCGCCTCATCACTGGCGATTCTGATGGTTTGTCTTTCCTGCATCCCCGCTTGCGTCACGCAAGCCCCGAACAATCGCCCGCTCGATTCCATCGCAACACCCGACCCGACGGACACTCGAAAAATCCAGCAGATCGCCGAAGCTCACGCACACTTCGCTGCCGCAATCGTCCACGAGATCCACGAGGAATCCGCCGCTGCGTTCAACGAATATTTCCTCGCAGCCAAACTGAACCAGACCGATCCCGACCTGCTCAGCAAGGTTTCCAACCAACTCATCGAGGGTCGCCAGTTCGACCGCGCGCTCCAGGTTTTGACATGGGCCGTGAATTTGCCCAACGCAGATGACATGCTTTTCGTGCGGCTAGGCTTCGTCTATTCCCAACTTGGCGAAAACGCAAAATCCATCGAAGCCAACCGTGAAGCCATCCGCCGGATGCCCAAGATGCTCGCGCTCCGGCAGAATCTTTATCTCAATCATCTTTCAGCCAAGCAACCCGAAGCCGCACTCGCCGTGTTGAACGAAGCCGCCGCCGAGCCGGACACGGATGCGGAGTTCCTCGCGAACCTCGCGGAGCTTTACGCGAATCTCGCCCGACAATTCCCCGATCAACGCCTCGCCGCTCGCGGAAAGGCGCTCGAAGTCTTGAACCGCGCGGCGGCGCAATCTCCCCTGCCCGTCCCGGTTCAACTCAAGCTTGGCGATGGCTTCAATCTTCTTGGTGACAAAAACAGCGCGGCGAAAATGTATCTGGAGGTTTTGGACCGCGCATCCCCCACTTCGCCGCTGCAGGAAATTTTGCGCTCAAAACTCGTGGATATTTTTCTGCGCGGCGGCGATCACGCCCGCGCCACGGAACAGATCAAAGTGATCCTGCGCGACAACCCGAAGAACGCAGCAGCGCATTATCTTCTCGGCAGCATCGCATTTGAAGGAAAACGCTGGAGCGATGCGATAGAGAGTTTCACCCACGCCATCGGCGCAAACCCAGCCATCGAACAAGCGCACTACGATCTTGCCAGCGCACACATCGCCGATGGACACGGAGACGAGGCAGTAAAGGCACTCGATACGGCTCGAAAACGATTTGAATCAAAGTTCCCGCTGGAGTTTTTGACCGGTCTGGCGTGGCACGAGCAGAAGCAATACGACAAAGCGTTGAGTTGTTTTGCCGCCGCAGAACGCCTCGCTCTCACAGGTGAAACAAATCGGCTGAACGCGGGTTTCTATTTCCAAATGGGTGCCGCCAGCGAACGCGTCGGAAAGTTTGCTGATGCGGAAAAGTATTTTGAACGCTCCATCGCCCTCTCGCCGAACAATGCCGAGGCGATGAATTATCTCGGTTACATGTGGGCCGAGCGTGGGGAAAAACTCACGCGAGCTTACGACTTGATCGAAAGCGCTTTGAAGATCGAACCGGACAACGACGCGTTTCTCGACAGCATGGGATGGGTCATGTTCAAGCTCGGTGATTTCAACGGCGCGATAGAGCAACTCCTCAAGGCCATCGCGAAGCTTGAACAACCGGATGCCACCGTCTATGACCACCTTGGCGACGCCTACGCCGCCACGAAAGCATTGGACAAAGCGCGCGAAGCTTGGGCAAAGTCTGTGTCCATTGAACCCAACGAAACTGTGCAGAAGAAATTGGACGCCGCCATCAAAGAATTGAGCCGATGAATCATCGCTTTGAGAAACACTACACCCGCGAAGAAGCCGAGGCGTTATTGCCTCAGGTTCGCGAGTGGCTGGCGCGCTTGAACGAAATGCGTTCCGCCCTCGAACGCGCGGACAAGCGCATCACCTCGCTCATGCAACCGGGAAATGACATCGGCGGCGATCTTGTGAACCGTAACATCCGCACGCTCGCGGACATGCAGTTGCTGCTCGGCGAGTTTCAAAAACGCGATATCCACATCAAAGACATCGAGCGCGGCCTTCTCGATTTCCCGGCGATCATCGGCGGCAAGGAAGTTTTCCTCTGTTGGGAACTCGGCGAAGACAACATCGAGTTCTGGCACGATCTGGAGACTGGCTACGGCGGACGCGAGCGGATTTGAACCCCAGCTTTCTTGTGGACGACTAATCCCGCGATGCTACGATGCGTCCATGAAAACCATGAAACTGATCCCATTGGCAATCATCACGGCCGCCTTATCATTGGTCATTCGACCGAGCACGGCGCAAGTCACTGAACCGTTCACTTCCGCTGAACGCGAGGAGATCTATTCCCAAACAATCGAGAAGCGCGCCACCAATATACTCGGTGCATTGTCGTTGACCGACTCCGCCAAAGTCGCTCGTGTGCAAGACGCGATCAAGGCGCAGTATCGTTCCTTGCGCGCACGCGATGAAGCTCTCGACACCATGTTCTCCACACTTGCCAACAATGCGCCCGGGGTGGAGTCGAATCGCGGCGCCGTGGTCAAAATTCTTTCCAAGCAACTTCACGGACAGTTTATCGCCAAGCTTTCCGCCGACTTGACGCCTGAACAGATAGAGCAAGTCAAAGACAAGATGACTTACAACAAAGTCAAAGTGACTTACGACGCGTATTGCAACATCGTCCCCAAACTGACCGACGCGGAGAAGTCGCAGATATTGGAACAACTCAAAGCCGCGCGCGAAGAAGCGATTGACGGCGGCAGCGCGGATGAAAAGACGGCCATCTTCCAGACCTACAAAGACAAGATCAACGCCATGCTCGACGCCAATGGTCACAATGTAAGCCATTCCATCAAGGAGTGGGAGGCGAAGCAGGAAGCCAAGGCTGCGGCGGCGAAGTGATTTCGGCGTGTGACCATCCTCGGCACAGCCCCGAAAGTTTTCGGTGGGGGTCTCCGGTCAGTCAACGCCTCGACTCAAACTCATATTCACCAGACTCAACGGCGATCACAACGCGATCGCCCTCCTGCCGCAGCAGCTTCACGCCGGTTGCCTTATCCAAGGGCTTGCCAGATTCCGTGACAGCGTTGGATGATTTCGCCGGAACAAACATGGTTGCAGTTGTATTCGCCGGGATGCGGACTTTGAGTTTGAAACTATTTTCCTCCTGTCGCCATTCGCTAGAAATATTCCCACGAACAGAATCGTAACTCGCCCGCGCCCACTTCAAATCGCCCACGGGTTGTGGACGAACAAGGATCTTCTTGAATCCCGGCCCTGCTGGATCGCAATCAATGCCTGCGAGGCCTTTGTAAAACCATTCCGTGATCTGGCCGAGCATGAAGTGATTGTGCGACGTGGTCAGGTTCGCGTCCCACGCCTCCGTCAGACTCGTCTCGCCCTTCTTAATCATGTAACCGTAACCAGGCTTCTCATCCTGATTGATCATCCGATAGATCAAATCCGAGCGACCGCCTTGCGCGAGGGCTTGCAGCAGGAAACGAAATCCGATGTCGCCCGCCGTCATCTGGCAATCGCGCGACTCCAAATCTTTCACAAGCGAGGCGAGCACGGCATTGCTGCGCTGCGGCTCAACGATACCAAACACCAACGCAATCGCATTCGCCGCCTGCGAACCCGTCGCGTACGTCCCATTCGTCGCATCAAAAAACATCTCGTTGTAAGCGCGGCGAATGCGTTCCGCTTTGCCTGAAAACTCCTGCGCCTCGTCGGGCTTCTCCAACAGCCCGGCTACCTTCGCAAGAATCCATGCATCGTGAAAATAAAACGCCGAGGCTGTGATGGGTGGTGGTGTGTGTTGCGACGCGCCAGATTTCTTCGGGCCCAAATCAAACCAATCGCCAAGGCCCACGCTGATGATGTCGTTGGTCGCCGAACTTTCGAGATAAGCGAAGTAGCGCTTCATGTCCGCGTAATGCGTGCGAAGCAGATCGAGGTCGCCGCAGAACTGATATTGCTGCCACGGCACGATGATGAACGCACTACCCCATTCGGGTGACGAACGGAACGCGCCTTTGAACTCGGTATATTCGGGCGCAATGTTCGGCACGAGGCCTGAATCTGTCTGCGCATCGGCCATGTCGTTCATGCCTTTGGTGTACATACGCGCCATGTCGAACTCGTAGCGGATGGCGGGACCGTTGAGATGATATTGCTCAAGCCAGCCAAGTTTTTCGCGATGCGGGCAATCGGTGAGGACAGAAACCATGTTCGCACGCTGCGCCCAGCGGACGAGATCGCGGATTTTGTTCAGCAACGGATTGGAACATTCAAACTCACCTGTCTTCCTAGCGTTGGAATGAACGACGACGGCGTCGAGCAACTCAATGCGAGGCAGATTATTTGTGGTAGGGCGCGTCACTCCGTGCGCACCGTCGGCTGGCAGAGGACTGCCCGCCCTACCTGTTGCTGCAATCAACTCTGCCTGCATGTAACGGCAGCCGACGTAGTAGAACTGCGGAAACCATTCTTCGACTTGATCGGTCGCCTTCGTGTATTGCCACCAAGAGATGCCGCGATTCGTGCTGCCCATCGTCGAGCGCAGGATAGAGCCGTCAGCATTCACCAATTCCGCCGGAATCAATCGCACGGTGCTGCCCACTGGACCACTCACGCGAAGGCGCGGCATGTAGCTCGTGTTCTGTACAAAATCAAAAACGGATACGGTTTCAGACAAACGCTTCTCCTCGAACGGCACGTTGAACTCAATTGCCCGTATTGGTTCGCTCGCAGCACTGTGACCACGCAACATTCCCGATGGACGCACCACCGCGACCGCGTGCTTCCATTCGCTGTCAGCAAACCTGGGTTGATTCCAACCACTAGGAATCAAGCGCGCGTCAAAATCCTCGCCACCAAAAATGCTGTTATAAGTGACCGCACCGGGATGCGTGCGCCAGGATTCATCTGTGACGACGAACTCCTTTGAGCCATCGGTGTATTCAAGTTCGATCTGGCAAATGGCGCGCAATGGGCCGAACGAACCCGTGAATTTTGCAAAACGATTCCGCCTCTCGACGTGATACATGCCGTTGCCGAGCGTGAGACCGACGGTATTCGCGCCCTCGCGGAGTTGCCCGGTGATGTCACGCGTATCGTAGAGAATCGTGTCGTTGTAATCCGTCCAGCCGGGTGAGAGCAGGTCTTTGCCGACCTTTGCGCCGTTCAGCGACATCTCGTATTGGCCAAGGCCGGTGACGTGCGCGATAGCCCGATGCAACCCAGGTTTCACGGAAAATTCCTTTCGCAGCAGCAACGAATCACTCGCAGCTTGAGCGCAAATCCATTTTGCTTTCCAATCTTCATCCCGCAGCAATCCCATCGTCCAAGTGCGGAGATCAGACGTCGCAGAAGATTGATCGTTCTCATCCCACACGCGGACGCTCCAGAAAACTTCCTGCGATGATTCGAGTTTCTTGCCGCCGTAAGGGATCAGCAGTGTTTCATCCGAGAAGACTTTGCCGGTGTCCCACAAATCTGGCGATCTGGCGGAAACGAGGTCAGCGTTGCGGGCGAGTTCGGCTCTGGAAAAAACCCTGATCTGATAAGCCGTCTGACGCTGACCGCGTTTCTCACTAGTAAGTTTCCAAGAAAGCCGAGGCTGTTGAACGTCAATGCCGGTTGGACTTTCGCCATACTCGCATCTGAGGCTAATAACGCGGACGCCATCCGCAGCTCTTGCCGATATGACCTGAGAAATCAACGTTAGTGCAAACGCGAGGCAGATGCGGGCGATGAATTTCATTCGGTTGCAAAAGTTATCATCGTTGCCGCGCTGGTGTAAATCTCATCCCAGTCAAAATAAAAACGGCGCGGATTGCTCCGCGCCGTTGAAATGATTTTCCCCCTGCCTTACACGTTGTAAGTGCTGCTGCTGGTCGTGCCACCGCGACCTGTCCAGTTAGTATGGAAGAATTCGCCGCGCGGTTTGTCCACGCGCTCGTAGGTGTGCGCGCCAAAGTAATCGCGTTGCGCTTGCAGCAAGTTCGCCGGAAGCACTGCGGAGCGATATTGATCGTAGAACGCCAGCGCCGTGCTGAACGCGGGAACGGGAATCCCCTTCTTAGCCGCAGTCGCCACGATATTGCGCCAGCCTTTCTGCGCCTTCTTGATCTCGCCCCGGAAATAATCGTCGAGCATCAGGTTCGAGAGCTTGGGATTATTGTCGTAGGCTTCCTTGATCTTGCCGAGGAAGCGTGAGCGAATGATACAGCCACCACGCCACATGAGAGCGATGCCGCCGTAGTTCAAGTTCCACTTGTATTCCTTCGCTGCGGCGCGCATGAGCATGTAACCCTGCGCGTAGCTTACGATCTTCGAGGCATAGAGCGCGCTCTTGATGTCTTCGATGAATTGCTTTTTCCGCTCGGGATTTGCTGCGATGCTCGTGAGATTCGGACGAGGGCCTTTCAATTTGCGCGCGGCCTTGACTCGTTCTTCTTTCAACGCAGAGATGCAGCGGGAGAAAACGGCTTCCGCCATGAGCGTGATGGGAATGCCGAGGTCTTGCGAGTTGATGACCGTCCACTTGCCCGTACCCTTCTGTCCAGCAGTATCGAGAATCTTGTCCACGAGCGGCGAACCGTCCTCGTCTTTCTTGGCGAGAATGTCGCGGCTGATCTCAATGAGATAACTGTCGAGATCGCCCAAATTCCATTCCTTGAGAACCTCGTGCATCTCCTGCGCGCTCATGCCGAGGCCGTTCTTCATGATGTTGTAGGCTTCGCAGATCAACTGCATGTCACCGTACTCGATGCCGTTGTGAACCATCTTCACGTAATGGCCTGAGCCGCCTTCGCCCACCCAATCACAACACGGCACGCCGCCGTCCACTTTCGCGGATACGCCTTGAAAGATCGCTTTCACATGCGGCCACGCTGCGGGCGAGCCGCCGGGCATGATGCTTGGGCCGCGACGCGCACCTTCTTCACCACCGCTCACGCCTGTGCCGATGAAAAGCAATCCTCTGCTCTCGCACAGCTTCACGCGACGATTCGTGTCGTCGAACAATGAGTTGCCGCCGTCAATGATGATGTCGCCGGGCGAGAGATGCGGAAGGAGTTGATCAATGAATTCGTCCACAGGCTTGCCAGCTTTGACGAGCATCATGACGCGGCGCGGCGTCTTGAGTTTGGAAACCATCTCCTCAATGGAGTGAGCGCCGATGACTTTCGTACCCTTCGCTTCATTCGCGAGGAACGCGTCCACTTTCTCTGTGGTGCGGTTGTAAGCCACGACGGTGAAGCCGTGGTCGTTCATGTTGAGGATGAGGTTCTGGCCCATGACGGCCAGACCAATGAGAGCGATGTCGCCTTGTGGTTGCATGATAAATGTCGTCGTGATGTGAAAACCCGAATTGTTGTCGGAACGATACAAAACCCGCCCGCGCCCGCCAGAAGATTCTCTTGGGCTGAACTGCAGAGCAATCAGGGAAATGAGAACGATTGGCGCAGCGTCGTTGCGCAGACAGCTTGTCCGCACCAATGTCGAACGCACTGCCTCAGTGTGCGCCCAACTGCAACCGCGTATCGCCTTCGAGGATCGTCTTGAGGTTCGGCCAGTTCGCCTCGTTCATCGCGTTGAACGCGTTGAGATACACCGCTACCGCCTCCGCCGGGTGTTTGGCCAGCAATGTGTCCACGGCGATCTTCAGCTTTGCGTCTTCCACCGACTTCGGCAGGTCTTCCACCACGCCTTCTTCGTTCGGGATTTCCAACGCGTTAAGAAAATCCACCAACATCCCGGTGTGCTTCTTCACGAGCCAAGTCCGCAGCAACGTCGCCGCTGCCACATCACCGTTGGGCCGCGCCAACGAAGAAAGGATCGTGGCATTGCGTTCGACGCGAGACTGCCGCTCCAAAAAGACGGGGCGAAGCTTCTTCGCTTCAGCGACAGCTTGAAGCACGGCGCGATAGGTGGGTTTCTCTGATTCGAAAGTGAAATTAAGAATCTCATTCGCCAGCGCGGGCGACATGAAGCCGAACAATTCGTGTGACTTTAGCATCGTTTGTCCACTCAAAGTCTAAAGTCCAAAGTCTCCGGTCAAGACGGAACTCTAAACTCACCAAGTGTTCAGTCACCATTCTTCCGTTTTAGAACGTGCTATCCCCTGCTCTTTCCGGTTATTCTCTGCACATGCCATTTCGCGCACTTGGTCTCGACGCAAAAATCCTCCAAGCAGTTCAAGAAGCCGGTTACACCGAGCCGACGCCCATCCAGACTGCCGCCATCCCGCCGATCATCGCCGGTCACGATCTCATCGGCATCGCCCAAACAGGTACCGGCAAGACGGCGGCGTTCACACTGCCAATGCTCACGAAACTCGCCGCGCAGCCCGGTGGCCCGCGCAACAGCACACGCGTCCTCATCATCGCCCCGACGCGCGAACTCGTCGTGCAGATTGATGAAAATGTCCGCGCCTACGGCAAACATCTGCATCTCACCGTCGCCACAGTCTTTGGCGGCGTGGGTGAACACCCGCAAATCCGCGCGCTCAACTCCAATACCGATGTCATCATCGCCTGTCCGGGACGTTTGATTGATCTGATGAATCGCCGCAACGGCAACTTCTCCGGCCTGCAATTCCTCGTCCTCGACGAAGCCGACCGGATGCTCGACATGGGTTTCCTCCCGTCCATCCGCCAGATCGTCCGACAGATGCCGCAGAAACGTCAGACGCTCATGTTCTCCGCGACGCTCTCGAAGGAGATCGAACAACTCACGCACGAGTTTCAACGCGCACCGAAAATCATTCAGATCGGACGACGCGCCAATCCTGCCGAGACCGTCACACAACTCGTCTATGAAGTGCCCAAGCATCTGAAGCCTGCGCTGCTCACGCATCTACTACGCGATCCGTTGATGGACATGGTGCTCGTCTTCTCGCGCATGAAACACAGTGCCGACCGCATCGCGCGCAACTTGGAACTCAAGGGAATCAAGACCGCCACGCTTCATTCCAACCGCTCGCAGAATCAGCGGTTGAAAGCGTTGAAAGATTTTAAGTCCGGCGCAGTGCGTGTGCTAGTGGCCACGGATATCGCCGCGCGGGGCATTGATGTGGACGGCATCTCGCATGTGATCAACTACGATTTTCCGATGCACGTCGAAGATTACGTCCATCGCATCGGACGCACCGGACGCGCCAATGCCATCGGCGACGCCATCAGCTTCGTCACACAGGAAGATCACGGAGAACTTCGCGCGCTCGAACGATTCATTGGACGCGGTATCGTCCGCAAACGCGCCGAGGGATTTGACTACAACGCCGCTGGCCCCGCGCACACTGAAAGCAGTCGCGATGATGAACGTCGCCCCCGGCAACAACGTCCCCCACCACGCGGTCACGGACATTCCTCACCGCAACGTCCTACAATGAGTGGCGGAGCGCAGCAAGGTGGCCAACGCAGTTCCGCCGGGCGTTCCTACGGCCAGCGGAGTTTCAAACCACGGTGAACACTGGGCAGGATTTCAAAGCCTTTCAAAAGGCTTTTGCAGAGCGGTTATACCACTGACGCTGTATCATCACTTGCTGAAGGAGTCTTCGTATTCGGGAGAAGCTCCGCATTCTTGATTAATCGGCAAAAATCTTTCTTGCTGGTGCGGACATGGATTCCCTGTTTGGCGTTGTGTGTAGGAGTGGATTTGTATTCCACCACGAGCCGCTCCAGCCGGACGATGCGGAAATAGTCCGCGCCGACTTTCCAGACCTGGGCTTGTCGAAGTTTGATGGGTGTTGCCATACGAAATAGGAGTGAAGAAAGAATCGGTCTCTCCTGATTGTCACACCAGAAGAGACTGCAATAGGCCGGGGTTACTTCTTCTTGGTGTTCGCAGCGCCCTTGGCCGCGACGGCCTGCTTCTTCTTCAAGTCTGCGCTGCTGACCTTGGATTGCTTCTGCGTGGATTTCTTCTGATTCGACTTCGGGGATTTATCGCCCATGATTTTATTTTCTTCTGCGGGATTGATTCACCTGCGGCATGATTGGTTTCTCCGAAGGGAACACCAGCGTGCGGTCAACTCCACTGAAAGTAAATCACCGACACAAACTCATTTGGTTAAGTGCGATGTCTGCGTCGCTCTCTTGCCTGTCAACGATGACGCTTTGTCAGAGGTATCTGCTCCGCCAATTCCTCCGCCGGATAGGTCCAGATTTCCGCGAGCGTCGGATGATAATGTGGCGTGGCGGCGAACTCATGCACGGTCATGCGCTTCGCCATCGCCACGTTGATCTCGTGGATCAATCCGCCGCCCACCGGCCCGACGCAACACCCGCCGAGGATTTCGCCGGTCTTCGGATTTGCCAGCAGTTTCACAAAACCGTCGAGCGCTTCCATGATGAGCGATTTACCGTGGTCGTTGAACGGGTAGCTCGCGACGCGGAACGGAATTTTAAGCGCGGTCGCCTCCTTCTCGGTCAAACCCACGGTGGCGACTTGCGGGTCGGTGAACACCACGCTCGTCAGCAGTCGGTAATCCGCCGTGCGCGGGCGGCGCGGGTTCGCGATGTTGTGCGCGGCAATCTCCGCCTGCTGGATCGCGATGTGGACGATCTCGTGCGGCCCGGTGCAATCACCCGCCGCGTAAATGTGCGGCGCGCTCGTCTGCATCTGAGTATTGGCGATGATGCGCCCGTTCTCGGTTTCAACGCCCGCGTTTTCCAAGCCCAACGTCGCCGTGTTCGGCGAACGACCGAGCGCGAGCAGGATTTCATCCGCTTCAGCGCGTTGCTTCTTCCCGTTCTGCTCGAACTCAACGACCTTGCGCTTGCCGTTCCGGCGTGCGTTGAGAAGTTTTGTGCCAGTGAACAGCTTGATGCCTTCTCGCTGGAAGACGGTCTTGATGACCGCGCCCGCGTCGTCATCAAACTCTCGCAAGACATGCGGGCTGCGCTGGATTTGCGTCACCTTCACGTCGAAGCGCGCAAAGAACTGTGCGAGTTCACAGGCAATCGCCCCGCCACCCAGCACGATGAGCGACTTGGGCAGCTTGGTGAGCGAGAGAGCGTGATCGCTGGTGATGTAACCGACTTCTTCCAACGCGGGCAGTGGCGGTGGCGAGACGACCGAGCCTGTGCCGATGACAAAATGTTTGGCGGTGAGGCGCGGCCCCTCACCCCGTCCCACTCCCCAACCGATGGGGGGAGGGTGTCCGTTAGGACGGGTGAGGGGAGTGAGAGCAACGGTGTGCTTGTTTACGAAACAGGCATTCGCGCGGATGAACTTGAATTTCCCGTTCGCGAGTTGTTTGCGACGGTAGCTGGCGAAGTCTTCAATCATCGCGACTTTGCGCGCCATGACCTTCTTGAAATCAAAACCGATCTTGCCGGGTTTGAGTCCCCAGGTCTTGCCGTTCCGCGCCAAGTGCAGAACTTCCGCCGCGTAGAGCAACGCCTTGCTCGGCATGCAACCGCGCAGGATGCACAAACCGCCGACCTCCTTGCCGCCTTCGATGACGACGGTTTTCAATCCTGCGCTAGCAGCAGTGCGAGCGGCGGCGTAACCAGCGCTGCCGGCACCGAGGATGGCGACATCGAAATCAAACTTGGTGCTTTTCATGGAAATAGAAATGGCGCGGAGCTTTTGCACCGCGCCGTAGCAAAGGGAGTTTGTCGTGCTTAGTAAACCACTTTGTTGAGCGGATACTCGGTGACGCCTTCCGCTCCGGCGGCTTTGAGCGCCGGGATCAATTCGCGGACGATGTGTTCGTCAATGATCGTTTCGACGGCGACCCAGCCTTTTTCGCTCAGGGGCGAGATCGTTGGGCGACGGAGCGCGGGAAGATTCTTCAGGAGCGTCGGCACATCTTTCTCGCGGATGTTCATCTTGAGACCAACTTTGGTTTCGGCTTCGAGCGCGCCCTTGAGCAGCATCGCCATCGTCTCGATTTTCTGCTTCTTCCATTTGTCCTTCCATGCTGTGTGGTTGGCGATCAGGCGCGGCGTGGAACTGAGCAGTTCATCCACGATACGCAGCTTGTTCGCGCGCAGCGAGGAACCGGTCTCGGTGACTTCGACAATCGCGTCCACGAGTTCGTGGGCTTTGACTTCCGTCGCGCCCCAGGAAAATTCAACCTCGGCCTTCACGCCGTTCTTCTTGAGATAGCGTTTGGTCAGGTTGACCACTTCGGTGGCGATGCGTTTGCCCTGCAAATCTTTCACGGATTTCACCGGAGAATCTTCCGGCACGCACAAGACCCAGCGTGCGGGTTTGCGGGAAACTTTGCTGAAGAGAAATTCGCCGACCTCGTGAACGTCCGAGCCGTTTTCCATGACCCAATCGTGGCCGGTGATGCCGCAATCCAGATAGCCATGCTCGACGTAACGGCTGATTTCCTGCGCGCGGATGAGGCGGATTTCCATCTCGGCATCGTCCACGTAGGGGATGTAAGACCGGCTGCTGACGGAAATGTTCCAGCCGGCCTTGGCCATCTTCTGAATGGTCGCCTCTTGCAAACTGCCCTTGGGCAACCCGAACCTGAGTATCTTCTTGCTGCTCATAAATGATTTTGATTTTAGGGAGGAACTCAGGAACTCAGGAAGCCTTTTCTTTGATTGGCTTTTCCTGAATTCTTGAGTTTCTCCTTTAACCCTTTCTGATCACGCGCCGACCTTGGACAAGGATCTCACCCCGCGCAATCGCCGCCACGCACCTCGGATAAAGATCGTGTTCCGCCGCGTGAATGCGCGAGTGTAACGTCGTCGCCGTGTCGTCATCGAGCACGGGAACGGTTTGCTGACCGATGATTGCGCCGGAGTCCACGCCCGCATCCACGAAATGCACGGTGCAGCCCGTCACCTTGACACCATGATCCAAAGCTTGCTTCCACGCTTCCAATCCGGGGAACGACGGCAGGAGCGACGGATGCACGTTCACGATGCGGTCTTCGAAAGCGCGGAGAAAATCGCCTTTCAACACGCGCATGAAACCGGCGAGCACGATCAAATCCACTTTCGCGTCTTGCAACGCGGTCACGTAAGCGCGCTCAGCATCTTCGTCGAGCTTCGTGCGGAATTTTCCCGGTGCGATGAAGCGGGCTGGGAGATTACGTTGGCGCGCGTGTTCGAGAATGCCTGCGTTCTCAACATCACTCACCACGATGCCGACTTCAGCGGGAAGCTGTCCTGCGGCGATGGCGTCCGCGATGGCGACGAAGTTCGATCCCTTGCCTGAACCAAGCACGCCGAGTCGAAATGTTCTTTCCGAGTTCACGCAATCGAATTTCCTGCGGTGACGAGTTCGTCACAAGGTTTTGGAAGGGTTGCCAGGTTTCGCACATGGTCGAAGTGTTCCGCCGCCACCATGAATCCCACGCACGCCGGGGTGCGGCATTGACAGATATTATCGAGGTAATCTTCCAGATCGTAGCCGTAGTTGAAAGTGAGTTCCTCGCCTTGCTTCAGATCGCGCAGCGCTTTGATGAAGATGCGGCCCTCGTCCCACTCGGCCTCGCTGTTCGGTGCGCAACTGTGATTGATGAACCGCGCCGGATTCCACGAAACATTCCCGTCGAGATCCCACTCCTCATCAATCGTGAAGATGTAAACGTTGTTGTCTTCACAACGCCTGACCGACTCTGGCTTTTTGATGCGCTCGCCGACGTATTCGACGATGACTGTTCCGGCGGGAATATCCTTCCGCGCGTAACCGCCGGTGCCGTGGATCGCAGAGCAACGCACTTCGAGAAATTCATTTCCTGATTCGACGGGAATGGTTTCAGTCGCAGCACTCGTAGTAATCGTTTCCATAAAGCCCGGGAGTTTGCCCTAGAGCTTGGGAATGTCGAATCCGTATTCGCGACAGAACTTGTCGAGCGGAGCGCGAATATCCACGGGCTTCCGTGTGAACGGGTCGGCAAAGCAGAGACGCACCGCGCGCAAACCCATCTCAGTGTGCGGTGGACGCTGGCCGTAGATTTCATCCGCGAACACCGGACAGCCGGAATCCGCGAGATGCACGCGAATCTGATGCGTGCGCCCCGTGAGCGGATGGGCTTCGATGAGTGCTTTCGGGGTGGCTGTCGGCGTGATCTGGCGCATGCTCTTTTCGATCTCCAATTTCCGAGCTTTGAATTCAGCGTGCGTCTCGTTGCTGCGGATGTTGGCAAGATTTGCTTTGGGAGTCGGCATGGCCGCGAGTTTGGGCGCGTCCCGATCTAGAATCTGCAACACCTTGAAATGCGTCTCGGATTCCTTGCCTGCGACGGCGTCCACTTTCATACGACCAAACTTGTGTTCGTCCTGCGCGAGCGCGAAGCGGCATGTCCATTCGGTTTCATTCGGCACGGCGCTCGTCACGGCGAGATAAGTTTTCTCCATGCGACGGCTCTCGAACAGATCGCCATACGCCTCGACTGCGCCCTGACTTTTGGCGAAGAGCAAGATGCCTGTCGTCTCCGCATCCAAGCGATGCACGTAGCGAAGAAACTTCAGCGAACGTGACTTGGCCCAATAATCTCCCGCTGCGATGGACGAGACGATGGCGGCTTGCAGATTGCGATTGGTCCGCTGCCAGTTGAAAGGCACGAGCATCCAGTTGCGCGGCTTGTCAATGGCCAGCACAGCGCGGTCCTCGTAGAGGATCGGGATCGGCGGGATGCCCGGCAGTTCGATGGAGTTAGGTTTCGCCACTTGATATTCTTTCCTTAGTTGAGCCGCAGATAAACTGGGATTCACGCCGATGGGAAGTAAAAACTCACGATCGGAATGCCAACGAGAGCATTTTGACACTGCCCCGGAACGCCACCTATTGAGTCAGCAACAACGCGGCAACCCATGCTGCACACTGAAGTTTGGAACTTGTCTGACGCTTGGGGTGCGATTAAAGACGGGTGAGGGTAAGGAACGCCGCCTGAAGGCGGCGTTCCGAGATTCACCATGCCCGGCATTGCCCTAACCCGACTCTAATCACACCCTGACGCTTGTTGCTTGGATGTTGGTGCTTCGGCAGTGTAGTTTCCCGTCGTAATCTGCGAAGAGCATATGACAACTGCAAAAAATCACGGGCAACAAAACCAGATAGTGACCAGTTGGGTGCGAGAGATGGCGGCACTCTGTCAGCCCGACCAGATCATCTGGTGCGACGGCTCGGAAGCAGAAAAGAATTCTCTCACCGAGCAAGCCGTCAAGGCGGGGATACTCATTCCTCTTAATCAACAGAAACTCCCGGGCTGCTACTATCATCGCTCCAATCCCAATGACGTTGCGCGCGTCGAGCAATGCACTTTCATCTGCACGGATACGGAAGACGAAGCGGGGCCGACAAACAATTGGGCCGCGCCCGCCGAGATGTACGCCAAGCTTTACGATCTCGCGCGCGGCAGCATGAAAGGTCGCACGATGTATGTCGTGCCCTACTTGATGGGACCGCCAGGTTCGTCATTGAGCAAAGTCGGCATCGAACTCACGGATTCCATCTACGTCGTGTTGAGCATGCGCATCATGACACGCATGGGCGATGTGGCTTGGAAGCAACTCGGCGAGAGCAATGCGTTCAATCGCGGCTTGCATTGCATGCTCGATCTGAATCCCGCAAACCGTTACATCGCGCATTTCCCGGAAGACAACGCCATCATCTCCCTCGGCTCGAACTACGGCGGCAACGTGTTGCTCGGCAAAAAATGTCTCGCGCTACGCATCGGCTCGTTTCTCGGTCGCAAGCAAGGGTGGATGGCAGAACACATGTTGATCCTCGGAGTCGAATCGCCCAAGGGTGAAAAAACGTATGTCGCAGCCGCTTTTCCCAGCGCGTGTGGGAAAACAAATTTCGCCATGCTCGTCCCGCCGGAGCATTTCAAAGGCTGGAAAGTTTGGACTATCGGCGACGACATCTCGTGGATGAAACCCGGCGCAGACGGCAGGCTTTACGCCATCAATCCCGAAGCGGGTTACTTCGGCGTCGTGCCGGGAACAAATTACAAATCCAACCCCAACGCGATGGCCGCGATGTCACGCGATACGATCTACACCAATGTCGCGCTCACGCCGGACGGCGATGTCTGGTGGGAAGGGAAGGACGGCCCGCCGCCCGCCGAGTGTCTCGATTGGCGCGGTAACAAATGGACGCCCGACTCGAAGGAGAAAGCCGCGCATCCCAACAGCCGCTTTGCCGCGCCGATGATCAACAACCCGATGCTCGCGCCCGAAGTCAACAACCCCGACGGCGTGCCGATCAGCGCGATCATTTTCGGCGGTCGCCGCGCGGACACCATGCCGCTCGTGTATCAGGCATTCAACTGGATCCACGGCGTCTATATCGGCGCGACGATGGGTTCGGAGATGACCGCCGCCGCCGCTGGCGTTCAAGGTCAGGTGCGCCGCGATCCGATGGCGATGCTGCCGTTCTGCGGTTACAACATGGGCGACTATTTCCGTCACTGGATCCAAATCCGCAAAGCGCTCAAGTATCCGCCGCGTGTGTTCAACGTGAATTGGTTTCGTCGCGACAAGGACGGTAAATTCCTATGGCCCGGTTACGGCGAAAACATGCGCGTGCTCAAATGGATCGTGGATCGCTGTCAGGGCGGCGCGAATGCGAACGAAACCCCGCTTGGCTGGGTGCCCGCCGCGCAGAGCTTCGACCTCGAAGGCATGGACGGATTTGACGCCGCTCGCCTAGATGCCGCGCAAACCATCAACTACGAAGACTGGCGGCGTGAAGTGCTGATGCAGGATGAACTGTTCTTCAAACTCTATTCGCATCTGCCCAAAGAATTGATCTTCCAGCGGGAACTTCTCGTTGCGCGTTTGTGATGTAACAGCCAACATTTTTCAAGATGAAGAAAATCAAAGTTGCACAGTTCGGCCTCGGCCCCATCGGAATTGAAACCCTTAAACTTGCCGCCAGCAAACCCTGGGTGGAAATCGTCGGCGGCATTGACATTGATCCGGCGAAAGTCGGCAAGCTCCTCGCCAAAATCACCGGCGACAAAAAAGTCGGCTCGGCTAAGGTTTATCGCTCCCTCGATGAACTGCTCAAGAAGGTTAAGCCTGACGTCATCTTTCACACCGCCGTTTCCAAAATGTGCGCCGCGTACGATCAGATTGAACCGATGGTTCGTAATGGCATCAGCGTGGTTTCATCCTGCGAAGAACTCCTGTTCCCCGCCCTACGCGAACCGCAACTCACCGCCAAGCTCGATGACGCTTGCAAAGCTGGTGGTGCGCGCGTCATGGGCACGGGCGTGAATCCCGGCTTCGTCATGGATGTGTTGCCCGTCTGCCTTACGGGCGTTTGCCGCAATGTGCAAGCCGTCCACGTCCAACGCGTCGTTGACGCCACCACACGTCGCGGTCCGCTCCAGCGGAAGATCGGCAGCGGTCTCGCGCCCAAGGAATTTGAACGCTTGTTCAACGAAAACAAAGCTGGTCACGCCGGCTTGAAAGAATCCGCCGCGCTCATCGCGCATTGCCTCGGTTGGAAACTAGATGAGTTGATAGAGACCGGTAAAGCGATGGTAGCGCTGCAAGACATCCACACGCCACACGTCACCGTGAAGAAAGGCCAGTGCTGCGGCATCCATCAACTTGCGGTGGGTCGCATCAAAGGGGAAGTGAAGATCACGCTCGACATCAAAATGTATCTGCAAGCCCCGAACCCGCACGATGCTTGTCAGATTGTCGGTGAACCCACGATGAACATGATCATCAACGGCGGCGTGGCTGGCGACGGTGCGACGGTGGCTTCATTGGTGAACGCCGCCCCGCGCATCTTGAAAGCCCCGCCCGGCCTGCTGCTGATGACCGATATCGGAGTGCCGAGTTTTGCATAAAACGTTTTCAGTGATGAAATCGCCCGCACTTCGTTCAAGAAAACTTTCGCCTACGGAATCCAGAAACCCGCACTCGCTGACTCTGGACACGATGCCTGTGGCGGATGCCGTGCAACTCATGTTGAATGAGGAGGCAAAAGTGACTGCGGCATTGCTCGGAAAAAAATCTCTCCTCGCTCGATCAGTCCGCATCGTAACGCGCGCGTTTCAATCAGGCGGAAAGTTGTTCTACTTCGGCGCCGGCACCAGCGGCAGGCTCGGCGTGCTGGATGCAAGCGAATGTCCGCCTACATTTCGCGTCCCGCCGTCGCTCGTGCAGGGCATCATCGCAGGCGGCGACGTGGCGTTGCGTTGTGCGGTAGAAGGCGCGGAAGACGACGCGGCGGCAGGAGTGAGAGAAGTGAGATCGCGTCGCGTGACGAAGCTGGATGTGGTCGTGGGCATCGCAGCCAGCGGCACGACGCCGTTTGTTTGGGGCGCGCTCAACGAGGCGAAGAAGCGTGGCGCAACGACGATTCTACTTTGTTTCAATCCACACCTTGTCATTCCCCGCACGATACGACCGACCATTGTCCTCGCGCCCGATCTCGGCCCTGAAGTGTTGACGGGGTCAACACGGCTTAAAGCTGGCACAGCCACGAAACTGGTGTTGAACATCCTCACCACACTCTCGATGGTTCAACTCGGCAAAGTGAAAAGCAACCTCATGGTGGATGTGAATCCCAGCAACGTGAAACTCCGCGCGCGTGCCGTTCGCATCGTGCGCGAACTCACCGGGGTGGAGGAACAAGCGGCGATTGAACGCCTGAAACACGCCGGTTGGGTCGTGAAGAAAGCGATCAACTCAGCGACTGATTGATTTGTAAGCGACGAGTCCTCCCCAAAAGCAATCAGCAAGCACTCCTTACGTCGTGCACACTACAGTTGATCTCATTCCACTCAACTCGCCAGATTGTTGAGCATCTGCTCGATCTTGGGAAAGTTACCCTTGTGGAAAAAGTAGATGAACAACCGCATGATCGCGTTCACGACCACGAGCGTAAGACTCGTCATCACGTAAAGCCCGAACGCGTGCGGAGGATCGGGCCGCAGCAGGCACGGCAATCCGAGATAGAGCACGCTGACCATCAAAACAATTCCCACCGCCCATGGCACCCAGACGTTGAGCGAAGGGAACAAATCCCCCAGCCGCATCAGCAACAGCGGGCTCGCGCCATAAGCCACCGCCGTGAAGGCTTCGCGAAATTTGCTTCTGTTGTGAAACGTTTCCGCAAACGACTTCGCCGCGAACGCGCCGAGGAACAACATGCCGAGCAGCGCGACACTTTGCACGATTTCGATAACGAGGACTTGCTTGAACTCATATGTTCGCACCAGCGACGTCTCACCCTTATGTAGCTTGCCCCAAGTCATCAGCCCATAGCCTTCTGCGATGGACGTGATCAACAGAAGAGGCAGCACATGCAGACACAAAATGAAAGCGATGCTTCGCTTGGCCGCATCGATACCACCCCACGTCTGCACTGGTCTGAAAATTAACAACAACGCTTTGATCATGTCAGATGATTCTCTGTGAGTCGGGCTATGCTGACAATCAAATTGCTGTCGCCGCCTGTTCTCTCGCCCACGCATCTGCGGTGAGAATCTGTTCTAGTGTCGGATGCGAAACCACTTGATGCGCATCCATCACTCGCGAAACCAAGGTCGTGATCTGCGGAAAATTTATTTTTTGATTCACGAACGCCTCCACCGCGACTTCGTTCGCAGCGTTCAGGACGGCAGGCAACGTTCCGCATACGTCCCCTGCTCTGCGTGCGAGTTTGAGCGAGGGGAATCGTTCCGTGTCAGGTTCTTCAAAGGTGAAGCCGCCGAGCTTGGAGAAGTTTGTTTGGACACGGTCGCTTGCCACGCGCTCCGGATACGTCAGCGCATACTGGATCGGCAAACACATGTCCGGCGTGGACATCTGCGCGAGCAGCGAGCCATCCACAAACTCAACCATCGAGTGAACGATGCTTTGCGGATGCACCAACACATCCACCCGCGCCATCTCGATATCGAATAACCAGCGCGCCTCGATCATCTCCAGCCCTTTGTTGAACAGCGTGGCCGAATCTATCGTGATCTTCTTCCCCATCACCCACGACGGATGCTTGAGTGCATTTTCAACGGTGATCTCGGAGAATTTTTCCTTGGGCCACACGGTCTTGTCGCGGAACGGCCCGCCACTCGCGGTCAACCACAGTTTGCGGACGGACTCTGGAGGCTTGCCATCGAGACATTGGAAGATGGCGGAATGTTCACTGTCCACCGCGAGAACGCGGACGCCGTGTTTGCGCGCCTCGCTCATCACGATCTCGCCCGCCATCACGAGAATTTCTTTCGATGCGACGGCAATATCTTTACCCGCGCGGATCGCCGCGAGTGCCGGTTGTAATCCCGCCGTACCGACAATCGCGATCAACACGATGTCCGCTTCCGGCATCGTGGCAAGTTTCAGCAAACCTTCCGCACCGGAATAGACCTCACAATCCGCGCCAAGTTTTCCGCGCAACTCAGCCGCCTTGCCTGAATTGCTCAAGGACACTGCCATTGGTTGATGCTTCCGCGCCTGCTCAACGAGCAACTCGGAGTTGTTGCCAGCAGCAAGGCCGATCAACCGGATGTGCTCCGGCAAATCCTCCGCCACTTTGACGGTGCTTGTGCCGATGGATCCCGTGCTGCCGAGGACAACGATGTTTTTCATGGATGCGTGAGGACGTGCCGCAGGTAGAGATACATGATGGGCGCGTTGAACAGGAGACTGTCGAGTAGATCAAGGATGCCACCGATGCCAGGAAAAAAGTTTCCAGAATCTTTCACGCCCGCTTCTCGCTTGAAGAGCGATTCGATCAAGTCGCCGATCACCGCCGTCGAACTCAAGATGACACCAAGAATCACCGCGTGTAGCGGCGTCATGCCCGGCATCTTGTCCGCGAAACAAAACGTGAACACCAGGCTCGCACCCGTCGCCACGACGATGGCGCCACCGAAGCCCTCCCACGTCTTCGCAGGGCTGATGCGCGGGATCATCTTGTGTTTGCCGATCATCGAACCGACCACATACGCGCCAGTGTCGCTGAACTTCGTGACGAGAATGAAGTAGAGGACGTAGAACTTTCCGTTCTCGTTGATGCCCGGAAAGAAATTGATCTTCTGGATGAAGTTCAACAACCACGGCACGTACATCAGGCCAAAGAGCGTCGTGGAGATGGCGAGGATGCCCGCCGTGTTGCTCTTGGAAAGGAATTGCAGCACGCACAACCCCAATACGAACACGATGAGAAAGCTTGTTTCAAAATCATTCACGCGTGCCGGTGAACCGTGGATGCCGAGATGCCCCGTCACATGCAGGAATGTGCCGATCATCAGCAATACACCCGCCGCGATGCCCCACGTTTTGAAACAGACCAACTCCCGTTTCTCCACCAGCCCGTAGAACTCCATCAGCCCCACACACGCCAGAACCACCATGAAAGCCGCAAAGAAATAATCTGAGATCAGCTTGTTGCCGGAGAACATCGCAGCCAACACCACCGTCCAGAGAATCGCGGTACTCGTGAGGCGGCGAACAAAAACTTTCGCCTTGGAAACGGGTTGTGGTGCGGCAACGGGTTCTGACATCGGCGAGGAAAATAACAACGCAGGGAACGATTGCCAATTTCCATTTCGGCTCATTATCCCAGCGGACGCATCTTCGCGTTGCCCTGCTCTAACGGTTTGTCATACTGCGCGTATGAAATATCGTCGCTTCGGTCGCACAGGATTGCAGATACCGGTCATCTCCTGTGGTGGGATGCGTTATCAGCACAAGTGGCAGGACGTGCCGCCTGCGGAAATCCCTCCAGCCAATCAGGCCAATCTGGAGGCGTGCATCCATCGCTCGCTCGAACTCGGTATCAATCACATCGAGACCGCACGCGGCTACGGCACGTCCGAGATGCAACTCGGCTGGGTGCTGCCCAAGTTGCCGCGCGAGAAATTGATCGTGCAGACCAAAGTCGCACCGCAAGCCACAGCCCAAAAGTTCATCGAGACGTTCAACACTTCGATGAAGTATCTAAAGCTGGATCATGTGGACTTGCTGACGTTGCACGGCATCAACAATCGCGAGTTGCTCGACTGGTCGGTGAGGAAGGGCGGCTGTCTGGATGCCGCGCGGCAGTTGCAACGCGAGGGGCGATGTCGCTTCGTCGGCTTCACGACGCACGCCACCACGCAGGTCATCCACGACACGATCCGCACGGGTGAGTTCGATTACGTGAACCTGCACTGGTATTTCGTGAACGAATTGAACTGGTCATGCATCGAGGCCGCAGCAGCCAAAGACATGGGCGTGTTCATCATCAGCCCGAATGACAAGGGCGGAAAACTTTACGAACCACCACAGAAGTTGGTTGATCTCTGCTCGCCGCTGACGCCGATGGCGTTCAATGATCTCTACTGCCTCGCACGTCCGCAGGTTCACACGCTGAGTTGCGGTGTGGCAAAGCCGTCGGATTTTGACGCGCACATCGAGGCGTTGAAACATTACGACACCGCAGCGGCAGCGATCGCGCCGATCGAGAAACGGTTGCGCGAGGAGATGCTGCGAACGCTCGGCGCCGAGTGGTGCAAGCGTTGGTGGGAAGGGTTGCCAGATTACAACTTCGTGCCGGGCGAGATCAACATCACAGAAATCCTGCGGCTATGGACTTACGCGAAGTCACTTGATCTGACGGCATGGGGCAAGATGCGTTACAACCTGCTCGGCCAAGCGGATCATTGGTTTCCGGGAGAGAATGCAGGGCGCACAGGAGAAATGAAGCTGTCAGCAGCACTGGCGCAAAGTCCATTCGCGGAAAGGATTCCCGTCATCCTTGAGGAGTCTCACCAGATGTTGTTCCAAGCCCCAGTGAAACGCCTGAGCGAAAGCTGAAGGAGCGCCGAGTAATGCTCGGCGCTCCGGGCAAGATCACTTCTTTTTGAAATCAACCGGCGCAGCCGCGTTGAGCATGTCCACAACGGACTGCGTCAGATCGTTTTCGCCGCTGTTGAAAAGCAGCAGCTCGGTCTGATTTGATCCTCGGGCGGAACTGTCTATCACAAACGAGTAGCCACCAGACTTGGCCTTGGACTCGACCGCCTTTTTGATGTCTGCGACGAGTTTGTCCATCATGCGCCCGGTCTTCTGTTTGATATCCGCATCACTGCGGGCCAGCATATCCTTGAGAGCTGTCTCGCTGTCCTTCAGGTCTTTCATCTTGGGTTCGAGCGCGGCCTTACGTTTCTTCCGTTCCTCATCAGAAACGCCCTGATCATTGGATTCCTCGACAAGCTTCTTGGCAGCCGCGATCAGCTTCTGATGCGCTTCATCCATCAACTTCAATTCGTTCTTCAGATCGTTTTGCGTCTCATCAATGGCCTTCTTCGCCTCTTCGGTCATGTAGTATTTCTTGAATACTGCACCCAGATCAACGGTGGCGACGCGGCCTTGCGCCTGCGCTGCGCCTGCTGTCAGCACCACAAGAGTTGCGGTCAAAAATAATTTGCGGAACGATTTAGTCATAAACATAGGGAAACAGATTCTACCAGCTCCGCCAATATCAAATTGCGCGCGCTGACGTTGGTGAGACAGGTCATGCCGCGAAATGTTCAGCTCAGAACGGAACTATTTCATCCGGCGGAAGGCTCTGGTGGCGTCCGACAAATACAATATGGAACGCTCAAGCTGCGGAGCAGCGTCAGAAGATAGCCCACGGCGCGAGCCGCAGGCCGCTTTTTATCGCACCTCCGGTGCTAAAACACATCAGCGAAGAATCGAGCAGCTTCAATAATTCTGTAGCCGTTGGAATGACCCGGGGCGACGAACCGCGCGCCAGCGTCTTGGGCAGCGGCAGCCCGCTGCCGCCATTTCCAACCCCGGCTTGCGACGCGAAAGCGGCACTGGGCTTACCCACTACAAGAACAAGCGGAAATTTAACCCAGGCTTTCAGAACCC
>JANPGI010000201.1:0-8055 GCA_031423875.1 Verrucomicrobiota bacterium | reverse complement strand
GCACCAACCTGCCGTGGTTCGCGCAGCCGTGGTTCTTCATCCCGGCATTGTTGCTCGTGGCCGTCTGCTTCATCAAAGACACCGCAGGCTCGGCATTGCCCACGGCGGTGAAGAAACCCTTCGACATCGCCGAAGCGGTGGAACACAAGATCAGCGGACTGGTGGCTACGGGCGCGTTCGTGCCGTTCTTCATGATGATGATGAAAGATTCCGGCACGCCGGAAGCCATGCTCAGTTCCATGGGCTTTGCCACGGCTGACCTCTCTGGATTCTATCACGCGCTCATGGTGCCGGTGGCGATGGTGGCGTTCTTTGTCGTGTTCCTTGCGTCCAACGCCATCAATGTCCTCATCATCCTCAGCCCGTTCACGACGGTGGATGCTGCGCTGAAAGGCGTGCGTCTGGCATTGCTCGGCACGGTGGCGGCCAGCGCGCTTGCCAATCCGTGGATTGGTGCGGCGTGGGCGTTGATCATCATCCTGTTTTCCTATCTCATCGCGGGCTGGTCGTTCCGGCTCTCGCACTACGGCCTCGTGTACGTCTGGGACTTTTTCACATTCCGCAGTTCACGGTTCACGCCGGACAAGGTGGCGAACAAGATGTTCCTCGGCAGCAAGACGAACAAAGTTCCCGCGCGCACCTACGGAAAACTCAGCCGCGATGAAAAGGGCAATCTCGTCCTGACGTATCGTCCGTGGTTGTTTCTGGCTGCGCGCACGCTCGTGTTGCCTGCGGGTCAATACGCCGTCGGCAAAGGCTTGATCAACTCCGAGATCGTGAAAGTGGAAGGCGAAGACACACGCACCGCCATGCTGCTCCCGCCGCGCTACCGTTCACATGAGGAACAACTCGTGAGCATCTACAAGCTGGCGGATGTGCGCCCCATCGGATTGCGCGCGGCGATGAAGTGGTTGAAGCAATTCTTCGGAGGCAAGGAACAGGTGGTGGCTGTATAAATCCATAAATGAAGCCCCGGCTTTACATTGAAACGACCATTCCGAGTTACCTCGTAGCGCGACGCAGTCGGGACTTGCGGCTGGCGGCGGATCAGGAAACCACACAGGAATGGTGGGAACTGCGCCGACAAGAATTTGACCTGTTCGTCTCTGAAGCCGTGTTGGATGAAGTGGCTCGCGGCGATCAGAACTTTGCCACCAAACGGCTGGCCATCCTCGCGGGCATGCCCCAGCTTCGCGCCAGCCCGGAAGCAGACGAGATCGTCGGACGACTGCTGCGCGAGCAAGTTCTCCCCGCTATTGCCACTGCGGATGCTGTGCATCTGGCACTTGCAGCCGTCCATCGAATAGATTTTTTGCTCACATGGAATTGCAAGCATCTCCACAACCCGTATCTTGAACGGCGGATTGAAGCCATCTGTCGTGAGTGCGGCTTTCCTTGTCCGGTCATCTGCACTCCTGCGGAACTCTTGGAATCCTGATTATGCCACCAAACGAAATCATTGAGGAAATCCACCGCCAGCGCGAGGCGTTGGCGCGCGAGTTTGGCTACGACGTGAAGAAACTGATGGACTACTACCGCCAGCGCGAAACCGAACGCGAGGCCAAAGGGCAGAAAGTTGTATCCTTTATTGAACCTGCGCTTTCAACCACCACTTCGTACGTGTTGCGCGATGAACCGCCCAAGAAGAAAAAGTAAATCGGTGAAATCGTGTGAGCAACCCGACAGCAACAGCCAAGCGAATCTATAAACCCGGATTGCGCGCGGCGATGAAGTGGTTGAAGCAATTTTTCGGAGGCAAGGAACAGCCGGTGGCGGCGTAAATGATTGGGAGTCCCGACGCGCGACGCAAATCAGTTTCAACGCTCAGAACTGACCCTTTAGGCAAAAATGGCGTCGAACGACGCCTGTTTGTTCATAGGCAAACCCGTGCCGTTGCGTTGGAGGAGAGCGGCGGTGGCCTTGGTAGTTTCGGAATTTCCAAGGAGTTTGTTCAACGAGGGGGAAATCACATCCACAAACACACAGACGCAGGCGTCGGCCTCGTTGCAGCGTAGAAAATCCTCGGCTTCAACCAACACATCACGGCTGTCGCCCACGAAGCAAAGATTCGGGCCGGTGAGACGATGGCGGATGGCGATCTCGCCGATGGCAGCGCTCGGCAGCGTGTAAGTGAACAGCGTGGGGCTGAGTCCACCCACGACATCGCGGCCTTCCCAATAATTCACGTCAGTAGGCAACGAACCCGCACGCGCCGCGAGGACGATGGCGATGCGGTCGCGCGGAATGGAATCAAAGTGTGGTGCAAACGGTTCGACGGCGAGCAGTGCGAGCTGACTGGATAGATCCATCCGCCCGAAGCGCGTGCCGAGTCGCGCGGCGGAAACGTCGGCTGCGGTGACGGTGTTGGTGGCGGTGATGATGAAGTTATTCATGGTGGTGGAAAAAGCTCCAAGCACCAACATCCAACATCCAGAGAATGTTCAAACACCAAACGTTGAGGCGCGTATCTTGCCCCCGGAACGCCGCCTTCAGGCGGCAGCAACGACGCAGACCACGCTGCTGCCGCGTGAACGCGGCGTTCCGATTTCTCGGAGCGCGGGCGGTCCCTCGCCCGCAGCGTTCCGCCAGACAGAGACGCGGAGGATGTTTCTTAAACTCTTCTCGCTTTCCGCGCGCTGCGGACGGGGACCGTCCGCGCTCCGGGGGCAGGGCAGGCTCGTAACCGTTTGAAGCTTGAAGCTTGGTGCTTCTCTGGATGTTGGAACTTGGAATTTGGAGTTTCATGCTCGTTCCAATATCAACGCGCCGTTCACTCCGCCGAAGCCGGTGTTGAGTTTCAGGATGTGATCGAGTCGCGTGGCGGCACGCGGTTCTTTCACCAGGCTCGCCGGGAATTCTTCGGCGA
This sequence comes from Verrucomicrobiota bacterium, assembly GCA_031423875.1. Taxonomy (GTDB): domain Bacteria; phylum Verrucomicrobiota; class Verrucomicrobiia; order Limisphaerales; family JADLHS01; genus JADLHS01. The sequence goes on along the minus strand of JANPGI010000201.1, from coordinate 5,189 downwards.
CGCTGTTCAATCGTGGCGTGCCGGGCAAAAACTCTTCCTCCATGGCGAGAACGCAGGCGATGGTTTCAATCACGCCCGCCGCGCCGAGTGTGTGGCCGATCATTCCTTTGATGCCGCTCATGGGCGGAATTGTGTCGCCGAAGATCGTGCGCAAGGCGGCGGATTCCATCGCGTCGTTGTAGGGCGTGCCGGTGCCGTGAGCGTTGACGTAATCAATCTGCGTGGGCTGCAATTTCGCGGCGCTCATCGCGGTGCGGATGGCTTGGGCGAGACCTGCGCCATCGCGTGATGGACCGGTCATGTGATTGGCGTCGTTGCTTGAACCCCAGCCGGAAATCGTGATGGAATTTTGCGGAGCAAGATCACCGCGCACGAGGACGATGGCTGCGCCTGCTTCGCCGGGGCTTAATCCGCGTCGGTCTTGATCGAACGGACGACAGCCTTGCGGGTCAATCGCCTTGAGCGCGGTGAATCCTCCGATGACGAACGCGGATAGATGATCCACGCCAACGACGAACACGGCGTCTGCTGCGCCACGTTGAATAAGTTTCGCGCCTTGCATGATGGCGACAAGGCCGGAGACGCAGGCGTTGGATATATTTTGCACGGGGCCGAGCGCACCGAATTCGGCGGCGAGATCGGCGGCGAGAAGGTCGGCTTGCAGATGACGATGTGCGGCGGCGGAGCAGGGGCGACCATCGGACAATCGTTCGAGTGCTTCGATGTTTGCTTTGGTGGTGGAGAGGACGAGGCCGATGCGGGCGGGGGGAATCGTTGGGGTATTGCCGATTGCCGACCCGCCGTGCTCGCGCACCGTCGCGGCAGGTTGCCGATTGCCGATTTCAGTTTGAGCCGACTCACGTCGGCTGCTACGAGAATCAGCAATCGCTTCGCGCAGGGCGATGCTGGCGAGTTGATGCGCGGGGTTGTCGCTGGCGGGATCAATCGGCGCAGTGCCGACGATGTTGGATTGGAATCGCGGGCCGGTGAAGCGTTCGTTGGGGCGGAGACAGCTTGTGTTGTTGTTCAGCGCGGTGAGGAACGACGCTGTGCCATTGCCTGTAGCGCTGATGACGCCGCATCCGGCGATGGCGACAGCGCAACTTGCCGAGCGATGCTCGGCGCTCCCGGAGATTTCACCCTCACGCATACAACGACAATTCTCCGGTGGCGATGAGTCTTGTGCCGCAGGAAATTGTTCCTGCAATCATCAACATCGGGCCGAGGCGTTTTACTTCGCGGACTTCGATGGTCAATTCCAGATTCATCGGCGGACTGGAATGGATTTTGAAATTGGAGACGGCAGCGAGCATTCCGTTGTTGGTTGCGCCGGGTTTGCCGCTGGCGCGCATCCGCTGACCGAGCGCAGCGGCGACAGTTTGCGCCATGCACTCGACGAGCGCGGTTTCGATCACTGTGCGGTCGGTCACGGCAAAATGGTTTGCAGTGAACATCGTGGTGGCTGTCGCGGTCGTCTCGGTACAATCAATCAATGCGTCCACCCAACGCATTGGCGCGCGGTGCGGGATGAGTTGTTCAATGGCGGAAGGCATGATTTAGCGAGCAGATGGTTTTGTCGCCGCGCTCTTCTCCCCGTCCTTCTCCGTGCTTCCTTGGGAACATTCAACATTCAACATCGAACGCTCAACACTCAAAGAGGGATCAAGCGTCGCCCCTTGGGTATTCGATGTTGAATGTTGAATGTTGAATGTTCCCGGTTGGTTCAAGGGAATGGCGGCCGACAGGCCGGGTGAGGGGATGGCGTGAGACTTCGATTGATCGCTCGCTCTCGGCGTGGGGTGTTCTTCCCAGAATGGGAAAAAGTTGTACCACTGGAAGGGATCGCGTTTGACGATGGTTTCGAGGCGTTCGGCGAATTGCGTGGCGCAGGCGCGGAGGTGGGCATCGCGTTCGTGATGCGCGGGGCGATGCGGACGCAGCGGCGGGAAGCCGAAGAAATGATAGTGACCGCGTGGCTCACGCAGACTGAATACTTGCACGATGGGCGCGCCAGCAATCGCCGCCATCACGTAGCCGCCGATGGGGAAAGGCGCGTGCCCGCCGAGAAAGGGAACAGTCGTTGCGATGCTGCCGTAGGTGCGATCACCCATCATGCAGACGAGTTCGCCGCGACGCATGGCGGCGACGAGTTGGATGGCGTCGGTCGGTGCGCCGGTGAGCGGGATGAGTTTGAAATGTTGGTTGGCCGAGCGATCCAACATGGCGCGGATGGCGGGAGCTTCCTTGTCAAAGCCGGTGACGTTGATGGGGCATTTGACGCGCGAGAGGAGTTGACCGGCGGCTTCCCAATTGCCGACGTGCGCGGTGAGGAGCAACACGCCTTTGCCCTCGGCGACGGCGTCGTGGATGTGCTGTTCTCCGTCGAAGGTGAAGGAAAACTTGTTGGCGTCGCCTGCGAGGATGGCGGTGCGATCAATCAGCGCGCGACCGAACGACCAGAAATGTTTGAACACGAGCAAGCGCCGTTTCCACCACGGTTGAGGGCCGAAGATGCGGCGGTGAAAATCCATCGTGGCCGGGACATCGGGCGAGGCGAAGCTGAAATAGATGGCGGGAAAAATGCCGAGCAGATAGCAGAAGCGCGGGCCGAGCAATCTGATGGCTGCGATGAAGAACGCGATGCCGCCACGCCCGCCGCGCAACTGGCCGGTGCCGGACCAGTTTTTTGATTTAGATTCAGGCGAAGACATCAGCTTGTTAGACCACTCATCTGACATACTCATCTGGTCTCAACTCTCTGCCTTGCTTGACGCGCGTTATTTTACTGACACGCACCTCTCGCACACAAGCACCGTAGCGACCCCGCTCACTGGGAAAGCCGGTGAACCACATGGCGAAGTAACCGCTGCCTGCGGCCTGTATCTCACTCGGAATCGCGCAATCAAATATCGGACGCCAACCCTCAACCTTCGGAAACGAGAAACCCGGTGGCTGCTTGGTGACAATGGTGATGTGTGAACCTACGCAATAAACCCCGACGTAATCATTCGGATGCCCAGGCTCGACCTTCTGTTCGGCTGGCGGCTCGAAACACTCATACAATGTTGGAAGCTCGCTCATCGTCGTAGTCGTCTAACATTCCGGTTGAGGGACAATATGGCGGTCGGAAAAGACTATTTCAGTTCGTCGGATTCCAGATGTAGCGACCGTTCTCGTCCACGTAGCCGGTCTTGCGGGAGACTTTCACGCGGGCGAGTCCGTCGGCGAAAGAGTTGGCTTCATCGAACTGCGGGTTGATGACGTATTTGCCGTTCTTGTCCACGAAGCCCCAGCGTCCGGCGAGTTTCACGCGCGCCATGTCTTGAGCGAACGCATCTGCGCCGTCGAACTGCGGATTGACGACGAGTTTGCCTGCGATGTCCACGAAGCCCCAGCGATTGCCGACGCGCACGGGTGCGAGTCCTTTGACGAACGGGCGGACTTCCTCGAACTGCGGGTTGATGACGATCTTGCCGTTCTTATCAATGAAACCCCAGTGCCGGTTCATCTTGATGGCAGCGAGGCCACCGGAGAAGGATTCTGCTTTGTCGAACTGCGGATTGATGACGATCTTGCCCGTGAGATCAATGAAACCCCAGCGGTCGCCGAGTTCGATGGCGGCGAGTCCTTCGGAAAATTCGCTCGCAGATTCAAACTGCGGTGCGATGAGGATCGTGCCGCTTTTATCAATGAAACCGTAGCGACGTTTGAGTTTGATGACGGCGCGTCCTTCGGCGAACGGCCCAGCAGCGTCGAACTGCGGGTTGACGACGTATTGACCTTCCGGGTTCACGTAGCCGTAGCGACCGCCGAGTTCGACAGCGGCGAGGCCGTTGGCGAAGGGAGCAGCGGATCCGAACTGCGGGTTGATGACGATCTTGCCAGCGGCATCCACATAACCCCATTGATCACCGACGCGGACCGCGGCAAGACCGGATGAGAATGCTTCAGCGCGCTCGAATTGCGGGTTGATGACAAGCGTGCCGGATTTATCCACGTAACCCCAGCGGTTGCCGACGACTACTGGGTAGAGCGTCCCGGCGAGCGTGTTCAGGGTGGAGACGATGCTGACGAGTGCGAACAGCAGCGCGAGTGTGAGGTTAGATTTTTTCATATGGCGGTTCAGTTTCGATTTAATGGTTCAACGAGCGGACAACGTCGAAACGGTATCCGATCACGGATTCATTCTATTTTTTACGGTAAGCGTCCGTCAAGAAACCAATCAGGCGCAGGATATGAGTCGAGTCACGCTCTTTGACTTCCCTTTCTTTCTCGTCATCCCGACGCGTGTCGCGCACTATGCGGCCATGCGGACAGCGATTTATCCCGGCAGCTTCGACCCGTTCACCAACGGGCATCTCGACGTGGTGCAACGCGCATCGCGATTGTTTGATCGCGTGATCGTGGCCGTGGCCAAGAGCGACGGCAAACATCCGCTGTTCCTGCTCGAAGAACGCAAGGCTCTCGTCGAACAATCCATCCGCGACATGCCCAATGTGGAAGCGGACACGTTCGACGGGTTGCTGGTGAATTACGCGCAGAAGCATTCTGCGCAGGCGGTGTTGCGCGGATTGCGCGCCGTGTCGGACTTTGAATTTGAATTCCAGATGGCGCTGATGAATCGCAAGCTCAACGACAGCTTCGAGACGATCTTCATGATGCCCAAGGACACCTACACGTTCCTGAGTTCACGCATCGTGAAAGAAATCGCCCGCCTCGGCGGCGACGTGAACCAATTTGTTCCTTGTCACGTCCAGACCGCACTGGCGACGAAGCTGGGTTTGGAAAAGATTTAGGAGCAACATCATGGCACTCATCATTAACCTCCGCGCCCTGGACCGGGATGAAATATCTCTCAAGGGCGAATTGCCCGTGGCCGAACTCGACATCGAGACGCATGACGAAATGATGCGCGCCAACAAACCGCTGCAATACGATCTCACGGCGCAGGACCTAGAAGGCAGTCTTTTGGTGCGGGGTAGCTTGCTGTTGGTGTTGGATTGCGAGTGCGTGCGCTGCCTCAAACCGTTTGAATTCAAGGTGAATTTGCCCGATTGGGCGTGTCTTTTGCCGCTTTCCGGCGAGGACGCGGTGAAGGTAGATGGCGATTCCGTGGACTTGACGCCCATTTTGCGGGAAGATATTCTCCTAGAGTTGCCGCAACATCCGTTGTGTAAGAAAAGTTGCGG
>JANPGI010000200.1:0-1613 GCA_031423875.1 Verrucomicrobiota bacterium | reverse complement strand
CCGGTACCGCCGCCTTCTGGGGGCAGCACGTTGGAAACTGTTGGTGGTGCGGCTTATAGGGGGGGTCCCGACACCTCCGCCGGCTCAATTTGGGGGGGTTTTGTAATTAGCCGCCCCAGTCACACCCGCATGCACCTTGATTCTTGACGCGTTACGACCTCACGGCTGATGCTTATGACCGTCCAAATTTTCATCAGTTCCAAACCGACAGAACCAAACTGAAACAGAGCAAGCCATGAGCAAAATACGATTGCTGGTCGGCACAAAGAAGGGTGCATTCATCCTCACTGCGGATGGCACACGCCAAAACTGGGAGATCACCGGGCCGCACTTCGCGGGCTGGGAGATTTATCACATGAAAGGTTCGCCATCAGATCCGAACCGCATCTACGCCTCGCAGACGAGCGGTTGGTTCGGCCAGATCATCCAACGCTCTGATGACGGCGGGAAGACGTGGAATCCGCCCGGCACAAAGCTTGAAGACATCATGGGTGCGGACGGTTTTCCCAAAGGCAAAAGCAACGACTTCACTTACGAGGGCGAAGTGGGCACGCACAAGTTTTACGACGGCTCGCAGCATCCGTGGGAATTCAAACGCATCTGGCACATCGAGCCGTCGCTCACGGATTCTGACACGGCATTCGCCGGGGCGGAGGATGCGGCGTTGTTCAAGACGACGGACGGCGGGAAGTCGTGGAAGGAGCTTTCCAATTTGCGAAAGGCCAAGGGGCATCTCTGGCAACCCGGCGCGGGCGGCATGGGATTGCACACCATCATCATTGATCCGAAGAACGAGAAGCGCATCTACATCGCCATCTCGGCGGCTGGCGCGTTCCGCACGGACGACGGCGGCAACACTTGGAAACCGATCAATCGCGGATTGAAATCGCAATACGAGCTGCCAGATCCGGACGCGGACGTGGGGCATTGCGTGCATCGTATCGCGTTGCATCCGTCGCGGCCTGACGTGCTCTACATGCAGAAGCACTGGGACATCATGCGCAGCGACAACGCGGGCGATCAGTGGAGCGAAGTGAGCGGGAATCTGCCGACAGACTTCGGTTTTCCGATTGATGTCCACGCGCACGAGCCGGAGACGATCTACGTCGTGCCCATCACGAGCGATTCGTTGCACTATCCGCCGGACGGGAAGTTGCGCGTGTATCGCAGCAAGACGGGCGGCAACGAATGGGAAGCTCTCACGAAAGGTCTGCCGCAGCAGGATTGTTATGTGAACGTGCTGCGCGATGCGATGGCCGTGGATCAACTCGATCCGTGTGGCGTCTATTTCGGCACGACGGGTGGTCAGGTGTATTGCTCGCCGGACGGTGGTAACTCTTGGAATACCATCACACACAACCTGCCTGGGGTGTTGTCGGTGGAAGTGCAGACCCTGAAATGAAACTCCAAACTCCAACATCCAAGCTCCAGAGAAATCTCAAACACCAAGCATCAATGGGGCGGACTGCGCTTTGGAGCTTGAACATTGGAGCTTCTCTGGATGTTGGAGCTTGGTGCTTGGAGCTTTTCCGATGATCCGCGTGGTGCTGCCATTTCATCTGCGCAACCTCGCCCGTGTCGAAGGGGATGTGTTGCTTGAAGTCGCCTCGCCT
>JANPGI010000199.1:0-9913 GCA_031423875.1 Verrucomicrobiota bacterium | reverse complement strand
CTGCCGCTGCTGTTCATCGGCTTTCTGCTGCAACTCCGGCGCGATCTCCTGCTCCGGGAACAAATCTATGCGCAGTTCACCTTGGGCTTAATCGCCAGCGCTCTCGCACCGGTGATGACGGTTTTGACTTTATTCACGCTCGAACAATCACCGCTGCTTGGTTGGGGTTCGCTTTGGCAATGGATCGTGATGAGCGTGGGTGGCGGCGTGGCGACACCGGTGTTTTTCTTTTTGTTCGACCGACTGAATCACGCACTCGGTTATCAGCCGATTGTTGAATCCAGTTTCCGCGCTGACCGCGAAATCCGACGTGGAAGAAATTGACATGCTCATCTTCGACCAAATCCGCAAGAACGACGCGCAACTCCAGTTGCTGGCGTTGCTGCTTTGTGGCGGGTTGGCGTTGCTGCTGGCGGGACTTTGGTGGGTGCAGATCGTGAACGCCAGCCGCTATCGCGAAAGCGTCGAGACGCAATCTTTCCGCACAGTTCGTCTCGCCGCCGTGCGTGGGAAAATTCTCGATCGCAACGGCGTTGCGCTCGCAGAGAATCGTCCTAGTTACAACATTAGCCTTTATCTCGAAGAATTGAGCAACGACTTCAAAAAGGAATATCGCCGCTCACGTCCGCGTTTGGTGACAACTAATGATCTACCTTTCTGGAAAGATTGGCTGGGCATCTCGCCCGTCAAAACCCAATACGTTCGCTTGAAGCCGGAGCAATCCACACAGATCGTCCGCGATTCGCGTTATCGGGTGGTTCAGAACGTCGTCAACAAAGTCGCTGCCGTTCTGCAAACACCGCTTCCGCTCAATTACACCAACTTCACGCGCCATTACGAAACCGCACGCGCCATGACGTTCTGCGTGGCGAGTAATCTTTCGCCGCAATTCGTCGCGCGTTTTGAAGAGCAATCCATCAACTCCATCGGCGTTGATCTGGAGATTCAATCCAAACGTTCCTATCCGCACAGCAATATCGCTGCACACGTCATCGGTTACGTCCGATCCGATGATAGTTCCGCCATTGGCGAGGATGCGTTCTTTTCCTATCGCATGCCGGACTATCGTGGGCTTGTCGGCATCGAAGGCGGCTTCGATCAAAAACTCCGTGGACGCGCGGGTGCAAAATCTGTTCAGGTGAACAACCTCGGTTATCGTCAGGCGGAAAATATCTGGGAACAGGCTGTGCCCGGACAGAACGTCGTTCTCACGCTTGATCTCGATGTGCAGCGTGAAGCTGAAGCCGCGCTTCGCAAACACATCGGCGCAAGCGGTCGTGGTGCTATCGTCGTGATGGATGTCCGTTCCGGCGATATTCTGGCGATGGCTTCTGCGCCCACATTCAGTCCGAACCAGTTCACTCACGGGATTTCGAGCCGCGACTACAAACAACTTCAAGAACTCACCGCCGAGAAAAATCGCGCTACCGCCGAGCAATACCAAGCGGGTTCAATTTTTAAGACCATCATCGCGCTCGCTGCGTTGGAGAATGGCTTGGATAAAAATCGCGTCTTCCAAGTTGATCCGAACCCTCAAAACACAGGTCGTGGAGCTTACATTCTTGGAAACCGAATCATCAAAGACACCGCGCCGCCGGGGGATTACAATCTGAGCCGCGCAATCGTTCGTTCCAGCAATTCTTACTTCGTCCAGATCGGACTCTTGCCGAACGTGTTTGAAAAAGTGTTGCAGCTCGGAAAGCAGCTTCACCTTGGCGAGAAATTCGATCCCGATAATCTTCCGCTCCGACAGCAAGCCGCTGGACATTTCCCGTCGGTCACCTCTGCCAAGACTATTCCAGCAGGAGAGAAGGCCAACATCTGCATTGGTCAGGGCGCGATGGATGTGACGCCGATGCAGATCGCCGTCATGGTGTCCGCCATCGCCAATGGTGGAACGGTCTTGAAACCTCGGATGGTTGATCGTTTGGAATCGCAAGACCCAGCCAGCATTGAGCCACCGACAATTATTCCACGCGGCCAAGTCCGCGACCGACTCGCCGTCAGTATGCGAAGCCTCAAGACTCTCCATGAAGCGATGTTGTTGGAAACAGAAGATCCGGTAGAGGGCACGGGGCGTCACGTCCAACCCTGCGGCTTTCGTGTTTGCGGAAAGACCGGCACTGCGGAACTTCAATCCTTGCGCGAAGACGGTCAGAAAAAGAACACGACGTGGTTCGCTTCGTTTGCACCGTATGAATCGCCGCGCTACGCCGTCATCGTCATGGTCGAGAACGGACAATCCGGCGGCATGACCTGCGCCCCGATCGCTCGTGATGTTTATGTGGCGCTGAAATCATTTGAGACTCGCGCGCAACCAAGAACTTTGACGGCCTCGACGAGATGAATACAAATATCCGCCAAACACAAAATGATTCCTTTACGCTCACCGAGCGAATGGGAACTGATTGGTCTGACGCTCGCCCTCACCCCAGCCCTCTCCCCCAGGAGAGGGAGAACTCGTTCCTACGTTTTGGCAAATTGTCGGCAACTGGATTTACCACATCACCTCTCGATGAAATGACGACGGCTATGCGCTCACCCTCTCTTGGGGGAGTGGGCTGGGGTGTGGGCGGACGTTGGTCTAAACGCCTGATTCATTTTGATAGTCACTCCATCAGATGAACCCCATCGCCCTCAACGAAAGCTCTCCGCGCGTGGATCGCCTGCAATTGGCAGCGATCTTCGGGCTGATGCTTGTTGGTGTGGCCTTCGTGTTCAGCGCGACGATGGTCAACGATTCCGCAGCCGCCCTGCCCCTCGTCAAACAACTCTGGTTTCGCCAGATCGTCAGGTACGTCATCGGTCTTGGTGGAGCGTTCACACTCTGCCTCGTGGATTATCACACATTGACGCGCTGGGCTGGACTTGCTTTCTGGACATCCATCATTCTGCTCGTGGCCGTGATGTTTTTCGGCACGACGCGCGGCGGTGCGAGACGTTGGTTCGATCTCGGCTTCTTCAGTCTGCAACCGTCGGAGTTCGCGAAATTATCTTTCGTGCTCGCGCTCGGCAACTTCCTGAGTCGTCCGGTGGACGAACTGCGGCTGGCCAGCAATTTTTGGAAAGCGATTGGCATGTTGGCGATTCCGTTCGTGCTGATTTTGAAAGAACCTGACCTCGGTTCTGCGCTCGTGTTCATCCCGACAGGTTTTGCCATGATGCTCGTGGCGGGTGTGCCTCGACGTTTTCTTTTCCGACTGGTTGGTTTCGTCGGCGTGCTGGCGTCGTTGATACTCGTGTATGTTTTGTTCGCGCCGCCGAGCTGGCAGATCAAGCTGGAGGAATATCAACGCCATCGGCTGCTCGTCTATTTCGGTAAAGACTTCGCGCCGCCGAACGCCACTCCCGAAGAAAAACGCAAAGCCCGCCAGTTACAACAGGAGAAATCCTACCAAGGCCAACAGGCTTTGATCTCCGTCGGTTCGGGAGGATTCTGGGGACGCGGCTGGCGCGAAGGCAAACAGACTGCGCTCGGATTTTTGCCGCCCGGCGCGGCGCACACTGATTTTATTTTCTCCGTCATTGCGGAGGAAAAAGGTTTTGTCGGGAGCGTGATGGTCATCACGCTGTACGCGGTGGTCCTCTTCACCGGATTGAGGATCGCTGGCCAAGCGAGAGATCGCCTGGGCAAAGTGTTGGCGGCAGGAGTGGTGACACTCTTGTTCAGCCACATATTTATCAACATCGGAATGAACATCCGGCTCATGCCCGTGACAGGTATTCCACTGCCGCTGTTATCTTACGGCGGGTCTTCAGTGCTGGCCTCAATGATCGCTCTCGGCATGTTGCAAAATGTTCACATCTATCGAAAAGGATACTAACCATGAGTAACGACAAACGATTTGGCGGAAGACGCCGACGTGGTGGGATGCGTTTCAAACCCAGTGGCGGCATCAACCAAAACCAACCGCCCAAGAACGACAAGGACGCCGTGGCCGCCCGAGCGGATGCCGTCGGCGAAGTAGTCGGCGGACATGGACAAGAGAAACTGTTCGAGCGTCGGCACACAAACGAGATCGAACGCGCTGAAAACATCGCTGCCGGTCTGCCGCCCGAAGGCGCACCAGAAATCGCGCCCGGTCACGAACACCAACATCAAGCCGCTGCGCCAGTGCCTGTCTCTACCGAACCGGAGAAGGCGTTCGAGCCGGTAAAAGTGGTTGAAAAAAACCGCACCCTCGTCGAAAAGATCACCGACGTCGCCGCGAACCTCGTCAAAAAGGTTCAGCGCCTCATCCGCCCTGAAAAGAAGATTCACAAGGAAGTCATCATCAATGCCGAGACGCTCGAAACGCGCGTGGCGGTGTCCGAAGACGGCAAGCTCGAAGAGTTCAACATTGAGCGCACCACGGAAGAGCGCCTCGTTGGCAGCATCTTCAAGGGCAAGGTGCGTAATCTTGAAGACGGATTGAAAGCCGCATTCGTGGACATCGGTTTCGAGAAGAACGCCTTCCTCCACTACTGGGACATCGTGCCGAACCAGTTCGACAGTGGCGTGGAAATCGTGGACCGCCCCACCAAACGCCGTGATCGCCCGAAGATCACACAGAAAGACATCCCGCGCCTTTATTCGCCCGGCGCGGAGATCATCATTCAAGTCACCAAAGGCCCCATCGGCACCAAAGGCCCGCGCGTCACGACGAATCTTGTGTTGCCCGGTCGTTATCTCGTGTTGCTGCCGAACTCCGATCAATCCGGTATTTCCCGCAAGATCGAGAGCCAGCCAGAACGTCAGCGTCTCAAAAAGATTCTGCGCGAACTCGCCATCCCGGAAAACATGGGCGTCATCATGCGCACCGCTGGCGAAGGTCAACAGAAGCGTTACTTCGTTCGCGACCTCGCATTGCTGCTTGAGGAATGGCACGGCATTCAGGAGAAGATCAAATCTCAGGGCATGGCTACCTGCGTGTTCCAAGAACCTGACTTGATCGAACGCACCGTGCGCGACTTCCTCACCGAAGATGTCGAACGCATCGTAGTGGATAGTCCCAAAGCTGCTGACCGCATGAAGGCGATGATCCAAAAAATCTCGCACCGCGCCGCACGCAAAGTGATTCTCTATTCCGAAGCGCAGCCGGTGTTCGATCGCTTCCTCATTTCCAAGCAATTGGAGAACGCGTTCTCCCGCCAGGTTCATCTCAAGGGCGGCGGCTACATCGTCATTGATGAAACCGAAGCGCTCGTGGCCATTGACGTGAACACGGGTCGCCACAAAGGTGGCAAAGATCAGGAAGCGTCCATCCTCAAGGTGAACCTCGAATCCGCTGACGAAATCTGCCGTCAGTTGCGCTTGCGTAACATGGGTGGGTTGATCGTGCTCGACTTCATTGACATGAAATCCGGCCGCGATCGGCAAAATGTCTATAACCGCATGAAGGAAGGTTTGCGTCGCGACAAAGCCAAGACGCACATCCTGCCCATCTCGCAACTCGGCCTCATGGAGATGACCCGCCAACGTCACAGCGAAAGCGTGCGCTCGGCGGTCTATGATGATTGTCCGTATTGCAAAGGCCGCGCCAAGGTGAAGAGTGTTGAAACCATGAGCGTGGAGATCCAACGCAAGCTCCAGGAAATCCTGAAGAAGCGCACCCGCGACGAATCGGACTTCCAACTCCGCATCGTGGTGCATCCGACCGTGCTGGAACGTCTCCGCACGCAGGACGAAAAACATCTTATCGAGATGGAGAAGCGTTACTTCGGCAAGTTGAGCTTCCGCGCTGATCCCGTGATGCACGCGGAACAGTTCAAGATCCAGAACGTGACGAACAACGAAGACCTCGCCAGCGTCGGGGCGTGAGTTGGTCTGAAATCACAAACGCCCCGCAGGAAACTGCGGGGCGTTTTCATTCAGCTCAACAAAGGTGTGATTAAACTCCGTATCCGATGCCAGAGTCGGCAACGTGATGGTGTTGCATCGTCCGAAGCCGACGGCGGAAACGCCTGTTGCTTTGTAACACTTAAACCTTTTCGATGCCGCAACGCCCAGTCTGCCCAGCCTCACAAATGTATGGTTTTGCCCAACGGACTTCTTTGTTGATGCAATTGAGTGAGTTGACCGGGTAACTTGCATCATGCACCGCACGTTCTCCGCCCGACGAATTCCAGCTCCTGCTGGTTGTGGTCTGGGGTTGCTGGGAAGCTTGGGCTTGGCGGTGAATCTTTTCGCCGGCGCGCCGACTGTGGTGACAAATATCGCGCAACTCCGCAGTCTCGCCGCAGACAGTCCCAAGGTTGCGCACACCTTCCGGCTTGAGGGCGATGTCTGGTGGGCGAATGCCGCGCAAGGAAGATTCGTTCTGCAAGACGCTTCGGGCGCAGAGGCTTTAGAACTGGAACTGCCCGGCGCGTTCCCGCAATCCGGCCAGCGGATGCGCTTGGAAGGAACAGCCATTATAGCGCGACGCGGCTTCGCGCTCCGGCTCGGCGCGAAAGGTCCGGTGGTGGACAACAACGGCGTTCACGCGATGATTGAAAAGTCGGGCACGGTTTATCTGGAAGCGGGCGCACAACCATTTCGCGTGGAGTGGTTCAATGGCGTGGAAGGTTTCGGGCTCGAAGTCGAATACGAAGGCCCGGAGTTGCCGCGCCAGAAAATTCCTGAGGCGGCACTACCTTCCGGGTTGAAAGCCGGTTACTACGAAGTCACAGGCGATCTGCTGCCTGACTTTTCCGCACTCACTGCCCTCAAGACTGAGACCGTCGCTAACTTGAACCTCGCTGCCCTTCCACAGCGCGAACACATCGGCGCAGTTTTTACCGGATCAATCGCCATCCCGCGCAGCGGACTTTACACTTTTCACCTCAAGTCAGACGACGGCAGCCGACTCTTCGTGGGTAAACCTTCACTTCAATTCACCACGACCGGAACTGCCACGCCGCCCAAACCGCATCGCATCACGGTGGGGCAACTTCTCAATGCTGAAGACAACAGTTCGTGGGTTGAAGTCGAAGGCAAAGTCTCGCTGGCACGCCAAACGGCCCCCGGCTTGCAACTCGAACTCAGCGCGGGTGCAGGCCACATGCTGCTGGAGATCGGTGATGCCACGGGAATATCCGCCGCAACTTTATTGAACAGCCGCATCCGCGCGACTGGTTTTTGCCAAAGCAGTCACACGGCGGACGGACAAAGCGTCGCAGGAATTTTACTCGTCCCCAGCCAACGTGAAATCAAACTGCTGGAACTCCCGAACGATCCGCAGCGTGACCCCACCATCGCCACCAACGCAAGCGGGTTGCCGGTGCTGACTACTGCCGGAGAGGTTCATCGCTTGAAACGCGAGGAAGCGCAGCGCGCGTATCCGGTGAAGATTCGCGGTGTGGTGACATGTATGCTGCCTGAGCACCAGGCGTTCATCATTCAAGATGCGACGCGCGGCCTTTATGTGGTGGATTTTTCTACCAGCCGTCCCGATCCGCCGCAACCGGGCGAGCAACTCGAAGTTGAAGGCACTACCGATCCCGGCTTGTTCGCGCCCATCGTCAATGCGCGGCGCGTCAGCAGCCTGGGAGCGGGACGTTTGCCCGAACCGGTCAAACCCACTTGGGATCAACTCATCAATGGCAGTCTCGACGCGCAACAAGTCGAGTTGCAAGGCATCGTCACCGCAGTGAACACAAACGGCGTCACGCTCTTGATGCGAGGCGGCGTGGTCAAGATCGAGCTGCGTCTCGCAGGCCAGAACCTGATCGAATTGCCGCTGGTTGAGAATGCGCTCGTTCGCATCCGGGGTTGCCTGTTCGCCTCGTGGGATTATGTGACGCACCAAGTGAAGATGGGCGACGTGCGGATTTACGCGGCAGATATTCTGGTGGATCAACCCTCGCCGCAGGATTTGTTTTCCAGCCCACGCAAAACTGCGAGCGAGTTGTTACAGTTCGACCCACAGGCCGGAGTGTTTCAACGCGTCAAAGTATCGGGACAAATCGTTCATGTGCGCGGGGCGGAATATTTTCTCATGGACGGCACACGCGGCTTGCGCTTCACCACCAAGCAACCCGTCACGCTCGCCAGTGGCGACACCGTGGACGTGGTGGGTTTCCCCGATCTGCTCGGAAGCGCGGCGCCGGTCTTACGCGAAGCCATCGTGCGTAAAATCGGCACTGCTCCCCTGCCCGTCGCAAAAATCATTACGGCAGATAACTTGATCCAAACCGACCACGACGCAACGCGCGTCAAAGTGGAAGGCTTGCTGGTGGATGTTCGCCAAACCAAATCAGACACCGTGCTGGAACTGCAACACGGGGTTCGCACTTTCGTCGCACACCTAAAAAAAACTGACGCCTCCGCGCCCTCGCTCGCTACCGGCAGCCGCTTGGAGTTGACGGGCGTATATGCAGGACTGGGCGGCAACCGCGCTGCGGGTCAGGACATCGCAGCCTTCGAGTTGTTGCTGAATTCGCCCACCGACATCCGCGTTCTCGCGCGACCGGCGTGGTGGACGTTGAAGCGCTTGCTGGTGATTGTAGGCGCACTCGCGTGCGTGCTGGCGGGAGCAGCGCTTTGGATCACGCAACTGCACCGGCAAGTCGAGGAACGCACCGCCGAACTCGGCGCGCAGATTCAGGAGCGCCAACGCGTCGAACATCAGCGCGCGATGGAACAGGAACGCGCTCGCATCGCCCAGGATTTGCATGACGAACTTGGTTCGGGCATCACGGAGATCAGCATGTTGGCTGCGCGCGCCCGATCCGCCACCGCCCCGGATGAAAAGCGCGGCAGCTATCTCGATCACGTCGGCGGAAAAGCCCGCGAACTTGTCACTGCGCTGGATGAAATCGTCTGGGCCATGAATCCGCGTCATGATTCGCTCGCATCACTCGTGAGTTATTTCAGTCTCTACGCGGATCGTTTTCTCGGCTTGGCGAACATTGCGTGGAAGCTCGAAGGCCCGACCGGTGCGTCCGATCAAGTGGTGGACTCACGCCGCCGCCATCAGTTGTTCCTCGCGTTCAAGGAAGCACTCACCAATGTGGTGCGGCACTCGGGCGCAACAGAAGTTCGGTTGAATATCAACTGCGCGGACGGAGAGTTGCGCATGAGCATCGCGGACAATGGGCGCGGCCTGCCGACGGACGTTCGCACGGAAGACATGGATGGCGTGGCCAACATGCGCGCCCGCATCGAAAAACTTGGCGGACGTTTCGAGATCAGCGGCGAAACCGGACGCGGCACGACGGTGCGATTCAATGTCCCCTCCAACTTTAAGTCATGACCAAAATTGCCATCGTCGAAGACAACCGGGTGATCCGGGAAAGCTTGATTGAGTTCATTCACTCGGACCCGGAATGCACCTGCGTTTGCGCCTGCGCCACGGCGGAAGAGGCGTTGAAGCTCATTCCAAAACATCTGCCAGACATCGTATTGATGGACGTGCAACTGCCGAACATGTCCGGCATCGAATGCACCGCGCAGCTCAAGCAACTCCTGCCCGGCCTGCACATCATCATGGTCACGGTGTATGAAGACACGGAGCGCATCTTCAAAGCGTTGCGCGCCGGCGCGTGCGGTTATTTGTTGAAACGTTGCACGCCGGAGGAACTGCTCGCCGCCGTGCGCGAAGTCCGACAAGGCGGCGCGCCGATGTCACGGGAGATTGCGCGCAAAGTCATCTTCTCGTTCCAAGAGCCACTCGCTGTGGCCGCCGAGATGGAAGATCTGTCGCCACGCGAACGAGAGATTCTCGAACTGCTGGCCTCTGGTTTTCCGAACAAGCAGATCGCGGATCGGTTGGGACTGACGGACGGGACGGTGCGCTGGCACTTGCGGCACGTTTACAACAAGCTGCATGTCCGCTCCCGCACAGAAGCAGCATTGAAGTTTCGGTCAAGCAAGGCGGCGTAACTTGAACGGCGGCGAACAATCTTTCGACTGGTAGGGCGCGTCACTCCGTGCGCGCCGTCGTGTGCCTGG
>JANPGI010000198.1:0-2380 GCA_031423875.1 Verrucomicrobiota bacterium | reverse complement strand
GTGGGCGCGAGTTTGCCCTGCCAATCCGGCGTGAGCTTCGGCACTTCGACTTCGCGCCCGTCCACCTTGACCTTGATCTTTTCGATCGCGGGCGGCGCGGGCTTAACTTCAGTTGTAGGTGCGGTGGACATTTTCAATTAACCACAGCTTTTCTTCGCAATTGAATCTTCTTTTTCTCGGGCAACGTCACTTTGTATGAAACTGGTTCTTCGCGGAAAATGCCGCCGTCCTCAACCCAATCAAGGTTTCGCCCAATGAGAAGCTCCGACATTTCGGCATGATGTGTGTTCTTCATGGCGACTGGTTTGACTGAGAAGCCATGCCGTTCCGCTAACACTCGAACTTCTTCCGCATTGTCGTAAGTCATCAGGAAATCGCCACGCAGTTTTTCGCAAAACGAGAAAAGCTTGTCGTGGTCAATTTCAGAATGAGTGTAGAGCCGTGAACCAGCACGCTTGCCGCCTGCGGTGTATGGCGGATCAATGAAGAACACAGCGCTCTGGTCTTTGCGATATTCAGTCAGGATTTCAAACGCATCGCCATGAATGAACTCAAGGCGCTTGGTGACGAATTCGATGTTCGTCATTCGCTTGGCGATGGTTTGCGGATACCAACGCGAGAGAATTCCCTTTCCGTTCTCGCCATGCTTCAACACGCCAGCACCTTCAGCCAAGATTCCGCCGTGGGCCGTTCGATTCCGCAAGATCGTTTGAAAGGCAAGCTCGCGACATGATTGTGGAGACTTGGCGAGTTCAGCCTTGGCTGATTCGGGCGTCAACTCAAAGGCGAGCAGTTTTTTGGCAAGCCACTTAGCATCACCACCAAGAAGCGTTTCCCAAACAGCCGCGATTTGTTCATCAAGCTCCACCATGACGACACGATCTGCGAGATGTTCAAATGCTGCGGTCAAACTGATAATTCCGCCACCGGCAAAGGGCTCAACGAGAACCTTTGGCTGATTGGGAAGACTCATCATCCAGCGGCGGAAAAGCGGGACGAGCCAAGTCTTACCACCCGGATACCGAAATGGACTGCGTTGCGGAACAGAAGCCACATTCACAGGCTTATCGCGCTCGCCGATGTCGGGTAATAAAAATGTCTGGGTAACACTCATTTGCTGAAAGGATTCTCAAGAGTGCGATTTATCGGCGGCGTCTCCAGCTTCTCGTCAACTTTCTCCTGCAAATGGCAAATGAAGTCTTCCATTTTGCCGGGACGAGACTTTGTAATCTGATTCAATGCAGGCTCGAAGCGAGTGTAAACAATCCGCTCACGGAATAACTCGTAATGCGCGCCCGAATTTGCCGGGGGCTTCACATCATAAATGAGCCAAGCGATGTCTGCCTCTTCCTTCCTCACCTCTGGTAACTTTGGCAATGTATTGAAAAAGCTTTTGTTCAAAGCGACGGCTGTCTTCTTACCCCAAGCATTGATGATCCCACCTTTGAAAATAAGTTGTGGAGCAAGCCGTTTACGAGACGAGGATAGATAATCTGGTCGGGGATAATTCGCCTCCTTCGTCCAATCCATCTGGCAACGCTTGGCCGGAGCTTCCATGTAATGCTCAAATGGATTGCGAACATTCCCTGAAATATAAACCGCCTGAACTTCCAACGCACCGAAGTCATAAACCTTACCGGCTTTGTCGTAGGCACAGACAACAATATCTATGTTGCCCGCCGAACCTCCTTCGGCGTCTTTCAAACGAACTTCCGTGAGCGTCGTCCAAGTCGCGCCGGCAGGAAAAAAGAAATCCGCCGCATCGTCAGCGATTATCCATTCCTGACGGAAACGAATCGGACAAGTGATAACAACTTCGCCTTCGTGAAAAACACTGCAAACACCCAACGGATTCTGTGCTTTATCTTTTGTGCAATTTGGAACTTTGTTGTTAAACGGACAAAGGCGTTTTGTGCGATGCCGATTCGCACTGGCACTCAAGTCCGTCACAGAGAAGCCGAAGACTTCTCCGAGCGGATGCTTTGGTGTCGTTTGTTTCGCCATAAATTCAATGCTGCGGGCTCGCCGCAATTTTCATTTCATGCGTTGGGCCAGCGCCTTTGCTTTCCTTCGCGCGACGCTCTTCATCAGCCGCGCCCTTCGCGACGAATTCATCTTTGAACTTCGCAACGAAGCTTTGCACGGGCCACGAACAGGCTTCGCCGAATGCGCAAATCGTCTTACCGCCGGGAATATTGTCCGCGATCTTCACGAGATATTCCGCGTCCTGCTTGCGGCCTTCGCCATGCGTGAGACGATGGAGCGTCTTGCTCATCCAGAGCGAACCTTCGCGGCAGGGTGTGCATTGGCCGCAGCTTTCGTGGGCGTAAAACTCAGAGAGATTCGCCAGCGCACCGACGATGTCCACGCTGTCATCAAT
>JANPGI010000197.1:0-5638 GCA_031423875.1 Verrucomicrobiota bacterium | reverse complement strand
CTGGCCAAGCCCGGCGCGCACGGAGTGCCGCGCCCTACCAATCAAGGGCAAGCTGCACCGCCCTCCGTCACTTGCGCCAGTGCTGTATCTGTTTCTGTTCGACGAGATGAAGCTCGCGTTTCAGCAGTGCGAGATTTCGGATGTTGGTGCTTACGTAGAGCGACATCAGCCCCATGATGATGACAACTCCGACGACCATGAATCCTTTTTGTCGCGGGCGGAATGGTGGGTTGGATTTCATGGTGCGGGCTGTGGTTCTGGGACAGCGGTGAACGTGAACAACGGTTGGACGCGGGCGGGTTTGCGGAGCGGGCGCAATTCAATCTCCCAACGCCACGCCACGATGCCGTGTTGTGTTTCCAGCTTCATCTGCGATTGGCTCAGGTTCGTCAGCACGCTCGTCCACGGTGCTTCGTCAACGGCGCGACGGAGGATTTGGTTTTCTGAGAAACGATAATCAACAACCCCATTCTTGTGTTGGACGTGAAGTGTTTGATCTGTTTCGTTGAGAGTCGGTGGGCGGATTGCCAAGCGGATATCGTTGCGCCACTGTTCGCCGATGTGAAGGACGCGTGTGATGTCGTCAGCGTTTCGCCGCAGCGAGCGCATGTGGTCATAGCACCGATAGAAGGCGATTGAGGCCACGGCGAGAATGGTGGTCATCACGCTTACATAGACCAGACATTCGATAAGCGTGGCAGCGCGATGGCCTGACCGGTTGTTGGATGAATGGAATCGTAATTTCATTTCAATGCCGCCTCCCGGACGACAGGGCTTCCGTGTGATGTTTCTGCGGGCAACCATTCTACGCGCGCTTGTTTATTAGTAAGCGTGAGTCGCAATTCGCCCGGCGGCAGATTCGTGGCGGAGCGGGCGGTAGTGGTGATGGTATGAATGCCGTTGGTGAACTGTCGCCAGCCGCCAGCGCGGAGGATTTCCATTTCGCCGTCCACAACTTCGATCGCGACTGAGCGTTCGTAGCAGCGGCGAAGGTATTTGTTTTCCTGGGCGAACGAATATGCCAGTGGCAGGATTGCAAGGCTGACGATGGCGAGAGCAATCATTGCCTCGGTCATCAAAAGGCCGCTGCGGTGCGAGGTTTTGGGGCGATTGGTAATTCTCATCACCATAAAACTCCTGCTTCAACGATCGCGATGAGCGAGCCGAACGTGGTGACCACGATCACGCCAACGAACAATCCGTTCAACACGACGAGTGTGCTGGTCAAAGTAAGGGCGGCGGCTTGTTCCTGTTGAAACGCTTTCGCATCGAGAGATTCGCACCAGCCATTCAATGCGCGGAGGAAGCCATCTTTCGCGTGCACCGCATTGGTGAGTCGCCAACGGAATTCGCCGGAGTCGTCGAGTCCTTGAACCGCATCTGTGAGGCGCTGACCTTGGCGCAGGTGGGAGATGACGGTTTCTGCACGACGACTGAAGGCGCGGTTCGCAGCGCAATCAGCCGCGAGTTTCACTGTATCGCTCTCTGGTACACGGGCGTCGAGAAGTGTGGCAAGCATCGTGCAGAAATCGCGCTGCATGCGGCGACGTTTCCACGGCGTGCGGCTTGCGCACCAATCCACGATTGGGCCGAACCATTTTCGCATGAAATGACCTTCGCCATGAATCAGAAGTGTTGCGACGACGCCGAGCAGCACGAGGAGTTGGGCGCAGACAAGCAGTTTCCCATATTCGCGCAAGAGTTCGAGGCCGAGGGGAAGCTCGCCCGTCATGCCCATCATGATCTCCACAAACTTCGGCAGGACGATGATTGAAAGAAAAACATACATCCAGAGCGACACCAGAATGGAGGCGATGCCGTACCAACCAAAGGATTGGACATCACTGCGCGTCTGGGAGCGTTTGTCGCCGGAAAGCCTGCGACAGGCGGGAAGGACTTTGCGGAGATCGCCGATGCGTTCACCCGCGCGCAGCATGGCGACGACTTTGATTGGTAGTAATCCGGGGAGATCGGCGAGCGCATCGCCGAGGCGTTGCCCGGAGCGGAGTTTGGTGGCGAGTTGTTGAAACAGCGAGGACGGCGCGAGTTCGCGTTTCTCGATGATGGAGACGAGCGTTTCTTCGATGGGCGCGCCACATTCGAGGATTGTGTCGAGCAGATCAAGGAACAGGCCGGAGGTTTCCTGCCGTCGCAAGCGCTTGCCAACTGTGTTGTCCAGCAGCAGGAGCAGAATCAATCCGGGCACCAGCCAGCAAATGATCCAGAACGTCAGAACAAAAATTCCGTTAACAATGGTGTCGAACATAGGTCAGTTCACAATCATTCACCAAAACTCATCAGCGATCTCAAGAACGGCACGATGGAGCTGATAGCCAAGTAACCTTGGGCGGCGATCATCAGGCCGAGGATGATGATCGCAGCGGGCAACACCGCGTATAGCAAGGTCTCGGTGTGGCGTTCAAACTTGCCCTGATAGATGTCGGCTGCGCGTTTGAATCCCGCGACCATGTCTTCACCGGAGTTGGAAACCATCCAGATGAACAGCGCGGGGAACGCGCGGCTCTCAGTGGCGATCTCGGAAAATTTTCCATTGCCTGCAGCGAGACGTTGCCGCCAAACGGCGATGTCTTTTCCGGCGGGCGTGCCGAGTTCGAGTTGTTCGAGCAGCGCCAGTGCATCACGGAGAGTGACCCCGCTTTTGAGCATGATCCAGAGCGCGGAGGAAGTTTGCGCCACGGAAGCATCGCGAAAAGCGGGCAATCGCACGCAGACTTTTGCCCGCAACCGCCGACTGAAGATCACCGCGAACGCAATCGCTAACGCGATGGCGAATAACAACGGCGGTGCCCAGAGTTGCGAGGCGAGGCGGGTGAACAAGGGGATGCTGGTGTTGCCGAAGAATCCGGCTTCGCCACATACATACATTGAGGAAAGGTTCGGCCAGATGACGTGTCCCCAGAGAATCGAGATGACGAGCGAGAGTCCGAACGCCGCGATCAATACAATGAGCGGATAGATGAGCAATCCTTTAAGGCGCGTGAGCGTGGCGTGCTGGCGCTGATAATAATCCGCCATGAGAATGAGCACGCCGGAAAGGTCGTTGCTCTGAACGCCGACGAGGATCATGCGTTTGTAAAATTCTGGCAGCGTGCGGGGCGCGAGAGCTTCGGCGAGGGGTGTACCTTTGCGTAGATCAGCTTCGAGGAATTGCAACTCGGCTTTCAACGCAGCATCGCCCATCTCGGCGCTGAGACGTTGCAATGCGCCTTCGAGCGGAAGGCCGTCGCGTAACATCGCAGCGAGCTGTTGATTGAAGAATGCGAACTCGTCGGTTTTCATGATCCTAATACCCGTTTGATTTCTGCACTGTTCGACAGGCTTTGCCGCAAAAGCTCACGCGCAGAATCTGCGAGCGAAACTTCTGGTTGAATTGCAGACAAGTCTCGCGAGCGGATTTGCGCGCGCATCGGGTCTGTGAGGCGAAGCCATTCAACAAGCGGAACACGGCCTTGATAACCGGTCTGCAAGCACGCGGGACATTTCTCGCCGCGACATTCAGTGCAGAGTTTGCGGACTAGGCGCTGGTTCAACACGAGTTCCACAGCGGTTGCCACAGCCGAAACATCCGCGCACATCACAAGCAGTCGTTCCAACACGCCGCGACACGATCCCGCGTGCAGCGTTGAAATTACAAGATGACCAGTGAGTCCGGCGCGCACGGCGAGGTTGGCGGTTTCCTCATCGCGAATCTCGCCGATGACGAGTGATTGCGGGTCCTGGCGGAGTAGATGGCGCGCGGCTTTGGCGAAGTCGAGGCCGATGGCGTCGTTGATCTCAGTTTGCATGATGCCCGGTACAACCTGCTCGACGGGGTCTTCGATGGTGATGATGTGGCGTCCGCCGTGTTCGGAGAGTTGGCGGAGACAAGCGTAGATGGTGGTGGTTTTACCACTGCCAGCAGGTCCGGTGAGAAGCATCAAGCCAGTCGTCTGACGGAGAAAGTTTTCAATTTGAACGCGCGCAGGCTGGGGCAGCCCGAGTTCGTGAACGGATTTGACGGCGGAAGAATTGAACAGGCGGAGGACAATCTTCTCGCCCGTCACAGTCGGATAGCTCGCCACGCGGATGTCGTGCTGGCAACCCACATCAGCGTGTTCGATGCGGCCATCTTGCGGCAGTGAATCTTGATAGGTCTTGAGCCGGGAGAGGAACTTGATGCGTCCGAACACGCGCTCCGCGATAGCCGCAGGGAGATTGCTGATGGGCGTGATGACGCCATCGAGCCGGAACGCGATCTCGGCGGATTCCTGCCGCATCTGGAGGTGGATGTCGCTCGCGCAGGCGCGTTCCGCTTGTTGGATGAGTTGTTCCAGTATCTCCGGTGCGTTTGCTACGTCGTTCCGGCGTCCGTTGGTTTGCCCGCTCAAGACGGGCTGTGATGTTTCGTTCATTCAATGCAGCGAATCTGAAGTCGCTGTTATGAATGGACAAACCAATCAGGAATCCGTCACGCTCCCTTCCAATAAAAAAGCCGCCCTGTTTGGCAGGGCGGCTGAAATGATTCGCGTGCAATCAACGACTACGACGCTTGACCTTGAGTTGTGCCAGTGAGTGAGCGAGTGCGGCGCTGACGTTGGCGACTTCTTCGTCGTCGAGCTTTTCGGTGAGGCGGGCTTCGGCGCGTTTGCGGGCTTCCTCAGCTTTCGCTTCGTCAATGTTCTCGGCCTTGATCGCCATGTCGGTGAGGATGGAAACGTGATCGCCGGTCACTTCCACGAAACCTTCGCCGACCGCGAGAAAGTAATCCTGGCCGCCTTTGCGCACGCCGACTTCGCCAGCCGTGAGCTGCGTCATCAGCGGAACGTGCATCGGGAAGATGCCCATCTCGCCTTCGACACCGGGCAGCGTGACCATGTCCACGTCTTCGGAATAGACTTTTGCTTCCGGCGTGACGATTTCTAGTTTCAGCGTGGCCATGTGTTTAGTCGTTCAACGTTTCAAAGACTACTTGTCTTTGATCTCGTCAATGCCGCCCTTCATGTAGAAGTTCACTTCGTTGACGTCGTCGTGTTTGCCCTCGAGGATTTCCTTGAAGCCGCGCACGGTTTCGGCCACGGGCACTTGTTTGCCTTCGATGCCGGTGAAGATCTGCGCCACAGTGAACGGCTGGCTCAGGAAGCGTTGAATCTTGCGCGCACGCAGCACGGTGGTCTTGTCGTCGGGCGAAAGTTCGTCCATGCCGAGAATCGCGATGATGTCCTGCAAGTCCTTGTAGCGTTGCAAAATCTTCTGCACGCCGCGGGCGACGTCGTAATGTTCCTGACCGACGATGTCGGCGGACAGCGCGCGGGAACTGGAAGCGAGCGGATCAACCGCGGGATAAATGCCGAGTTCCGCGATGGAGCGTTCGAGCACAATGGTCGCATCCAAGTGCGCGAAGGTCGTGGCGGGCGCGGGGTCGGTCAAGTCATCCGCAGGCACGTAAACAGCCTGGAAGCTCGTGATCGAACCTTTCTTGGTCGAAGTGATGCGTTCCTGCAAGTCGCCCATTTCCGCGGCGAGGGTCGGCTGGTAACCGACCGCGCTCGGGGTGCGGCCCAGCAACGCGGACACTTCGGAACCCGCCTGAGAAAAACGGAAAATATTGTCCACGAAGAGCAACACGTCCTGGTTTTTC
>JANPGI010000196.1:0-5653 GCA_031423875.1 Verrucomicrobiota bacterium | reverse complement strand
AAGGCGGCTGCGCTGAAACCTCCCGCGCCACCACGCATCAGAACCCGGTCTTCGTCGAGGAAGGCGTGACGCATTATTGCGTAGCGAACATGCCCGGCGCATACGCCCGCACCGCCACACAAGCGCTGACGAACGTGACCTATCGCTACATCGAGACACTGGCGGATTATGGTCTGAGCGAAGCCTGCCACAAACAACCGTCGCTCATCGGTGGCATCAATGTCATGGGCGGCAAGATCACTTACAAAGCCGTCGCCGACGCGCACGGAATGGATTGGTCTGCGGCGGTGGTTTAGAGGTTGATCTCCTGATATAGGGGAACATTCAACTTCCAACATTCAACATCGAACGCCGAAGGGAACGAGTAGTCGCGCAGTCTTTGGGCGTTGAGCGTTGAATGTTTGAAGTTGAATGTTCCCAAGATTTCCGGCCGCGAGCTACACACTTGCCGAACACGAACCATCATTCTAGCCTTTGCCCATGACAGCGCGCCTCGACGTCAAAAAAACTTACAAGCTCTACATCGGTGGCAAATTTCCTCGCAGCGAGAGCGGTCGCTATCTGTCCGCCACTTCCGCCAGCGGCGAGCAGCTTGATAATTACTGCCACGCGTCCCGGAAAGATTTCCGCGATGCCGTTGTCGCAGCCAGAGCTGCCGAGGGCGGCTGGAGCAAAGCCACGGCTTACAATCGCGGCCAGATACTTTATCGCGCCGCCGAGATGTTGCAGAACCGCGCGAGCGAACTCGTCGCGGAACTGGCGCGTTCCACAGGCGCAAGTTCAGCCTCTGCGAAACGCGAAGTGACGCTGGCGATTGATCGGCTCGTGCATTTCGCTGGCTGGACGGACAAGTATCAACAGGTGTTCGGCAGCGTGAATCCCGTGGCGTCGCCGCATTTTAATTTCACCACACCAGAAGCGATGGGCGTCGCCGTCGTCGTCGCGCCGGATGAACCTGCGCTCGTCGCGCTCGTGTCGTTGATTGCGCCGGTCATCTTGAGCGGCAGCACGGTGATTATTGTCGCGTCGGAAAAATTTCCACTGCCTGCGGTGACATTCAGTGAAATCCTCGCTACGAGCGATTTGCCCGGCGGCGTGGTCAATCTGCTCACCGGCAAGCGCGCGGAACTCGCGCCGCACATCGCCTCGCACATGGATGTGAACGCCATCGTGGACGGTTCATGCGATGCGGCTCTCGGCGCGCAACTTCAAGCTGGCTCGGCCATCAATCTCAAGCGTTACGCGAAACACGCGTTGTCCGCGAAGGAATGGTTCTCCGCGAAAGGCGAAGACGCCTACCGCATCCTCGACACCGTGGAGTTCAAAACGGCGTGGCATCCGATCGGGTTGTGAAATCTCTCCCGGAGCGCGAGCGGTCCCTCGCTCGCAGCGGGTGAATAAGGAATAAGGCGTTCGTAAAAAATCAGTGTCTCACTGTCTGGCGGAACGCTGCGGACGAGGGACCGTCCGCGCTCCATCACTTCGGAAACCGGCACAGGCTGAACGCTGCAAAGCTGGCGGCGTAGGTGATCCAAAAACCGGCGGCGTGAACATCCAGTTTCTTTACCGGCAATCGCCGCAAACACGCCGCCAGAAACAGCGCGATTGGACATAGCAGTGGAAATAAGTGTCGCCCCTGCCCCATGCCGAACTGATAGCCGAATCGCAACACGAGCCCCACCGTGATCAGAACGGCAACAAGCATGGCGATGAGCAGTGCTTTGTTTTCGGCGATGTTCAGTGCGTCAGTTTTTTCCACGGGCATTGAATCCAACGCGAACATCACCACAGGCATCACGAGCAGCAACATGCCAACAACAGGAAACGGATAACCGATATCGTTGCTGAGGCCGGAGACGGACCAGAAAGTTTTCAGAAGATTGTGCGCGGCGGATGCGATGCCGTGCATGGCAGACGGCCACGGGATTTGCGTCACAACCAGATTTTCCGGCATGA
The DNA here is from genome assembly GCA_031423875.1 of Verrucomicrobiota bacterium. Lineage (GTDB taxonomy): Bacteria > Verrucomicrobiota > Verrucomicrobiia > Limisphaerales > JADLHS01 > JADLHS01. The sequence goes on along the minus strand of JANPGI010000196.1, from coordinate 3,697 downwards.
AGGTGTGATAGACCTGCCAGTTGCGAATCGCCCACGGGAGATAAATCAAGCCTGCGAGTCCCAGCGTGACGAAGAGTTGTTGTGCTGCGCTGCGCCAAGAGATACGACCCCTGAAAGCTTCAAGTGCGACGAGCGAAACAATCAGCGGCGCGAAGATCACGGCGGATTGCTTGGTCAACAATCCAAAGCCGAGCAGCAGTCCGAGCAAGAGTGCGGACTTGATGGATCGCTCTCGCTGCGTCAACAAACACAACAGACTGCCGCCGATTGTAGCGAGCAGGTTGTCATTGTTGATCGCTGACGAAACAAAGGTGTATGTGGGCAACAGACAAACCATCGCCACGGTGAACACTTCAACGAAGCCATCTTGGATTTTCAATCGTCGCAACGAAAAAATCACGAGCCATGCGTTGAGCAGCCAGAGAGAAACGGAGAGAAGTCTGATGGCGACGACGGTTGAAGTTTGATTGTGAAACATGGCCTGCGTCGCACTAAAGATCGGCGCGGCCACAAGGTAGTAGAGCGGCGGCTGATTGTTTTCCCAATCGTTCGACTCGTCGCCAAGTTTGCTGGTTTGAACAGGGAACGATTTTTTCTCCGCGAGATGCTTGATGTAGTTGAAATGAGATTGCTCGTCCGGCGCGTAGAAAATCGGTGTCAGGAACACGTAAGCCAGACGGACGACCAAACCCGCGACGAGGACCACAACAAAGAGTGAGCGCAAGTTTGCGGGTTGATTGCGTTGTCGCCACCAGATCGTGAACCAAACCAAGCCGCTCGCGAGAAGCGTCAGTCCTATCGCGAAAATCATTTGGCTCGTTTGCATGGCGCGAACTGTATCGTTCCGTTGCGCCGGGTCGCGAGCCGATTTTAACGTTGCCCGATTCAGGCTTGCCGATGATTTAGATGTTTCCCCCTGTCTGGCAATGTGGTTGCATGGGTCAGGCAATGAAAACGTTCGCCCAACTTGGTTTTCCCGGACGACTCGTCGCCGTTGAGGGTCTCGACGGCTCCGGCAAGTCCACGCAAATCTATCTGCTCAAACGCTGGCTCGAAGCCGAGGGCGTCAAAGTCTATTTCAGCGAATGGAACTCGTCCGAGCTGGTAAAATCCGCCACCAGCAAAGGCAAGAAACGCGAGCTGCTCTCGCCGACGACATTCAGCCTCATTCACGCCACAGATTTTGCTGATCGCTACGAGCGACATCTGCTTCCGTTGTTGCGCGCGGGTTATGTGGTGTTGTGCGACCGCTATGCGTTCACGGCCTACGCCCGCGATGTCGTGCGGGGTTGTCCACCCAAATGGGTGCGCGGCATCTATAATTTCGCAGCGCAACCCGATCTGACCTTTTTCTTCAAAGCCGATCTCGAAGTGTCGCTCAACCGCATTCTCGACGGTCGCCCGAAGCTCAAATTCTTTGAAGCAGGCATGGACTTGCGGCTCTCGCCCGATCCGTATGAGAGCTTCCGGATTTTTCAGGGGCGCATCTTGGATCAATACCTTGCCATGAGCGCAGAGTTCAACTTCACCATTATTGACGCCAACAAACGCATCGAAGCGCAACAGTCTATCGTAAGGAAACTCGTCGGTGAACGGATTGATCTGGATGAGTTCCGCCGTACCAGCCCGCTGCCGTTGCCGCCGCCCGTGCGACGGAAGGAAAAAGTAGTCGAGGAAGTGGAGGAGGATTCCGCCGCATGAAGAAAACGAATCGCAGCAACGTCGTCGTCCCGCGCAACAGCCCGAGAAGTTTTTACGGTGACGGCATCCCCGGCGTGAACCCCGACGAACTTGTCGGCAAACTCATCGCCGTGGAAGGGGCGGACGGATCCGGACGCTCCACACAGATCGCATCGCTTGTCGAGTGGTTGGAAACGAGCGGCCACGCCACGGTTCAGGTCGGATTGAAACGCTCCACGCTCGTCAGTGAAGAACTCGAACGTGCGCAGAACGGAAATATTTTGAGTCGTACGACGCTCAGTTTGTTTTACGCGACCGACTTCGCGGATCAACTGGAGAACATCATCCTGCCATCGCTCAAGGCGGGATTCATCGTCATCGCGGATCGCTATATCTACACGCTGATGGCGCGCGACATCGTGCGCGGTATGGATGTGGCATGGTTGAAAAACCTCTACGGCATCGCGCTCAAACCAGATGCCGTCTTCTATCTCGCCATCGAACCCAACGAACTCGTCCAACGCAATCTGGCCAAGACCGCGACGCTTGATTATTGGGAGAGCGGGATGGACCTCGGGCTTTCCCGCGATCTTTTTGACAGCTTCGTTGAGTATCAAACCCTCATGGAAACAGCCTTCCGCAAGCTGCAACGGACATACGGATTCAGCATCGTCAACGGCACTCGCGCGGTGGACGAGGTCAACGCGGAGTTGAAAAAGAAGATCAGCGCAGTGCTGGCTGGTTGAGAACGGATGGATCGTTCACGATAAAAAACCGCTGATCCGCGCTGATCGACGCCAATACAATATTGATTGGCGAGAGGATGAGCGAAGATCAGCGGTTAAGGTTTCTCCCGCTCAGAAATCGAACTGGTCAATGTTCGCTTTATTGAAGATGAACGGTTTGCCCAACATGATGTTGTCGCCAACGATGTCGAATTCCCCGAGTGCACCGGCTTTCACCTTCTTGTCGCCCGCTTTCAATTCGCCTTTGGCCAGCGCGTTCGCGGAATAGACGGCGAGGTAGCCGAGGTCTTCCGTGTTCCAGAGGATCACGCTGTCGGTCACACCGTCGTGGACGTAACGCTTGTTTTCGTTCGGCAGACCAAGGCCGAGGACTTTCACCTTGCCGACCTTGCCTGCCTGCTTCACGGCTTCCGCTGCGCCGGGAACGCCGGGTGAACAGATCGCCATGATGCACTTGAGATTTGCATTCGCGCTCAACAGTGCCGTGGTTTCACTCTGCGCCTTGTCCTTGAGATCATCGCAGGGGCGGAGCGCGATCATTTTCATGTTCGGATATTTGTCGGCACGACGCGCTTCGATGTATTTCTGCCACTCGATCATGTTCGCCGCCGTGAGACTCGCGGTGATGATGGCGAACTCGCCTTCGTTGCCGCACAACCGCGCCGCTTCATCCATGAGCGCAAAGCCAATGCCTTCGGGCGTGGCTTGGTTCACAAAAAATTCGCGCGCGTCCGGTAACGCATCGGCATCGTAGGTGATGACCTTGATGCCTTTGGCCTTGGCTTTGCGCAACGCGGTGGAGATGCCCTCGCGGTTTTCGCAGGCCACAGCAATCGCGTCCACGCCGAGTGTGATCCAATTCTCGACGATCTCGTTTTGCTTCGCTGGATCGGGATCAGTCGGTCCGTCGAAAACGAGATCCACACCGAGTTCTTGCGCCGCTTTATCCGCGCCTTTCTTGCACGAAATGAAATAGGCGTTGCCCTTGGACTTGGGCATCAGCGCGATGGTGAGTTTCTTGCCGCCGGCGGAATTGTTTGTGCCGCTGCTGCTGGAATCGGATTTGCCGCAACCGCTCGCCAGAGCAACTCCGGCGACGAGTAGGAGTGAAAGAATCTTGTTCATGTGATGATTGGTTTGGTGGCGGGAGTTTGCCGACGTGCTTTCAACGAGGCGAGCATTTTCGGGATGATGGAACTGGTCAGCGCGAGGATCAGAAGCAAGCCGGTCAACATCCCGGCGACTTCGCGAGGTTGGCGCGCGTGAACGAG
>JANPGI010000195.1:0-1733 GCA_031423875.1 Verrucomicrobiota bacterium | reverse complement strand
TTCCTCGCCTACCTCAAGAAGCTCGAAACGAAAAAGCCCGTCATCTGGTGTGGCGACCTGAACGTGGCGCACACGGAGATTGACCTCAGCAATCCGAAGGCGAACGCGAAGAATCACGGTTTCACACCGGAAGAGCGCGCGGGGTTCGACGCGGTTGTGAAGGCGGGATTCGTGGACACGTTCCGTGAGTTTGAAAAGAGCGGCGGGCATTACACCTGGTGGAGTCCGATGAGCAACGCCCGCGCGCGAAACATCGGCTGGCGGCTGGATTACTTTCTGATCTCACACTCACTGCGTCCGCAACTCAAACGCGCCGCCATTCTCCCACAGATCTTGGGTAGCGATCATTGTCCGGTGGTGATCGAAATGAAATAGGCATGAGCCAGAAACCTCCACCGTTGCGGCAGAAATCTGTCGGCAACTTGATCCCTACGCTCGGCCTGTTCTCCACCCTGATGCTGGTCGTTGGCGGCGTGATCGGTTCGGGGATTTTTCGGAAAACCGGCGTGATGGCCGAACAACTTGGCTCGCCAGAGTTGATCCTGCTCGTTTGGATACTCGCCGGAGTCATCACCTTGTTTGGCGCGCTCACCAATGCTGAGATCGCCAGCGTCATTCCAGAAACTGGCGGGCAATACGTCTATTTCCAGCGTATGTACGGTCCGTTCTTCGCGTTCCTCTACGGTTGGGCGATCTTCGCCATCATCCAGTGCGGCTCCATAGCCGCCGTCGCCTATCTTTTCGCCGAATACGCAGGGCGGTTGGTTCACTTGCCTGAATTTTCCGCCGCCACCGCCGCATGGTCGGTTCATCTGCCGTTCATCGGCCACGTCTCGCCGCTGGCGGAAATCGGCACGAAAGGTCTCGCCGCCATGATCATCATCCTACTGACGGCGGTGAACTACGTCGGCGTCCGCTTCGGTGGGTTGGTGCAAAACGTTTTCACCATCGCCAAAGTCACCGCGATGCTTCTGCTTGTGCTGGGCGCGCTCCTTCCATCCACGGGAGGCAGCGCAGCGAACCTCACCACGCCGAGCGCGACGGTTCAACTGACCGGCCTGGCGTTGTTCGCTGCAATCGCGGGGGCGTTGCAAGGAGCGTTCTGGGCTTACGACGGCTGGAACAAGCTCACCTACATCGCCGGAGAGGTGAAACAACCGCAACGCAACATCCCGCTTGCGTTGCTCTGGGGCATGCTCACCGTCACCGCGATCTACGTTCTGATGAACGTCGCATATCTCTACGTCCTGCCAGTAGATGAACTCGCCAAGTCGAAAAAGTTTTTCGCATTCGATGTGGCGGAGAAGATTTTTTCGGGCGGCGGAAACTGGATCGCCGCACTGGTGATGGTTTCCACGTTCGGCACGACGAACGCCATCATCATGGCCACGGCGCGGGTTTATTTTTCGATGGCGCGCATGAATGTCTTCCCACGTTTCATCGGCAACGTACACCCGCGCTTCGGCACGCCCGCTGCGTCGCTCGTGGTGCAAGGCGCTTGGAGTGTCGCACTGTTGTTCAGCGGCACCTTCGACACGCTGACAGACACGTTGATCTTCGTGACTTGGATTTTCTACGCAGCGGGCGCTTACGGGTTGTTCGTGATGCGTCGGAAAATGCCGATCGCGGCAAATGATCAATCCAAATCCTACCGCGTGCCCGGCTACCCCGTTGTGCCGTGGGTTTTCATCCTCTTCGCGCTGACGTTCCTGACCTTCACAGTCTATAACGAC
>JANPGI010000194.1:0-6947 GCA_031423875.1 Verrucomicrobiota bacterium | reverse complement strand
GTAAGACAGCGTAACGCATCGCTCCAAGCCTCGGCTTGCAATGCATAATCGATAGCCTCACCCGCGCGACCCTGCTGCTCGAACCACGCGCTCGCACGGCGGTAGAGCAGGGCGCAGTCTGCTGCTTCGACACCACGTTCGCGATGTTCACGTAAAAAGTCGCGAAACAACGGATGGTAGCGATACCAGCGGCGGCTCGTGTCAAGAGGCATCAGGAACAGATTTGCCCGATCCAACTGCTCCAGCATCGCCTGCGCATCATTCTGGCCGGTCACGGCCGCACAAAGCGCCCCACAGAGGCGCTCCAAAATAGCCGTCTGCACCAGAAATCGCCGCACCATTGGCCAAACCCGCCGCGCGTTTATGCGCCGCTGGAGGTCGTTTATCATCATGTGGACGTGAAGATTGACGGCCAGATCGCTACGACGAGCGTAGATCAGGAGTTCTACAATCCTAACAATCAACGCCTCGAAGGCACGTATCTCTTTCCCATCCCGCGCGGCGCACAAATTGACAAGTTCACCATGGACATCGGCGGCAAGATGGTTGAAGCCGAACTCCTGCCCGCCGCCAAGGCCCGCGCGATCTACGAGGACATCGTCCGCAAGCTCAAAGACCCCGCACTGCTCGAATATGCCGACCGCGATGTTTTCAAGGTGCGCGTGTATCCCATCGAACCCCGCAGCAAGAAGCGCATCAAACTTTCCTACACGCAGGTGCTCAAGGCTGACGCCGGACTCGTGAACTACACCTACCCGCTCAACACGGAAAAGTTTTCCGCCGCGCCGGTCAAGAACGTCAGCATCAAGGTGGAACTGGTGAATGATCGTCCGTTGAAATCCATCTACTCGCCGAGCCACACGGTCGAGATCAAACGTCACGGTTCGCAGCGCGCCACAGTCGGCTTCGAGGAAAACAACGTGAAGCCGGACACGGATTTCTCGCTCTACTTCGCGCCGGAGAAAGATGAGCTAGGCGTGAATCTCGTCGCACACAAGAGTGCGGGCGAGGATGGTTATTTCCTGTTGCTCGCGTCGCCGGGCGCGGACGTGAAGGACAAGCGAGTCATGCCCAAGGATGTGGCATTCGTGCTGGATACGTCCGGTTCGATGGCAGGCAAGAAACTGGAGCAGGCGAAGAGGGCGCTCCAGTTCTGCGTCGAGAACCTCAACGACGGCGACCGCTTCGAGATCATCCGCTTCTCGACGGAGGTTGAACCGTTGTTCGACAAGCTCGTCGAAGCGAATTCGCGTAATCGTGACCAAGCGGAGGATTTCATCAAAGGCTTGAAGCCCATCGGCGGTACGGCGATTGATGACGCGCTGAAGAAGGCTCTTTCTCTCCGTAGCAGCCGACGTGAGTCGGCTCTAATTGAACCCTCTCAACCATCAACGCTCAACCATCAACCGATTAGTCAGAGCCGACTCACGTCGGCTGCTACGAGTGATAGGCCGTTCGTTGTCATCTTCCTTACCGACGGTCGCCCCACGATCGGCACGACCGACGAGGAACAGATCGTCGCAGGCGTGAAGCGCGCCACCGATGGCCGGACGCGAGTCTTCTGTTTCGGCATCGGCACGGACGTGAACACGCATCTGCTCGACAGGATCGCGGAGGATACGCGGGCGTTCACCCAATACGTCCTGCCCGAGGAAGACATCGAAGTCAAAGTCTCGACGTTCTTCTCGAAGATCAAAGAGCCGGTGCTGGCGAATCCCACGATCAAATTCACCGGTGACGTGCGCGCGACGAAGATGTATCCGTCGCCGTTGCCAGATATGTTCCGTGGTGATCAACTGGTGCTCGTTGGGCGTTATTCTGGCAAAGGCGATTCTGCGATCATCCTCGAAGGCACGGTGAATGGCGCGACGCGGAAGTTCACTTACGAAATCAATTTCCCGCGTGTGGCGGACGATCATGAATTCATCCCGCGCCTCTGGGCCACACGGCGTGTCGGTTATCTGCTCGATGAAATCCGGTTGCGCGGCGAGAGCACAGAGTTGCGCGATGAAGTCACCGATCTCGCGCGGAAGTATGGCATCGTCACGCCATACACGGCTTATCTCATCGTGGAAGACGAAGCGCGTCGCAACGTGCCGCTCGCGGCACAAACAATGTCGCGACTCTCCACCGACTCGCTCGCCCGGCAGGAGGCAGCCGCGAATTGGGATTCGTTCAAGAAGGAAAAAGACGGCGGCAAAGCTGTCGCCGGAGCGCGTTACGGTTTTGAGCTGAAAAACGCCGCTTCACCCGCAGTGGTGTCAGCGAGCGGCGCAATGGAGGCGAATCGTGCGCTCGGATTGAGCGATATGGTTGTCACGAACGGCGTCGTGACTGCGACAACGGGTACGGTTGCCGAGCAATCCAAGCTGCGTCTGGCGCAAAGCTCGCAGCAAGGCCAGTTCGTTGGTGGAAGAAACTTCTATCAGAACACGCGCAACGAGTGGGTGGATGAGAACGCGCAGAAATCCCAGAACGCAAAGCACCAGCGCATCCAGTTCAACTCGAAGGAATACTTCGCGTTCGCTGCGAAGGAGCGACGCGCGCTCCCGTGGCTCGCGCTCGGGCAGAACGTGCAGTTCGTCCTAGACGACACGCTTTACGAGATTTACGAGAACAACTGAGACTTACACACATGAATCTACGAGACGCTTCCCCTCACCCTAACCCTCTCCCGCAGGGAGAGGGAACAGCGATTGCAAAGTCTGGACTCATCGAACGCGATCTCCGCGAATCCAGCCGTTGGTTCACGCCTGAGACGGAAACAACTTCTCCCTCTCCCCACGGGAGAGGGCCGGGGTGAGGGGAATCGCAGCAAAACAGTTTCAACTTAACAATCAAACAACGAACACAGAGCTCCATGAAAACAAAATCACTACTCGCAAAAATAATCGCCGTAGTCGCAACTTGCGCACTCATCAATTTCGCCAGCGCAAAAGAACCCGCCACCATACCAGCGAAAGAAGCCAAGAAGCCACTCGTGCAGATCGCCATCTTGCTCGATACCAGCGGCAGCATGGATGGACTCATCGAACAGGCCAAGAGTCAGCTCTGGCGCATCGTCAATGAGTTCGCCAAATCAAAACAAGACGGCGCCACGCCCGAAGTCCAGGTGGCGCTTTACGAATACGGCAAGACAAGCCTTCGCGCGGATCAAGGTTGGATTCGCCAGATTCAGCCGTTATCCACCGACCTCGACAAAATTTCCGAAGAGTTGTTCGCACTGCGGACGAACGGCGGCGATGAGTATTGCGGCTGGGTCATCAAGGACGCAGTGAACGGACTCGCGTGGAGTCCGGCGGCGGATGCTTACAAAGCCATCTTCATCGCGGGCAACGAACCGTTCACGCAAGGGCCGGTGAATTACGCCGAGTCGTGCAAAACCGCGATCACCAAGGGCATCATCGTGAACACGATTCATTGCGGGGCTGAAGCGGAAGGCATCAACACCAAATGGAAGGCGGGCGCTGATCTCGCAGACGGAAAATATCTGGTCATTGACCAGAATCGCGCCGTCGTGAGCATCGAAGCACCGCAGGACAAGGAGATCGCGAAGCTCGGCGTTGAGTTGAACAAGACATATCTCGCATACGGAATCGAAGGTCGTGCTGGTGCGGCGCGACAGGAAAGACAGGACGCCAATGTCGCGACGCTGTCTGCTGCCTCCGGCGCCGTGGCGCAGCGCGCAGTAGCTAAAGCGTCGGCAAACTACCGCAATTCTTCCTGGGATCTGGTGGATGCTGTGAAGGAACGGAAGGCAGACATCGCGAAAATGAAGACCGAGGAACTTCCTGCTGAGATGCAGAAGCTGAACGCTGACGAACGCAAAACTTACGTCGAAACCAAATCCAAGGAACGCGCCGATATGCAGGCGAAGATTGCGACACTCAACCGCGAACGTGAAAAATACGTCGCGGCACGATTGAAGGAAGTCGCGGGCACGAACACGCTAGATGCCGTGGTGATTTCTGCTGTCCGCGAACAGAGCGCCAAGCGGAACTTCAAATTCGAGTGATTAGGGTCAAGGGTTGGGAGGCGGCTGCTGGAGGTGCACGATGGTTGCACCCCAGCCGCCGAAATGTTCGCTGGCGAGATTGAACGACGTCACATCGGGATGCTTCTCCAAAAGTGTGTGAACGGTTTGGCGCAGTTGTCCGATGCCTTTGCCGTGGATGATGCGCACGCGCAGAATTCCGCGCGCCCGACACTCTGCCAGATATTCCACCACGAGAGACTTCACTTCGCGCGGTTGAAACGTGTGTAAGTCTAGCACGCCATCAATCGGTAGTTGGATGGGTTCGTCGTCCATAAACTCATTCAAGCACAGCGATACGAGTTTCCACACGGGAAAAATCACCTTGGACGGTTTTTGTCCTACCTGTTGTGCGACGATGCGGGTGTAATTGACGGAGCGCGAGCGCTCCCTCGCTCGCAGCGCGTGGCCGAAGAATAACATCCTGGAAAATTTCCACGCGCTTCTTGCAGGCGGAACGCTGCGGGCGCGGGACCGCCCGCGCTCCACCAGATGTGAACAACTCGCCGTGGCGGAACGCTTGGCACGGAGTCATGATTAGAGGCCGGGCAGATGAGCAGCAAACCACTCAACCGAATCCTGCATGTGGATGGCGACAGTTTCTTCGCCAGTTGCGAGATCGCGCTCAACAAGGATTTGACGGGTCGCCCTGTGTGGGTCGGCGGCGGGCGGCGTGGTGACGGAATCGTCATCGCCGCTAACAAACACGCGAAGAAGTTTGGCGTGAAGACCGGCATGGCGTGTTTCGAGGCGGCGCGCATCTGTCCGCGCGGCGTGTTGTGCAAGCCGCATTACGACGAATATCGGCGGATCTCACAGGAGATGTTCCGCGTGTTGGAGGAATATTCTCCCACGCTCGTGCCGACTTCGATTGACGAAGGTTTCCTGGATTTCACCACGATGAATCACACCGTCTGGCGCAACACATCAGCAGCCGATTATGTGAAGGAGATTTGCGGACGCATCTGGCGCGAGGTGGAGATTCCCGTCTCGGCCGGACTCGCCAGTTCCTCACGCCTCGCAAAGTTGGCGACAGATGCCGCGAAGCCGGGCTTCATGGAAATCAAACCGGGCGAGGAGAAAGATTTTTTGAAGGACCGCTCCGTGCGCGAGCTTTCCGGTCTTGGAAAAAACCGGCAACGCTCGCTGGCCGCGCTCGGTGCGATGACGTTTGGACATGTGGCGAATCTGCCGTCCACGTTGCTCAAGCAAAAATTCGGTATCTGGGGTCAGCAACTCTGGTTATTCGCCAACGGACGCTGGAACGAGCCGTTGATGCTGGAGGTGAAAGATCGCGCCTCGATCTCCAGCAACACCACGCTGCCCTACGACGAACCGGATTACGAAGCCGCGCTGACGTTCGCGTTGAGCGAGGCCACGCGCATGACCGGTCAGTTAAGGCGTGAGCAATTACAGTTACGCGAATTCAGCCTGACGATCCGCTTCAATGATTTCAGTGAAGTCAGCGGTAGCCATCGCTTTCAACACGCACAATTTCAAAACTCGATCATCAACGCCACGCTCGAAGGAATCTTTCGCGACATCATGGGCGGGCAGTTCAGGCCTGTGCGACAGATCCGCGTGGCCATGTGGAATCTGGCGCAATTGGATACGCAGCCCACGCTTTGGGGTCGCACAGATGCGGAGCGTTGGGGCGCGCTTGATGACGCGACGCACAAGTTGCAGGAGCAACTTGGCAAAACCCCGCTGATGACCGGCGCGCAACTGGCGTTGCAGAAGCTCGACGGTGTTCACAAGAATCCGAAGGCGAAGTGTCCGTTCGTGCCTCAACGCGAGATGGTGAAAAAGCTCTGGGGCACGGATGCTGATCCGCTGGCGAACAAGAGCGATTGGGATAAACGTCTGGCAAAGGTGAGCAAGCAGGTGCAGTTCCACCATTGAATCGAATCCGTGGAGTTGAGAGTCGCGCGAAAGACGCGAAGACGGCGAAGGTGGAGGTTTGTAGTTACGGAATCACCAGCCGATTGGTGGCGATGGATTGACGCTGGAACACGGAAGTAATCTGCTTCAGCGGGTTGGCTTCAACATGACCATCCAAGAAAGCCAGCACGCCCAGCGGGGAGTTCTTCGTTTTATTATGAAGTTCAGTCGTCCAGCCGAGCGCAGCGAAATTGGTTGTACCAAACAGGCCAGCCTTCACCGCTTGATTGTTGAGCGACAAATGCCGGTCGCCCGCGAGAATGATGGAGGTCGGATTCGGAGGTGATTTGAGCGAGACATCCGGCGAGATGAAGTAACTGAGATTGGAATTACTGAAGCTGGCGAAGTTGGTGGCCGCGTGCCGGAACTTGTCTGTGGGGCAAACGAGTGTTCGCGCTTCTTTGATGTAATTTGTGAAGGGGGCAAAATAATCGGCTGCTCTTGTTGTTGGCGCAATCTCTTGGTGAATCGGGAACAAAACTTGCCAAGGCAACTGATTGGAGTGGTCATTTGAATAGAGCCAGAATCCAATGCTAATCTGCCGAAGGTTGCCCAAGCACTGGACCTGCGCCGCCCTGATTTTCATTCCTCTGTGAGTCGGTGTTGCAAATGCAAAAGCGATCAACACAATCGCCACCACCACGAGCAATTCAATCAGCGTGAACGCACGGTGCGTTTTTGTGGAAGCCGCAGGGATCATTGTGAAACCACGATACCCCCGGCATCCGTCCCGACAAGCCTTCTCTGTCCGCCAGTGTGACGGGTTTACATCTGGTATTACCTCCCCGATATTCGTCATGCCTTGGAATCGGAACGCTGCGTTTACGCGGCAGCGGCATGTTTGGCCGCCTGAAGGCGGCGATCCCCAGCCGCTCCGTCTTTGATCACGCCCCGTTGTCGCATCGGCCTAAAAATCATGGGTCAAGATCGCTTCCGCGCGGCGGCAAAGTTCGCGGCCATAATCTGTCCAGAT
>JANPGI010000193.1:0-35735 GCA_031423875.1 Verrucomicrobiota bacterium | reverse complement strand
GGGTTCGAGCCCCGCCGCTCCCGCCATTCTTCTTAAATCCCGACGAGTCCAAGCCTCACGATCTCCGACAAATATCCCGCTTGGTAATCTGGATATTCAAACTCGAATCCTAATTCCGTTTTTAACTTTGCGTTGGAGATGCGCTTGTTCGTCAATCCTCGCTTTCGAGGCGTAGCAGAATCTTCAGTTACAACAGGCGGCATCGGCATGCCCAGCCTGGCGGCGAGCCATTTGAAGAATTCCAACTGACTCACGGGCGCGTCATCCACCGCGTTGTATATCTCCCCTGCCCGGCCACGCTCCAATGCCGCGATAATCGCCGAAATTAAATCATCGCGGTGGATCATATTTAATATGCGTTCGCCCGAACCCTCGATCCTCGCTTCGCCACGCAGGAATTGTTTCAACAGATAACCGCGTTCCGGCCCGTAAATCCCCGCAGCACGTAGGATCATCGCAGTGAAGTTTTTCTCCCGACCGGCTGCAATCAAGGCTTGCTCTGCTTCAACCAACACGCTGCCTGTCTCTGTCGCGGGTTTGGTCAGACTCGCTTCGTCCACGAGAGATCCGTCGTTCTGGCCATAGACACCCGTGCTGCTCGTGTAAACGATGCGGGGTGCTTTTGAACCGATCGCGCACAACCACGAGACAAGGTTTCTCATGCCTTGCAGATAAAGCCGACGATATTCCTCCACGCCACCGCCGCCGGAGGCCACGCAATTGACGACCCAATCAAAATCTCGGGGCAGTTGGCGCAGTGAATCCGGCTGCGTGATGTCGCCACGCAACGGTGTGATGCCCGCAGCTTTCAACGCGTCATCCGATGACGAGGAGCGACGCAGACCAAAGACTTCATGACTGCGCCGCGCTAATTCCGCTGCCAGCGGAAATCCCACGTAACCACAACCGACGATCAATACGCGCATGGCAGGAGTTAAACGGAAACACGCAGCGCGGCCAAGCCGCAACCTCGGGACTGGCGCGCGGGCTTGCGCATTCGCTCTGTTGCTTGCAACCTGCGCGTCGCCGATGCCACACATTCACGAGAAAATTGATTTCACCGTCGCCATCTTCGTTGTCCACGACAACAAGGTGTTGCTCATTCATCATCGCAAGCTCGACAAGTGGCTTCCGATCGGCGGTCACATCGAGCTGGACGAAGACCCGGAGCAGGCGGCGTTGCGAGAAGCAAAAGAAGAGAGCGGCCTAGACGTGGAGCTGATCGGCGAGCGCCCACCTACCACCGAGCCAGGCACGCGCGCGCTGATCAACGCCCGCTTCCTCGACATCCATCGCATCAACGACACGCACGAACACATCGGCATGATCTATTGGGCGCGCATCAAAAGCGGCACGACAATGCTCGCCGCCGAGGAGCATCACGACATCCGTTGGTGTTCCGCCGCCGAACTCGACACGCTTCAACCCGCCATGAGCAACGCCGTGAAGTGGTATTGCCGCAAAGCCATCAGCGAAGTCTCAAGCCTCAAGCCTGAAGTCTGAAATCTAAAGTCGGCGCGGTTTCCCTTCACGCATCACGTCTCCCGATGACTCATCGCCAACTCAAAACTGGTTACTTCGTTCTCGCGGGGTTGAACACCATCGCGTCGTCCTATTATTTCAACTACCTGTTCTTTTTCCTGCGCGACCACTTCGGATTCGGCAACAAGGAAAACCTCTGCATCTCCGCGCTGCACGGGTTGGTCTATGTTTTCGCTGCGGTGCAATGCGGCAAGTTCGCCGAGCGCCGCGGCAATCTCCTCAGTCTGAAGATCGGCTTTGCATGTCTCACCGTCTCGATGTGTGTGGGGGCGTTCTTGCAAGGGAGCACCGCGATGTACCTGCTCGTGGCGGGCTACACCACCGTGCTGCTGTTCACATGGCCTGCGCTGGAATCACTGGTGAGCGAGCGCGAGTCCCGCTCCGGCGTGCAACGCATGGTCGGCATCTACAATTGCACCTGGGCCGGGGCGGCGGCACTCGCGTATTTCACGGGCGGAAAACTTTACGAAATGTTCGGACGCGGTGCGATCTTCTGGCTGCCCGCAGGTATCTTTGCAGCTCAATTCATCTTCACACTCTGGCTGGAGAAACAAGTCCCACTCACACCAGATCATTCTCCTGAAGTTGATGGTGGGGCGCGTCACTCCGTGCACGCCGGGTCCGGCCAGACAGACGACGGCGCGCACGGAGTGACGTGCCCTACCCTGAGCCCGAAAGCCTTTCTAAAAATGGCGTGGCTCGCGAGTCCGTTCGCCTACATCGCCATCAACACCCTGCTCGCCGTCATGCCGGACATCGCGACCAAACTCGGCCTCTCGCCCACGCGCGTCGGATTGTTCTGCTCGATCTGGTTCTTCGGACGCTTCATCGCTTTTGCTGTGTTGTGGAAATGGGCGGGGTGGCATTATCGCTTCCGCTGGTTGCTCGGCGCATTCCTCCTGCTGATCGGAAGTTTCATGGCCATCCTCCTCGCACACGAACTCTGGATCGTGATCGTGGCGCAGGTGTTCTTCGGCTTCGCCACGGGGTTGATCTATTACTCGTCACTGTTCTATGCCATGGACGTGGGCGAGGCGAGCAGCGAACACAGCGGCTGGCACGAGGCATTCATCGGCGTGGGAATCTTCGCCGGTCCAGCACTGGGCGCCATCGCACTGCAACTTGCGCCGGAAAATCCTGACGCCGGAACATGGGCGGTGACCTCACTGTTGGTCTGCGGTCTAGTCGGTTTGGTGTGGTTGCGCGTGCGCGCAAAACAACAGGCGGCGACGTAGAGTTTCAGACGCCTCAGATATCAACCGTCACCTGATCGCAGTCTTGGTCTTGGAAACAAGCAGCACCTCGGTGACACGCATCGTTTTATCCACCGCCTTGCACATGTCGTAAATCGTCAGTGCCGCCACGCACACCGCCGTCAGCGCCTCCATCTCGACACCCGTTTGCGAGGCGATCTTTGCGCTGGCGAAAATCACGATCCTATCGCGCGATCTGGGCGTCTCAAAATTCACCTCACAATGCGTGATGGGCAGCGGATGACACAGCGGGATGAGATCGCCGGTTTTTTTCGCCGCAAGGATTCCGGCGAGCCGAGCTGTGGCGAGGACGTTGCCTTTGGCGATCTGATCGGACTCGATCAACTTCAACGTAGCTTTGGCCAGACGGATTTCGCCACGGGCCACCGCCACGCGGTGCTGCACCGGCTTGGCGGACACGTCCACCATGCTGGCTTCACCGCGCTTGTTGAGATGAGAGAGTCGTCGCATGGGGACGTTCTAGCTGGCGGGCGACAGATTCGCAAAGTTCTTTTCGCTTTTTTCCAACACGCAACAACCCGGCTCGACAACTCGCATTTCTTCCCTAGCCTTTTCCCAACTTATGACCGACCCGCGTTTCACCAAACTGGCGAACTTGCTCATCACCTACTCCACCCGCGTCAAGAAAGGCGACCATGTCCTGCTCGACATGACCGATGTGCCGGATGAGATGTCCGTGGAACTCCTCCGCGCCGTTCGTGCGGCGGGCGGCACGCCATTGATTGATGTGCGTCACTCTCGCGTCTCGCGAGAAATCCTGCGCGGCACCGATGCCAAACACGCCGCCCTCGTCCGCGAAATCGAACTCGCCCGCATGAAGAAGATGCAGGTGTACATCGCCATTCGCGGCTCGGACAACATGAGCGAGAACTCCGACGTGCCGAGCGACCGCATGTCGCTTTACTCGAAAGTCATCCGCCCCGTGCTGGATCATCGCGTGAACAAAACCCGCTGGTGCGTGCTGCGCTGGCCGACGCCCAGCATGGCGCAAGGCGCAGGCATGAGCACCGAGGCATTCGAGAATCTTTACTTCGACGTCTGCACCATGGATTACCGCAAGATGGCCAAGGCGATGATTCCCTTGCAGACGCGCATGAAGAAGGCGAACCGCGTCCATCTAATTTCTCCCGGCACAGACCTCAAGTTTAGCATCAAGAACATCGGCGCGAAGATGTGCGAGGGTTTGCTCAACATTCCTGACGGCGAAGTGTTCTCCTGTCCGGTGAAAGATTCCGTCAACGGCGTCATCCAGTTCAACACGCCGACCATCTACGCGGGCACGAAGTTCGATAATGTGCGTCTCGAATTCACCAACGGCAAAGTCACCAAGGCCACCAGCAGCAACACCAAACGCCTGAACGAGATTCTCGATACCGATGCGGGCGCGCGTTACATCGGTGAATTCGCCATCGGCTTCAATCCCTACATCCTGAATCCGATGTGCGACATCCTGTTCGACGAAAAGATTGCTGGCTCGTTGCACTTCACGCCGGGGCAGGCGTATGAGATCGCCGACAATGGCAATCGCAGCGCGGTGCATTGGGACATGGTGCTGATCCAGCGCAAGGAATGGGGCGGCGGCGAAATCTGGTTCGACGGCGAACTCATCCGCAAAGACGGGTTGTTCGTGACGAAGGATTTGAAGCCGCTCAATCCGCAGAATTTGAAGTGAGATTCTAACGCCACTGAGACATCGCGGTCTAAAATCTAAATGAGCAATCCAGTCAGAACTTTAGCCGTCTTACTCGTGTGTTGTTTGGTGACCGTTGCTTGTCTGCTGGCAGTGTATCGCCGTGAAAGCAATGCAGCAAAGCTTGCAAATCAAGAATTGGTGGAGGTGAAAATTCGATTGCGGGGGTTGGACGGCGAATTGTCCGCGATGAAGGAGCGATTCGATCAATTACACGTCGTAAATCCGGCGATGCGGTTGATTTCGCCCCAAACACCACCTGCGGATTTCTCAGAGGCAATCCATTGCCTAGCGCAATTGGTTGTGCAGCAATCGAACATGTTGGCGGCCGTTCAAAGTCTGGCAGTCACCCCAACTCCAAGCGTTTCGCCGGAGAGAGCATTACAAGTCAGCCGATCTCAGATCAGACTATTGACCGAGTATCTTTCGGAAACGAGCGAGAAGGCAAACACGGCAAAATCACGGCTAGTCGAATTGATGAATCAGTTGAGCATCCCAGATGAACTTGCCGCTTTAGAAATCTCCACAGCCCTGAACATGCCAAGCCTTCAGAAGTATTGGCCCTATTTTGAGGCCAAAAAGGATTATGAGGAAGTCGCGGATATAGCCAGGTTGGTGAAGCGAAAGCTCCACATCGAAGAGCTTGAACTCGGAATTCAAACAGCCAGCCAAGCGGAAGAATTGAAACAGTAAAAATCCAACAGCGAACTCATCCGCAAAGACGGACTGTTCGTGGCCAACGATTTGAAGCCGCTGGATCCGCAGAAATTGAAATAATGAAACCGCCGCCTGATCCCAAGAGCAAAGCCGCTCATTGGATCACGCGGCGGCGGTTCATGCGATTAGCTCTTTACGGAATCCCGACGGGCATCGTCGCTGAGGCTGCGTTCATCGAGCCGAATTGGATCAAGGTGCGGAAGGTGAATCTGGCAAAAGACAAACCGACGCATCGCATCGTCCACTTCACCGATCTGCATCACAAGGGCGACCGCAAGTTTCTCCAATCCGCCATCAACAAGATCAACGCGCAATCGCCCGACTTGGTTTGCTTCACGGGTGACATCATCGAGGATGCGAAATTTTTGCCGGAAGCGCTGGAGCTTTTCCAGCAGATCAAATCGCCGCTCTATGGCATTCCCGGCAATCACGATTACTGGGCGAACGTTGACTTCAAAGTAATCGCCGAAGCTTTTGCCAAAACCGGTGGCCGTTGGTTGATGGATGAATCCGTTTCAGCCGCAGGCGACAAGGTCAACATCGCTGGCTCAACGTGTAGCAAGTCACCAAGCCTCGCACTCAGCACCACGCAGAAGAATATCGTGCTGATCCATTACCCGGAGTGGGTGGACAAACTTGGCGACTACAAATTTGATCTGGCATTGGCAGGCCACTCGCACGGCGGACAAGTTCGCATCCCGTTCTATGGCCCGCTGGTTGTTCCGTGGGGCGTGGGTCAATACGATCTTGGGCTTTTCAAAACAAAATCAGGCCCGCTCTACGTGAACGCAGGCTTGGGTTGGTTCTATCTCAATCTCCGTTTCAACTGCCGTCCTGAAATCACCGTGATTGAAATCTGATTCGCGGCTTGCTACTTCATCGGTAGTCAAATGTCTGATGAAATCCCAAAACTGCGCATGGCCGCGACGGAATCGCCGGAAGAACTCGCCCGCCGCATCGAGCGTGAGCAACTCGTGGCTAATCGGGATCGCGAGTTCGCGCTTGAGGAATCGCTCGGCGGGCTTCGCGTCGGGTCGGTCAAAGCGCTCAATGCCGTGCCACTCACGCGGGGTCTGGAAAGCGAGATACTCTATGACACGCCGGCCAAACTCGCGCAACTGCTGCAAGGCGATAAACTCGACGCCGCGCTCGTCAGCATTGTGGAACCGTTGCTACATGATCGGTACGACATTCTCGATGGCATCGCCGTGGCCTCGCTCGGCGAAGTGAAAAGTGTTTTCCTCGCGCACCGGAAGCCACTCGAAGAAGTGGATGAAGTTTTCTGCGACCCCGCCTCGCTCACCAGCGTGACGTTGCTGAAAGTCCTGCTGGCAGAGCGGGGTTTGAAGCCCACATTCACACCGCTCGAAAATTATGAAGTAGCGATTGAGAAGGATTTCGTCCTGCTCATCGGCGATCCCGCACTGGATTTTCTTTTCGCCAACGAATCCCAACCGACGCACGAAATCTTCGATCTCGGCGCCGCGTGGACGGAGTTGACGCAACTGCCGTTTGTCTATGCCGTTTGGGCGATGCGTCGTAATGCCCACACCGCCGCCCTACGCTCTCAGCTCCGCGAAGCCCGCGACTTCGGTCTCGATACGATCGAGCACATCATCTGCAACCGTACCGAATACACCGAAGATTTCCGGAGGGATTATTTTGACTGGCACATCCACTATCATCTCGGCACGGACGAGAAGCGCGGCATCGCGAAGTTTGTGGAACTGCTGCACAAGCATGGCTTCGGCCCGGTGTTCGAGCCGAAGTTTGTCGTCTAGTGGCTGAACTAGGATGAAGCACATGAGCCGCGATGCCTTGTTCCGCCCGAAGCCGAACCTCCAAGCTGGTTGACACTTTTTTCAAACTGCGCCTGTTTCCCGTTGCGCGGGGTGGACTGGCTTCTTAACTTCCTGTCGCCGTGAGCGCGACCGAATCCAAATACGTCGAAAAAAAAAACGAATTGCCTGCCACAATCATCGAGCGGGCGGAGAGGTCGCATCCCGGTGTCACCTTCAAGAGCGAGGCTGAATGGTTGCGCTGTGTGAAGGATGACTTCCCGAAGTTCATCCCGTTCCTCACCAAGCATTGCGCGCTGGACATCCGAGGTCGCGTGCTGGAGATCGGTGCGGGTTCAGGGTGGTTCAGCGCACAGCTTTCCAAACTGCCGCTCGTCGTCGAGATCGTGACGACGGATGTCTCTGCGAAGCTGTTGAAGAACGAAGCACCGAAGATTTTCAAACTGCTTCGGGCGAACGAAGCGAAGATCACGCGCACGCCGGCGGACTTTGAGAAGCTCGATTTTCCGGCGAATCACTTCCACGCGGTCGTCTGCTCAGACGCGCTTCATCAATCAGCGCACATCCCGCGCGTGTTGCGAGAGGTGAAGCGCGTGCTGAAACCCAACGGCACATTCATCGCCATCCGTGAACCGGTGCGGCCCTTCATGAAACTCAAGCCACGCAAAGGAAAATCATCCGAGTCCGTCGCGCTGCCCGGCTACGCGTTGGGCGAGTATCGGGATTATTTTGAGGCAGCGGGTTTGAAACTGACGGTGAAACGCGTCGTGCTGTCTCGCGGGGTGAAATATTACTTCGACAGGGTGGTCAATGGATTCACGCACGCCCGCTACGCATTCGTGGCGACGAAGAGTGTGAAATAAACTCCAAGCTCCAACATCCAAGCACCAGAGAAGCCCCAAGCCCCAAACTTCAAACGCGAGTTTGTCACCGTTATTATCGAATGAGACGATAATATTCAGAGCAGTGCTGGCGGCAGACTGTTCGATTGGAGGTTGAAGTTTGGAGATTCTCTGAAGCCTGGGGCTTGGAATTTGGAGCTTTTGTCCGCCTTGCCTTTGCCACAAAGCGAGTGCCAAGATGATTGTTCCCCTCAAGTCCACCCGATGACCTGCCGATGCAGAACTGGCGGACAAGGATGTTCGCATTATATGAACAGGAACGGATTCATCTTCTCAGTTCTGATGCTCACTGCGGCTTCGCAGGCTGGCCCGCAACTGTATCTGCCCGCCGTCGGGCCGGTAGCGTTGAGGTTCGCCGCCGAAGCAACGGCGCAACCTGTAGCCACTCTGCCTGTGGACAGCACAGCCTCGGCAACAGCGGGTAATGGTTCACGCCTCGATATGATCTCCGAACCACCCGTGGACTTTCCAACGAATGATTTGTCCGCTGCCAGTTCGCTCATGCACGATCCGCTGGTATCTGAGGTGCAACTCCCCACGATGGGTGTTGAGCCGGACGGCGCATTGATCGGCCCGATGATGGAGACGAACAGCATCATCACGCCACAGATGTTGATGCGGTTTTTCACGCCATTGTTGAACGGTTCGTCGAGAGAGACGATCATCATTCCGCAAACCGGCTTCACTCCGGCGCGTCCGCCCGCGCAGTCCAGCAAGGTCAACTTTTCCAAGCCCAAGCCATGAACCCCGCATCAAAAAACAATTGGGGCGCACGTCTCGGTGGCGTCGCCACTGCGATGCTCTTGTCATATGGCAACCCAACCTCCGCAAGCGAAGCCAAAGGCCACGGCGATCCGCAAGTTGCGAAGGAGGCTTCTCACGCAGCAACCAACGGAGTCGTCGCATCCTCAAGAAATCCCGCCGCGCATCCTGTAGCGAACAAGGTTGCCCAAGTAGCGTCGCCCATCGAGGTCAATCCCGCGTTCCGCGATGCATCGGATGATCTGATCACCACCAACCTCGTCGAGAAACACGCCGACGCGCCGGGGTCGTCCAAGCGGGCCGATCTGGAGGCCATGCTGGAATGGGCGCGCCGCATGAAACGGGAGAAGAATTTTGAAGCGGCAGAAAAATCCTTCGTGATGGTACTCGGAGCCGATGCGCCGGAGATCATGCATCGTACGGCGTTGCTGGAGATGGGATTGATGGCGCAGGAAAATCAGCAGCACGCGAGGGCGCAACAGGTATTCACACAATACTTGGAACGTTATCCCGACGATCCCAGCGCGGCAGAAGTATATCTGCGCCAAGGGTTGCTTTATCGCCAGATGGGTGCGCCCACGATGGCACTTTCAAAATTTTACGCTGTGATGACCACGTCGTTGAGGTTGAAGCTAGACCGGCTCGAATACTATCAACGGCTCGTCTTACAGGCGCAGACGGAGATCGCAGATACATATTATCTACAAGGCAAGTTCAGTGAGGCGGGCGAATATCTTGGTCGCTTGCTCAAGCTCGACAGCCCGCAGCTCAACAAGCCCCAGATCATCTACAAGATGATCCGCTCGTTGTCGTGCATGAACAAGCACACCGAAGTGGTGGCGCAGTCTGAATTCTTCCTGACCAAATATCCTGATACGGTCGAAGTGGCGGAAGTGCGGTTTCTGCTCGCAGACTCGTTGAAAAAACTCGGACGAGCTCGTGAAGCCACGCAGCAGGTTTTGGTGTTGTTGGAATCCCAGCAGACCACATCCACGAACAAACCGGGCAACTGGATTTATTGGCAACAACGCACGGGCAACGAGATCGCCAACCAGCTTTACAAGGAGGGCGATTACCTGAACGCCTTGGAGATCTATCAGAACCTCGCGAAGATCAATGACGCGGCTTCGTGGCAGATTCCAGTCTGGTATCAGATGGGCATGGTCTATGAGAGGTTGATGCAGCCCACGAAAGCCGCCGAGCTTTACAGTAAGATCATCGGGCGCGAGAAAGAACTGGACTCCGCCAAGCGAACCCTCAGTCTTGAAGCCGTGCTCGACATGGCCCGCTGGCGCAAAGAGAACTTGAAGTGGCAGTTGAAGACCGAAGCCATCAATGCCGCCTTCCACGGTGCGTCCCCAGCCGATGTCGCGCTCAGCGCGAAATGAATTCCCTCAACTCGATGGTCACCGACCTGCGCGGGCATCTGGCCCTGTGTCAGGAGATTCTTACGCTCGTGGAAAACGAGAGCCACGCCCTGCATCACACCGAGACTGGACCGTCGTTTGAATCGTATCAGGCCAAAAAAAACTTGCTTCCCCGTCTCAACCAGTCGCTAAATCAAATCCGCCAACACCGCGCCACCTGGCAGAGCCTCAGTCCGGCAGATCGTGCGCAGTTTCCAGAAGTGCCGGGGCTGCTCCGCCAAAATCAGGATTTGATCATGAAGATCATCGTCCTTGATCGGGAGAACGAGCAGGCGTTGTTGCGGAAGGGACTTGTCCCTCCGCGCCAATTGCCCTCGGTCAATCGTCAGCGACCTCATTTTGTCGCCGACATGTATCGCCGCCAGGGGCGGTGACGCTGCAAGGACGCAGCAAGAGGTGTTGGCATTGTAGCAATGCCGATAGAAAAAATCATAGTCTTGGAGGACGACGCGCTCGTTCGCAAAAGTCTCGAACAGCAACTCCGTAACCGTCGTTACGATGTCGCCGGTTGCGGCAGCATCGCCGACGCGCAAGAGTATCTGAACAAGGACAACTTCGACCTCATCTTCTGCGATGTCCGCCTGCCCGACGGCGACGGCACAGAATTCCTCAAGCAGGTTCAGACGCGCCCATCAAAACCGCTCGTCATCATGATGACGGGTTACGGCACGGTCGAATCTGCCGTGGCCTGCATGAAAGACGGCGCGTTCGACTACATGCTCAAACCTTTTTCCGGAGAGCAGATTGATGTCATTCTCAAAAAGGCAGAAGAGTTCACGCAACTCGTCAAGGTCAACAAATTCCTGACCCAAGATGAAGGTGATGAAAACCATTACGAACTGCTCGGTCGCAGTCCCGCAATGGATCAAGTCCGCCAACTCATCCGCAAAGTCGCCCGCACTCAAGCTACCGTTTTGATCCACGGCGAGAGCGGCACGGGTAAAGAACTGGTCGCACGCGCCATCTACCGCGAAAGCCCGCGCAATAATGCGCCATTCATCCGCGTCAATTGCGCCGCCGTCCCTGAAAACCTCATCGAGAGCGAATTCTTCGGTCACGAGAAAGGCTCATTCACCGGCGCAGTCAACAAACGCGAAGGCCGCTTTGAACTCGCCCACGGTGGAACTATCCTGCTCGACGAGATCAGCGAAATCTCACCGCAAGTGCAGGCCAAATTGCTCCGCGTCTTGCAGGAACGCGAACTCGAACGCGTCGGCGGCTCGCGCACCATCAAGGTGGACGTGCGCGTCATCGCTACGACGAATCGCGATCTCGAACAAAGCGTGGAGAAGAAGGAATTCCGGCAGGACTTGTATTTCCGATTGAACGTCGTGCCTGTGCTTGTTCCGCCGTTACGTGAGCGACGCGAGGACATCTTGTTTCTCGCGGAACAATTCATGCACCGCTTCGAGCGTAAACATGGCGTGAAAGTCGGCGGCATGTCACCTTCTTGTCGCGCCGCGCTTGAGAATCATTCCTGGCCGGGCAATGTGCGTGAATTACAGAACGTCCTCGAACGCGCCGTGATCCTTTGCGCCGACGGTGAGAAGTTGCAACCCGCACACTTGGGTTTCAGCGGAGCGTCCGGCATCGTTGTCGCTCAAGGCACTGGCAACACTGCTTCAACAGGCGCTCCCGTCAGCTCTTCCTCAGAAGGATTGGAAGGCGTGATTTCGCTCGGCGATATGGAGAAGAACCACATCATCCAGACTCTTGAAAAGTGCGCTGGAAACCGCACTCATGCAGCGCGCAAACTTGGCATCAGTGTTCGGACGCTTCGCAACAAACTCAACGAATATGGAATCGCGCTGAAAGACGAAGAGGCAGCAGACGAAGCGGCGGAGTGAGAGACGAGCCTGTTTTCGGAGTGCGCCCCTCCTCGGGCGCAGCGACTTCACCAGTTCGGGCGCGCATTGCTGTGGCCGAGGACGGCCACACTCCGCCCCTTCACCGATTCCGCACGAACAATTTTCCCGGCAACTGTTTCACCACGCGCTTCATCTCCAGACTCAACAACGCCACGCTCACCATCGAACTCGGCAAACCGCTTTTGCGGATGACTTCGTCAATGCTCGTGTCGTCGTCTTTGCGCAGCGTGTCGAGCACGCGCTGTTCGTTCTCGGAAAGTTCCAGAGCAGGCAGCACGCCCGTCTCGCCCACCGACGGAGGACGGTTGCTCGCCGGAAAGAGATACTCAAACTCGCTGAGAATATCCTCCGCGCCCTCGCACAGCTTCGCGCCTTTCTTGATGAGATCGTGACAGCCTTTGCTGCGCGGCGAATCAATACGCCCCGGCACGGCGAAGACTTGCCGTCCGTATTCCGTCGCAAAGTTTGACGTGATGAGCGCGCCACTATGCAAGTCGGCTTCCACCACAACCGTGCCGAGCGTCATGCCTGCGACGATGCGATTGCGGATGGCGAAGGATTGTTTGTCGCCGTTGCGATTGAACGGAAACTGCGACATCACAGCGCCGTTCTCCGCGATGCGCTCAAAGAGTTCCTTGTTCTCCGGGGGAAACACGATGTTGATGCCTGTGCCCAGCACGCAAACCGTGCGCCCCTTCGCCGCCATCGCGCCCTGATGCGCCGCAGTATCAATCCCGCGCGCCCCGCCGCTCACCACCGTGACGCCCACGTAAGCGAGTTGATACGCCAGCTTGCGCGCCGTCTCCACGCCGTAATTCGTCGTCTGCCGCGAGCCGACCATCGCCACGGCGTTCTTATCTTTGGGCGTCAATGAACCTTTGATGAACAGAACCATGGGCGGATCGTAAATCTCGCGCAATGACGCGGGGTATTCCTCGTCAGTCTGGATGAGAACGCGGCAGCCGAAATCCGCGAGCCGTTTCATTTCACCCGCGAGATCAATCCGCTTTTCCCAC
Source organism: Verrucomicrobiota bacterium (assembly GCA_031423875.1). Classification (GTDB taxonomy): domain Bacteria; phylum Verrucomicrobiota; class Verrucomicrobiia; order Limisphaerales; family JADLHS01; genus JADLHS01. Next base: position 22,738 of record JANPGI010000193.1, on the reverse strand, counting down.
GTCACGATGGCTTCAGCCGTCTCGTCACCGATGTTGCGGACGTGAAGCAATTGAGATTTGTTGGCCGAGAGAACGGACGGCGCATCGCCGAAATGTTCCACCAACGACCGCGCTCGCACGGCGCCGACGCCTTCGATGAGGTTCAGCGCAACGTATGCTTCGTGGGAATCCATGACGTGAGAACGTGTGGCCTAAATCTTCACCTTGAACTTCTCGCCCTTTTTCACGGACAACGAGAACGCCGCGAGCAGTTGAGGAATTTGTTCGAGGTCTTTCAAACTCACGACCTCCACCGGCGAGTGCATGTAACGGTTCGGCAAACTGATCAACGCGCTCGCGATGCCGCCGCGCGTCCAGAAGATCACGTCCGTGTCCGTGCCGCTCGTGGAGGACATCGCTTCGTGCTGGAGGGAAATCTTTTTCGCCTTCGCCACCGCTTCTACGCGCGCCACCACGTCTGGATGATTGCAACCGCCATGAGTCACCGCCGGACCGCTGCCGATCTTGATGTCGCCGTGCTGCGCTTTGCTGACGGTCGGATAATCCGTGGCGTGCGTCACGTCCACGACGAGCGCGATGTCTGGCTTGAGCGAATACGCGATCTGCCGCGCGCCGAGGAGCCCCACTTCTTCCTGCACGTTCGACACGGCGCACACTTCGGCTTTCAACTTCCCCTTCGAGTCGGACAACAACCGCAATGCTTCAGCGACCGCGAATGTCCCGATGCGATTATCAAACGCACGCGCCACGGCGAGATCACCGCGCAAAATATCGAACTCATCCGCGAGCGTGATGGGATCTCCGATGCGGAGAAGTTTTTCCGCTTCGCTACGTTTGCTGACGCCGATGTCTATGAAGATTTCGTGGATTTTCGGCGGCTTGGCATCGCCATCGCGACTCGTCAGATGTGGGGCGACGTTGCCGACAACACCTTTGACCGGCCCGTTCTTGGCGTGAATGACGACCCGCTGCGCCTTGGTGATCGCTGCATCCACGCCGCCCATGCGCCGGACATAGATGAAGCCGTTATCGTCAATGTAATTGACCGACATAGCGATCTCGTCCGCGTGTGCGGCGAGCATGATGCGTGGCGAACCGCCCTTGTTCAACACGGCCACGCAATTGCCGTAAGCGTCGGAGAAGGTTTCATCGGCGAACTGCTTCGCGTAATCGAGCCACACGCGCTGGCCGCGAGTTTCGTGGCCGACAGGGCTGGGAGTGTTGACGAGTTTCTTTAGAAAACTAAGTGAGGCTTCGCGCATGGGCACAGCGTAGAAAAGCTGCTGACGTGAGTCGAGAAGGTTCAGCCCGCACGGGCGTATCTTGACACTGCCTGGGAAGTTGCGCGTGGGGAGTGATCAGAATGCCGCGCTTGCACAAACGACTTTTACTGGCAGAATCCTCGTCCGTTGCTCGCGCAAAACCCGCATCGCAACAAACCCAGACATGGCTAAAGACATTCAACCCGTGAATTCACCGGAAGCGTATCTCGAAAAGTTCAGTCGCTTCGAGAGAGAGCGCACTCAGCCCAAGTGGCTGTTGCCCATCCGCAAGGCTGGCCTCGCGCGCTTCAGCGAGATCGGTGTGCCGACTCTCGATCACGAGGACTGGCGTTTCACGAACACCGCAGCCATCGCCAGGCTGCCGTTCAATCCCGTGTTTGATTCCGGCGCAAGCATCTCTGCCGAACAACTCAACGGACTCGTCTTCGCGCAGCAATCCGGTTCTCGCCTCGTCTTCGTCAACGGCCACTTCGCGCCAAAACTTTCTGTCGTGAAAAATCTTCCGGCTGGCGCGAAGGCTGGAAGCCTCGCTGCTGCGCTTGCGTCTGATGCGGCGTTTTTGGAAAAGCATCTCGGCAAATACGCCGCGAGCGCGGACAACGGTTTCAGCGCGTTGAATCAGGCGTTTTTCCTCGATGGCGGCTTTGTCCATGTGCCTGCGGGCAAGATCGTGGAAGAACCCATCCAGTTCATCTACGTGTCCACCGCTGGACAGGCCGGCGCGACGACTCATCCGCGCAATCTTGTCATCGCTGAGGCGAACAGCAGCGTGACGATTCTGGAAAGCTATGTGACGCTCGGTGGCGCGGGCTATTTCACCAACGCTGTCACGGAACTGTTCGTGGGCGACAATGCGCGGCTGGAGTTCGTGAAGTTTCAGGACGAAGCGACGGATGCGTTTCACATGGCGTCGTTCCACGGCGAATTCGGTCGTGCGAGCAACGTGAACGTCCACTCGTTCGCGCTCGGAGCAAAACTTTCCCGCAACAACATCCGCACCAAGCTCGCGGGCGAAGGGTTGGAGTGCGTGCTCAACGGGCTTTACCTCACGCGCGGTGAACAACTGGCGGATCACCACATGATCGTGGAACACGCGCAGCCGCATTGCGCGAGTCATGAGTATTTCAACGGCATCCTCGACGACAAATCCAAGGGGGTTTTCCACGGACGAATCCTCGTGCGCGAGATCGCGCAGAAGACGGACGCAAAGCAGACGAACAAAAATCTGCTGCTCTCGGATGACGCGACTGCCGACACGAAGCCGCAGTTAGAAATCTATGCTGACGACGTGAAATGCACGCACGGCGCGACCATCGGCCAGTTGAACAAGGAATCCATCTTCTATCTTCAGACCCGTGGCCTTGGCCCGGAGACGGCTCGGCGCATGTTGATCCACGCCTTTGCGGGTGAGATCATCGAACGCATCCAGCACGAAGCAGCGCGCGAAGAACTGGACAAGATCGTCTGGGAACGGCTGGAAGCGAATCCGCATCTGCGGGAGTGAGAGCCATACATATTTGAACCACGAATCTTCCGAATCGTGGTTCAAATCAGTTCTGCTTCCAACGGATTTTGAGGCTGAAAGGACAGTGTATCGCTTACCGATACGCCGCGTCTTCCAAACCCTGCTTTTTGATTTCCGCGTTGTCTTCCCAGACGATGGCGCTGGTGCGCGCGTCAATCAGTTGGAACGCATACAAGATGTAATCGCTCGTGCCCGCCGTCGTGCGCGTGGACAATCCTTCCAGCGAACCAGTCAGAAAATAATCCGCGCCTTTGAACTCCTGTTTCACCGGGTCGGAGGTGGCGGTCACTGCGCCTTCGCGCTTGAGATTGCGTTCTTTTTCCAGTGCCGCCATGCGTTCGCGCGCGAGGAACGTCACTTTGCCCATGGACTTTTTGTTCAACTCGCCACGGATGCGCGTGAGAAAAATATCTTTATTGATCGGGAAACGCGTTTTGTTCTCCACAGGATCGAGCACGATGATCGGCGCGGTGGTGGCGTTGGCGATCTGTGAAATACCCATGATGCTGCGCGACATCTTGTCGGTGACAGCCACGAGGTCTTGCGATTCGACGCCCGTGCCAGCGACGAAGCCCTGTTCGTCCGCGCGCATCTGGGTGACGGGTACACCAGAGGGGTTCTTGACGCCCTTTGAGGCGCAACCCGCGACGAGCGCGGCGGTGGTGAATGCGAAGGTCAGTTTGATGATAGTTGATTTCATAATCGTTTGGTTCTACTGCAAAATTCTTTAACCACGGAATACACTAAACACACGAAAGGGGAAACACGGAAAATAGTTTGGAGAGTTTCATTCAGCGCGGACAATCATTTGGTGAACCCTTTTCGTGTAGTTCGTGTGTTTCGTGGTTGAAACTGTAGGTCAGTAAGTCGGCGCATCCGGCACGCGCGGCGCGTCGGCGATTTGCGGGCGTGGCGTCCAATAGTAGGTCGAAGAGGCAGAGGGTTTGGAGGTGATTTGTGCGGGCGTGACTTGAGCTTGATGCGCATTGACCGAAGTCTGAGAGGCCGATGCAACGACGGGTTGGGCGGCAGCTTGAGCCGCAATCACTCGTTGTTCTTCACGCCGCGTGGCATGTTCAGCCACGCTCCCCAACGCCAGTCCTGCCGCAGCTCCGATGAGCGCGCCTTTGCCTGCGTCGTGCCGACCCGCACCGATGAGTGCACCAGAGGTTGCGCCGAGAATCGTTCCGCTCACGGCGTAGTTGGGACGCGTGGGGCGATAATAATATCCCGGCGCAAGATAGTTGTTCGGCGAGTGATAAACGTAGGCCGAACTGCCGTAACTTCCGTAGCCGCGACCGTACCCATGTCCATAGCCGTAACCAAAGCTGACTTGCGGTGCGGAGGAATAATAACTGACTGGCTCGTCGTAGTAGGAATAGCGGTGTGAGTTACCCGCCAGACTTCCAGCGAGCAGCCCAACTCCTGCGCCGATTGCTGCGCCGTTGCCGGAGAATCCGTGATGCCGATCTCCGCCAATCACGCCGCCGATGAGTCCGCCCCACAGCGCGCCGTTCACAGATTGTGGCGAGAGCAGTTGGGCTTGCGCGGAGAGAAATGTTGCGCTTGCGATCCAGATTGCGATGAGCTTTTTCATAAGCACGATTGTTTGGACGGAACGAACTGTTGTTTATTCGTCACCTCGAAAAATAGCACAGGCAAGGATGCATGGCCAACGTTCCCCCCAAAAAAACCTTCCCGGGCTGTCGTCAGACCGCATCCAATACGAAATAAAACTCGCTGCCCTTGCCCGGCTCGCTATGAACTCCCACGCGCCCGCCATGCGCCACCACGATTTCGCGCGCGATGGATAACCCAAGCCCCACTCCGCGTTTGGCCTGGCCGGGCACGCGATAGAACCGGTCAAAGATCAATCCCTGATGTTCCTCGGCGATTCCTGCGCCTTGATCGCGCACGCTGAACTGCACGCCGTTGTCCGGCGCGACCGTGGTGGCGATGACAATGGTCGCACCTGCGGGCGAGTGCTTCACTGCGTTCGAGATGAAGTTGTGAAACACCGGCCCGATCTGTTGGCGATCCACCATCACGTCCGGCAACGAGGGTGCGATGTCGCAGATGAGTTTCAAGCCCGCCGCCTTTGCGCTGCCGAGTGCTTCGTCGTATATGGAAGTGACCAGATCCATCGGGCTGATCTTGTCTTTGGTGAGCGATGATGCGCCCGCCTCCAGCCGCGCGATGTCCAGCAGTTCATCGAGCATCTTGAGTAATCGCTCGGAATCTTTTCGCGCGGTCTCGATCAGATCGCCCTGTTTTTTGTTCAACGGGCCGAGGCTTTTTTCCAACAGGAGATGCAGCACCATGCGCACACTGGTCAATGGTGTCTTGAGTTCGTGGCTGACGGTCGCCACGAGATTCGTCTTGGCGTCATCCAAAAGCCGGAAGCGTGTGACATCGTGAAGCACCACCGCCACGCCGATGGGGCGCACGTCGCTATCGCGCATGAGGTGGATGAGCGGGAGGAAAGATTTTTCATCACCGTTGATGCGCAGGTTGATGACCTGATCAAAGTTGTCCGGGAGGAAATCCCTGCCGGTTTCGATGGCCTTGGTGGCGGCGGCGGCAAGCTTCGGCGGGAGTGCGCCGTCGAACGAAAGCTGCGTACTGAGTTCCTGCGCTGCGCGATTTTTTAATTCGATGCGCCCCTCATTATCCAGGATGAACACCGGGTCGGTGAAGGACGCGAGCGCAGATTCCATCGTGCGGTGCAGGCGGATGATCTGCTCGGTGGTGCTCTGGCGATAGGTGTTCAACTGCGCAGCCATCTTGTTGAACGTGTTCGCCAACGCGCCGAGTTCGTCATTGGAATAAACGGGCACACTGACTTCGAGGTTGCCTTGGCCGATTGAACGGGCAGCGCGCGTGAGCGTCTGGATGGGTTTCAAGATGGCTTTGCCGAGTTTGTAGCTCGTGTAAGCAGACATCAGCAACGCAATGACAAGCCCAAGGATCAACAGGCTTGTGACATTCTGGTTGAGCCGCTGGATCGTCTTGCCCGTGGCGAAAATGTTTTCACGCACCGTGTCGCGCAGTTTGCCGAGCAGCAGATCAATGCCGAGTTTGCGTTGCACGATCTGGTTGTCATAGAGCGAGCGCTGCTCGGCGCGGAGCGATTCTGGCGTGAGCATCTCATTGGCGACAAATCGCAGCGCGCTGAAATTTGTCCGCAACTGAAGCAGCACGTCGGCATGAGCATTCATGGCGACATTCGTGAACTGGGATTCCAGGTTCTCCTCAAAGATGCGCGCGTTCGTATCGAACATGAGACGCCCCGTCTCTTTATCCCCGGTGCGCGAGCGTTGCAACGCCACATCCATGCGGGACAACGCCAAAATCATCTCCTGCGCTGCCGAGTCTGCGTGATAATTCCACCTCACCGTGTCGCCAACAGTGGTCGGCAGTCGTGTGGACAAGATCAACGTGTACGCGCCCACCGCGACAATGATCACGATGAACAGGATGAGACTCAGAAAGATCCGAGCGCGCAGTTTGTATTGGGTAAAAAAGACAAACACTTACAACCCCATCTTTTTCTTCCGCTCGTAAAGCGTGCCGCGAGAGATGCCGAGGATCTGCGAGGCTTCCTCCATCGTCGTCGTCTGCGCCAGCACCCGCCGGATGTGTTCGTTCTCAATCTGTTCGAGCGGCACTTTCATGCCGATGCGCGAGTCGCTGTTCAACGCAGCATCCCCGCTGAACTGCTCAGGCAGATCGCCCAATGCGATCTCGTTGCCGGAAGCAAAGATGACCGCGTGTTCCACCACGTTCCGTAATTCACGCAGGTTTCCCGGCCATGTGTAACGCTGCATCGCGTCCTGTGCGGCGGCGGAAAATCCCTTCAGGCGCTTGCCACATTGGTTGCCGAAGAATGTCACATAGCCTGCCGCCATCTGTTTCAGATCATGTGGACGTTCGCGCAACGGCGGCACGCGGATGGGCACGACGTTGAGGCGATAAAACAAATCTTCGCGGAAAAGTTTTTCGCGCACGGCGGTTTCGAGATTGCGATTGGTCGCCGCAATCACGCGGACATTGGCGCGGCGCGTCTTGGATTCGCCCAAGCGTTCGTATTCCTTTTCCTGAAGCAAACGCAGCAGCTTGGGCTGGATGGCGAGAGGCAGTTCGCCGATCTCATCGAGGAACAACGTGCCGCCATCTGCCACGGCCACCTTGCCCCACGAATCCGCCACGGCGCCGGTGAATGCACCTTTGACGCGTCCGAACAATTCGCTCTCCAGTAATTCACCGGAGAGACTCGGGCAACTGATCGTCACGAACGCCTTGTCGCGTTGCGGGCTGCGCTCATGGATGGCGCGTGCGAGAACACTTTTGCCCGTGCCGCTCTCGCCCAGCAACATCACGGTGGCCGGGGATGCTGCCGCCTTGAACGCGAGATTGAAGGCGCGCTCCATCGCAGGCTCAGTGGTCTCAACGCTCGCAGGCGGCGCATCACTGGACAGGCGCGCCTCCAGAGTCGCCACGCGGCCTTCGAGCTGGCGACGCTTGGTGACATTCCGCAAAACCTGGCGCACCTGTTCCGGCGTGAACGGTTTGGGAAGATAATCCGCCGCGCCCGTGCGCATCGCATCCACTGCGTTTTCAATAGAAGCGAACGCCGTGAACACCACGACATCGAGTCGCGCGTTGTTCCGCAACAGTTCGGGCAGCAGATCGAGACCGTTCGTTCCGTCGAGTTTCAGGTCGAGGAACGCGAGATCGAATTGGGCCTTCTCCACCTCCTTGAGCGCGGCGGGCGCGCTGGCGGCTTCCACGACGTCATGCTCCAGCCCCTGCAACATCACGTTGAGCGTAGTGCGGATACTTTCTTGGTCGTCAATAATCAGGATGCGCATGGATAGGTTGCGCACGGCTTTCCCCGTGCTTTGCTGCATAATTACCAGCGACGATGATCGAACGCGAGCCTGTTTGCGCTAAACAGGTCGCGCGAAGGACGCGAAGGAATAATACAAGTTGTCTCCAAGTATTGATTGAACGTCATTCCCCATTCGATGCGCGCGCTGCAGAATCCTCTCATCGTGTTTCCTTCATCTCCTTCGCGTCCTTCGCGCGACCCACAAAAATTCAAACCGCCCGCTCGTTCCCCGGCTTGCGTCATTCTCAAAACCGTGTTTAATCCCCGCGTCATGCCCGCGCAAACATCACCGAGCCAGAGCGCCGAAGATTATCTCGAACGAATCCATGAGCTGATCGAGGCCAAAGGTTATGCCCGCGTGGTGGACATTGCATCGTCGCTCAAGGTGCGGCAGGCCTCCGTGACGAGCATGGTCCAAAAGCTGGCACGCGCGGGCTTCGTGAACTACGAGAAATATCGTGGATTGATCCTCACTGACGAAGGTCGCGCTGTGGCCCGGACGATCCAAGACCGGCACATCACGCTCTCTCGCTTCTTCTCATTGTTCGGACTGGATGCCGAGACGCAGCGCGCGGACATCGAAGGCATCGAACATCATCTCAGCCCGGACACGCTGGCGATGCTTGCTGATCTGGCGACGTTCTTTGAGGGGAATCCAGACACATTGAAAGCTTTCAAGCAAGGTCGCAAACGCGGGAAGAAGGGTTGAGCCAACGGGTTGCTTCACACGATTGCAGCCAGTAAGGACATCTGTAAAGTTGAAGTGGATTGAGAACGACTGCGGCGAAAAGGATCCCACAACAAAGCGCGCCTCCCTTCGAAACAAAACCCTGCGCTAGTCTGACGGTTCAAATCTCTTGAAGCCCACGTCGCGCGCCGCTAGCTTGCGCGACATGTTCGCGAAACCATTTTGTCTCTTGGCTCTCGTTGCCATGGCAACCTCCTGTTCTACCACCGATTCCTGTTGTCCCGCCGCACCACCAACCACTGTGAAAACCCCCGCTGATTTCCAAACTGTCGGAAAGAAGTTTAAGAACGTCCTACGCCTGCCGCAGTTTGAAACGACGACGAACGCCATCACCACCACCGCAAACCTGACGATGACCAACGCAAACGCGGCATTGGATCGCGTCGGCAAACTCAGCCCTGGAGAAGTGAATTTTACTAACACGATCCGCGCGCTCGATGACAATGGTGTGCAAGTCGGCGAGGCGATGAACCGGCTTTATCTCATCAAGGAAACCAGCACGAATGCTGCGTTGCGCGAGGCGGCGACCGAGGCTGTGAAGCAATTGCAGGATTGGGGCGTGAGTCTGGATTATCGCGAGGATGTTTATCGCGCAGTGAAAACTTACGCGGACACGCAGCCGAAATTAAGCGGCGAAGAAGCGAAGTTGCTCGACGAAACGATGCGTGATTATCGCCGCGCAGGTCTGGCTTTGCCCAAGGCACAGCGCGATGAGGTGGAAAAGTTGCGCAAGGAACTTTCCGCCACCACCACAGACTTCGACAGCAACATCACCAAAGCGAAAAAATCCATCGCGTTCACCAAAGGAGAACTTGATGGCGCACCTGAAAGCCTGCTCACCGCGCCGGGCGTCAAGACTGGCGATGACGAATACAGCGTCCAGATCAACGTGACCTGGCAATATCTCGCCGTGATGGAACACGTCAAAAGCGAAGCCGTCCGCAAACGCGTCATCACTGAACAGCACGGCCTCGCCAAAGCGGAGAACGCTCCGCTCGTTGAAAAAATCCTCACACTGCGCCATCAGATCGCGACGAAGCTGGGTTATACGAACTGGGCTGACTTCCAATTGGAAGTGAAGATGGCGAAGAACGGTAAGACGGCCATCGAGTTCGAGGAAAAACTTCGCGATGGCTTGCAGCCGAAGATGGAGGCGGAGCTGGCCGAGTTCCGCAAACTCAAAGCTGCCGAGACAGGCGACGCGAACGCGCAGATCAATCTCTGGGACTTCCGCTATTACGCCGAGCAACTGAGGAAGACGAAGTTCAATGTAGACAGCGAGCAGTTGCGGAATTTCTTCCCGTTGCAAAACGCGCTCAACGGCATGTTCGCCATCTATCAACGCATCTTCAGCCTCAAGTTCGAGCGCGTCGAGCCGCCCTACAAATGGGTGGATGATCTGCAACTCTGGGCGGTGACGGATTCAGAAACTGCCGAGCCACTCGGCTTTTTCTATCTCGATCTGTTTCCGCGTGAAGGCAAATACCACCACTTCGCGATGTTCCCGATCATTGACGGCAAACGCCTCGCTGATGGCACGTATCAACGCCCGGTCGTTTCGCTCGTCTGCAATTTCACTCCGCCATCCGGCGAAGCTCCCTCGCTGCTCGATCATGATTCTGTGGACACGCTGTTCCATGAATTCGGTCATGCGATGCACGCCATCCTGACGCGCGCGAGCTTCTCCCGTTTCTCCGGCACGAGTGTTCCGCGCGATTTCGTAGAAGCGCCGTCTCAGATGCTGGAGAACTGGGCTTGGGACAAAAAAGTTCTCGATAGTTTCGCCGCCGACTATCGCGATTCTTCCAAGAAGATTCCGCCTGCAATCCTCGATCAACTCAAAGCTGCGAAGTATGCGACTTACGCCTGTCATTATCGCCGCCAACTTTCCTTTGGCCTCACCGATCTCGTATTGCACACGCAGATCACCGACACCAATTCTGGAGAAGCCTTGTCGCTCGCGAACAAAACCCTGAGCAGCACATTCCTGCCACAGCCCGAAGGCACGGCGTTCCTCTGCTACTTTGGGCACTTCACGGGCTACGATGCTGGCTATTACGGTTACGCGTGGGCGGATGCCATCGCGGCGGACATGGCAACGGTGTTCGAGAATTCACCGGACGGTTATTACGACATCGCAACAGGTCGCCGGATGCGCGAAGAGATTTATTCACAAGGTGACTCGCGCGACGTGAACATCAGCATCGAGAAATTCCTCGGTCGCCCGCGCTCCATTGAGCCGTTCCTGAAAAAGATCGGCGCGCAACCCGCGAAATAATTCTCCGTTGTGAAAGAATTGCCACACACGCACTCGTGCTTCGTCTGCGGTGAATCAAACCCACTCGGATTGAAGCTGCGGTTTCAAACTGATGGCCGCGTGGTGACGACGAAATTCCGCCCACGCGCCGAGCATATCGGTTTCAAGGGCGTGGTGCATGGCGGACTGACGGCTACTGTGCTGGACGAGATCATGGTCTGGGCTTGCGTGGTCGCCACGCGCAAGTTCGCCTTCTGTGCCGAACTCAACGTGCGTTATCTCCATCCGCTCACACCTGACGAGGATGTCATCGTGACGAGCGAGTTGGTGGCGAATCGCAAAGGCCGCGTATTGGAAGCCAAGGCCACAATCCACAACACTGCGGGGAAAATTCTCGCTGAAGCCACCGGCAAATACATCCCGATCAAAAGCGGTGACACGTCGCTGATGATGGCGGACTTCGCTTCTGACGCGCGGTGGCTGATTGAACCGCGTGCGGTCAGTTGACCACGTTCTGCGGCTTGCCCGCGATAAACGCACACACATTTTCCACAGCGATCTGCATAAGCCTTGCACGGGCCGCTCGTGTTCCCCACGCGTTGTGCGGAGTGATGAGACAATTCTTCGCGTGAAGTAGCGGGTTCTCCTCTGACGGCGGCTCCGTAGATAAAACATCCAGCGCAACGCCTGCGATGCGACCTGAGTTTAACGCATCTGCCAAAGCAACTTCATCCACGAGCGGGCCACGACTGGTGTTCAAGAGAAACGCTGATGGCTTCATCCATCCAAGTCGCTCGACGTTCACCAGTTTTTGAGTCTGCGGTGTTAGCGGACAGTGCAGACTCACGACATCGCTGTTGCGAAAGAGAGTTTCGAGATCAACAAACGTCACGAAGGTAGATACAGTTTTTTGTGAGGGACTGTACGCAATGATCTTCATGCCGAGTGCGTGAGCAATGTCCGATACCGTCGCGCCGATGCGGCCAAAGCCGACAACACCCAACGTCAGACCATCAAGCTCGACAAGTGGCGCATCCCAGAAACACCAGTCCTTCGCGCGAGTCCATCCGCCATCACGAACGCGTTGTGCGTGATGGCCGACGTGATTAGCGAGTTCGAGCAACAGCGCAATCGTCGCCTGTGCTACAGAGCGCGAGCCATACGCGGGAACGTTCGTGACTATGATGTTTCGCTCACGAGCAGCAACGAGATCAACCACATTCGTCCCCGTCGCCAAAACCCCGATGTATTTGAGTTTCGGCAGCGCGGCAAGTGTCTCACGGTTCAATGGAGTCTTGTTCGTCAGAACGGTCTCCGCATTTGTCGCCCGCGAAATAGTTTCTCCGGGCAGAGTGCGGTCATGAATCTCGCACGATCCTAGCTGGCACAATTCATCCCAACTCAGATCACCCGGATTGAGCGTGAAGCCGTCGAGCACGCAGATGTTCATGACGCGAGAGTAATGATTGCGCGGCGCGAGTGAAAGCTTGGCGAACTTACGCGACATTGTAGAATCAATTGCATGAGCATCGCGACACGACATTGTTGGAAGTGCGGCGCGGAATACAAGAACCGAGCCTCGCCCGGTCGCTCAGAAACGTGCGATTGCGGCGCAGACCTGAAAGTCTGTCTCAACTGTGCGAGCTACGATCCCACTGTGGCCTACAAATGTCGCGACCGCCGCGCTGATCCAGAAGAGGAGAAGCATCTCGCGAATTACTGCGAATGGTTTGAGTTGGCCAAGCGCGTGTTCGTCGCGCCAGCGGAGGAAAAAGTCCGCACGGACAAGGCGAGGGATAACTTTAAGAAGCTGCTGGGAGATTAAGCAGAATCAGATGTTAGCGAACTCATTTTAATCTATGGGCAAACTTGAAAAGCAACTCGACACCTTCCTCCGCAAACAACCGAAGCTCGGCAAGGGCGTCTACATCGCCAAGGGCGCGAGCGTGCTCGGCGACGTGAAGCTCGGTGATTTTTCCAGCGTGTGGTATGGAGCAGTCTTGCGTGGTGACATCAACCGCATCGTCGTCGGCCATCACTCCAACATCCAGGACAACGCCGTGCTGCATCTTGCGGATGATTACGCCTGCACTCTCGGCAATCATGTCACCGTCGGCCACTCGGCCATTGTTCACGCGTGCAAGATCGGCGATGAAGTATTGATAGGCATGGGTGCAGTGATCTTGGACGGAGCAGTAATCGGGAAACAATCTCTCATCGGCGCGAAGGCTCTCGTAACTCAAGGCATGAAGATTCCCGCAGGCTCGTTGGTGTTGGGCGCACCGGCGAAGGTCGTTCGCAAACTCACTCCGAAAGAACGCGCCGGATTAAAACATTGGGCGCATAAGTACGTCGTTAATGGAGCTTATTGCCTCAAGCACGGAATCAATATCGGCGCGCCGCTCGCGAGTTGAGCTTGGTGAAAAATCAGTCGTGTAGCACCCGCGTCTCGCGGGTTGTTTTCGGCGTCCCGCCGAAAACATCGTTGGACAAACTGTCTGGGATTTAGCGCGCAACAATACCTAGCGCAACGGTCGCTTCGTTCACAAGCGTGAGCATCTTCGTTGGAAACAGTCCGAGGTAGAACATTCCCGCCAGACAGACGACGATGACGAATTTCGCAGGCAGCGACATCGTGATAGGCGGTGCATCCACTGTTTCTTTACTGAAGTAAATCGCGCGCACCACGCCGAAATAATAGTAGAGCGAGATCACCACGCCGATGAGCGCAACGAACGCGAGGCAATAGTAGCCGGGATTCGTCGCGCCTTGCTCGATCACCGATTTGAGCAGCAGAAATTTTCCAAAGAATCCCGCCAGCGGCGGGATGCCCGCGAGCGAAACCATCGTCAGCGTGAGCGTTGCGGCCAACAGCGGCGAGCGTTGATGCAAGCCCGCTAAACCGCCGATGTCTTCGTTGTCCAGATGCCTCATCACGATGGCGATTACTGTAAACGCTGCGAGCGTCGTGAACAGATAGCCACCTAGGTAGTAAAGCACCGCCACCGCACCATCATTTGCCACTGGCAATTTGCCATTGGCCATTGCACCAGCAACGGCCGCCACACCCAAGAGCAGATAGCCCGCGTGCGCAATGCTTGAATAACCCAGCAAGCGCTTCAGGTTACGCTGCGGAATCGCGCAGAGGTTGCCGTAGAGAATCGTGATGGCGGAAACGATGATGAGCAGTTTGTCCCAGTGCGCCGTCACGCCCGGAATGGCCACAAACAAAAAGCGCAACAGCAAAACAAATCCCGCCGCCTTCGATCCGACCGCAAGAAATGCCGCCGTGGGTGTCGGCGCTCCTTGATAAACATCCGGCGTCCACATTTGGAACGGGAACGCCGCGATCTTGAAACCGAGGCCGACGAGAATGAACAGCACGCCAAATAGGAACAGCTTGTTATCTGCAAACTGCGCCGAGACCGCCGCAAGTTCGTTGAAGTTGAACTTGCCGGTTGTTCCCCAAACCATCGCAATGCCATAGACCATGAACGCCGAGGACAACGCCCCGAGAATCAGATACTTCACGCCTGCCTCCAACGCCGCCACCTTGCCGCGCGTGAAACTCGTCAGCACGTAGAACGTGATCGTGATGAGTTCGATGGAAACGAACAACATCGTGAAGTCGTTCGCCGATGCAGCGAACAACATTCCTGCCAGCGCGAAGATGATTAGTGAATAATACTCCGAGATGCCTGCTGAGATGCGGTCGGAAAACTCCACCGCAAGAATCAACACAAGGGTTGCCGCCAGCAGAAAGAAGCGTTTGAAGAAACCAGACAGCGCGTCTTGAATAAACATTCCGCCAGCGGTTGTGCCTTCAGAATGGCAACTACATTCTCCTACAAACGTGTTTATGAACAACAGCCCCAAGGCTGCTGCCGCCGCGTAACCGAGCGCGCGGCGGCGCTCCGCAGGCAACCACATATCCGCCATCAGCACAATCATGCCGAGCAAGACCACCACGATTTCCAATGACATCAAAGAAAGATTCATTTGCTTTCCACCATTACTACCGCTGCGGGTGTCACGGGCGTTGTCGCCGGTTTCACAGTTGCCATGTTCACGATATGTTCCGTCACCGGCTTGATTTTGTCCGTCAGCAGACGCGGAAAGAAGCCAAACACCAACAAGCTCACGATGAGCAACACGTAAGGCAGCTTCCGCCACAGATTCGCATCCGTCACATTCGCCGCATAAGTCGCATTCTCCTTTGCTGGCCCGTGCATCACCGCCCGCACTGCCCGCAACATGTAAACCGCACCAATAATCAAAGCGCCCCAAATCGCTAACACCGTCACCGTGCGCAACGCGGGCACTTGCCACGCGCCAAAGAACACGGAGACTTCACCCACGAAATTCAAGAAGCCCGGCAAACCGCATCCCGCCATCGCCGCCATCACGAAGGCCACGCCGATGAAGCGCAGTTTCTTCGCCAGCCCGCCGAGTTCGCTCATTTCCAGCGTGCCGGTCTGATTGTAGATGTAGCCGCTCAAACCGAACGTCAGCGCTGCAAGGAAGCCGTGCGCGATCATGATGACCACTGCGCCCGTCACGCCGATGAGATTCAAGCTGGCAATGCCGAGGAAGATCATGCCCATGTGCGCCACGCTGGAATTGCCGATGAGCAGGTTAAGGTTCTTCTGTTTCATCGCCACCCAGCCGACGTAAAGCACGTTGCCGAGCGCGAGCCAAGCGATCAGTTGGAGATGGGATTGCGCTACTTCCGGGCAGAATGGGATGGCGATACGAATCAGACCGTAAAGGCCAAATTTTTTCAACACCCCGGCGTGCAGCATCGCCGTCGCGCTGGGCGCTGAACCGTAGCCCAACGCCGCCCAACTGTGAAACGGCCAGAGCGATACCAAGATTCCGAAGCCGAGCAGCAGCAGCGGGAAGATGAACATCTGCGCGCTGTGAGCAATGGTGTGTTCGGTGAAATACTTCGTTAGCGTCGGGATGTCGAACGTGCGCACGTCAGCGGGCAATTGCAGATAAAGCGCAATGAGGCCGGTCAGCGCCAGCAACGCACCGATGCTCAGGTAAATCGTGATCTGGAACGTGGCAAAGTTCTTCCGTTCGCCGCGACCCCACACGCCGATCATGATGAACGTCGGCACGAGCGCCAGTTCGTGGAAGAAGTAGAAGAAGAACAGGTCGAGCGACATGAACGCGCCGAGGATTCCGCCGGTCATCACGAGCAGCAGGATGTAAAATTCCTTCTCGCGGGTCTTGATCTCAAACGAGCAGCACGCCGCCGCGAACGCCACAATCGCGCCCATCAACACCAACCCAACGTTCAAACCGTCCACACCGAATTTGCAGGCAATGCCGAGCGATTCCGCGCCCAGCCAGGGAATCGTGCTAACGAACTTGTAGCCATTCGCGTCCGTCGTCGCGCCGTTGAACTGCCAGAACATCAGGATGCCGAGCAGCATCGTGACGAACGTCACGCCCAACGCCACGGCGCGCATGATGACGGCAAAGTTGCGCGGCACAAACGCCAGCGCGATTGCGGCGAGCAACGGCAGAGCAAAGATTAAGGTCAATGTTGTCATCTGAAATAAACCGCAGAGGCGCAGAGACGCGGAGGGCGGTTATTTGTTCTTGGCATATTTCTCAATCCACGCCTCTGGTTTCGCGCCCAAGTCTTCACCAGTTTTTTGGCGAAGCTCTGAAATTATATCCCCGATCACTGAGGCGCGTGCACGCTCAACAACTTTGTCCAAGCGCGAACCCTCACGTTGCTTCGATCCGGTCGGATAATAGCTCACCACGTATGCGAGAGCTTCAGTCGCACCTGAAGGACTTCCGCCGAGTGCTTGCTGCCGCATATCTTCAAAGATTCGGGTCTGTTCTTCGGCAAAAGCGATTTCAATCTTCAAGCGAGCATGATTCCATGTCTGCCAACCCAAGAGAATCGCGAGTAAAAGCGCGACCAAACCCACAAGAACAAGCAAGCCATTCGAGAGGCTAGTTTTATTCCCATCTCTCTGCGTCTCTGCGCCTCTGTGTTGAAGGTTTTCTTTCACAGTTTCCTTCCTTCCTCCAAACGCGCACGCGCCAGCCGAACAGCTTGGTGAAACTTTCGCTCCAGTTGTTTTTTCGGAATCAGCTTCGTCACGTAGCTGGCGACGTGGATGCTGTCGCGTTCCATTTGCAACAGCTCGACGTGTTCCTGCCGTTTGCCTGCGCACAGGATGATGCCAAGCGGCGGTGCTTCGTCAGGAGCTTGCTCATGTTTCTTGAGCCAGTTGAGATAGAGTTCCATCTGGCTCTTGTCCCCGGCGTCGAATTCTTCCAGCTTCAAATCAATGGCCACCAGCCGACGGAGCTTGCGGTGATAGAACAGCAGATCGAGATGGTAATCGCGGTCGTCAATCTGCATCCGCTTCTGCCGCGCAATGAAGCAGAAGCCCGCGCCAAGTTCCAGAATGAAGGACTCGATCTCCCGCAGAATCGCGGCTTCGATGTCGCCCTCGCTGTAAGTGTCCTTGAGCTTGAGAAAGTCCAGCACGTAAGGATCACGGAAGACGAGGTCGGGCGTGAGTTGGTCTTCTTCGCGGAGCGCGGCCAACTCTTGGCGGATGAGCTTGTCGGGTTTCTTGGAGATGGCCGTGCGCTCGAAAAGCATTGAGCCAATTTTCTTCGCGAGCGTGCGGGTGTTCCAATTTTCAATCCGGCACATCTCTGCGTAAAAGTCGCGTTTAAGCGGGTCTTCGATGTAAATAATATGGCGAAAATGAGTCCACCCCAATTGTGCACGCAATGCGTGCACAATCTTGCGATCAGGAAAAACCTCGGCGAACCGGATCATGTTGAAAAGATTTCGTCGCGTGAAGCCCGCTCCGAACTCCTTTTCCAATTGTGCACTCAGTGCGTGCACAATTCGTTCGCCATACCCCGCGCGTTTCTCCATCAGGATATTTTTGTGGATACGCGCGCCGATTTCCCAATAGAGAGTTACCAACCCGGCATCAATTGCGCGAGCCACGCCTTCGCGCGTGCTAAGAATCAACTCCCGCACATCTGTTAGCAAAGCTTTCGGTGAAGCGCCCGTTACCTGGGCCAATTGTCGCCGCGATGCGGCGACAATCTTCCGCGAAGCCGGGCGGGCCTTAAGCAAAGATTTTTTATTGGCGGATCGCAGTTTCATTTCCCAAGCACGAACCACAACACCGCAGCCACGCCGAGGACGAACAGGAAGGCGTAGGTCTGGAGGTTGCCGGTCTGGACGAGGCGCAGCGCGCGGCCCGTCAAATCTGTTCCACCGCGCACGAGGCCGATGCAAAAGCCTTCCACGATCCAGCGATCAATCCAGTCGGAGATCGTGGCGATGGCATCGTGAATGCGGATGACTGTGGCTTCGTAAATCTCGTCGAAGTAAAAGCGGTTGCTCATCAGCTTGGACAAGCCGCTGAACTTAACCGCAAATAAATCTTCCTTGGCGTTCCAATACAGTTTCCACGCGGCGAACAGGCCGATGGCGAACGCAGCCAAACCGCTGCAAGCCGCGACGGGCGCGTGTTGGAACGGATAGACCAGTTGCGCCAGCAAACCATGCGGATGTTCCCCGCCAAGTTTCAACGCGCCCGCGAACAACGCTTCGATGCCAATCACTCCGCCGACGATGCTCATGATGGCTAGAATTCGCAGCGGCCAGACCATGACGCCGGGCGACTCGTGCGCGTGATCAACGCCATGCGATTTTGCCGCGCCGAAGAACGCCACAAAGACGAGCCGGAACATATAGAACGTCGTCAGCGCTGCCACGGACACGCCGAGGATGAACAACGGGATGCTGTGATGGTGCGCAGCGGCGAGAATGGCATCCTTGGAGAAGAAACCGCTCAACGGCCACACGCCCGCCAATGCCAGCGTTCCGACCATGAACGTCCAGAACGTCACGGGCATCTTCTTGCGGAGCGCACCCATCTTCCAGATGTCCTGCTCATGGTGCATCGCATGGATCACCGAACCCGCACCGAGGAACAACAGCGCCTTGAAAAACGCGTGCGTCGTCAGGTGGAACATACCCGCTTCAGGAGCAGCCAAACCCACGCCCATGACCATGTAACCGAGTTGCGACAGCGTCGAGTAGGCGAGGATGCGTTTGATGTCGTTTTGCTGAACCGCAATCAGTGCGGCGAGCAAGGCGGTAAATCCACCGACCCACGAGATCACCGTCAACGCATCCGGCGTAAAGATGAAGAACACGCGGCACAGCATGTAAACACCGGCGGCCACCATCGTCGCGGCATGGATGAGCGCGCTGACGGGCGTCGGGCCTTCCATCGCGTCGGGCAACCAGACGTGCAGCGGGAATTGCGCGGATTTACCGACCGCACCGCAGAAGATTAACAAGCCGGCGAGCGTAGCCGCGCCACCAAGGACTGCTGGATTGTCCTGAACGTAATGTTTGATGAGTTCGAAATTTAGCGTGCCATGCAACATGGCCCAGAGAATCAGGATGCCAAGCATGAAGCCGAAGTCACCGATGCGATTTGTCAGAAACGCCTTCTTCGCCGCATCTGCCGCGCTGGCTTTTTCAAACCAGAATCCGATGAGCAGGTAGGAGGAAACGCCGACCAGTTCCCAGAAGATGAACATCTGGAGGAAATTGTTCGAGAGCACGATGCCGAGCATCGAGAACGTGAACAGACTCAGGCACGCGAAGAAGCGCGAGAAGCCCGGGTCGCCCTTCATGTAACCGATCGAGTAAATATGGATGAGGCTGCCGACGCCGGTGACGATCAGGAGCATCATCAGGCTCAACGGATCAAGGCGCAGGCCGAAGTCCACTTGCAGCGTGCCGAGATCGAGCCAGTTGATGGTGAATTCTTGCGGCGAAAACCGGAACGCGCGGAAACAAAGCACCGTCGCGAAAAACCCGATCACGATGGCGCCCACGGACAACGCGGCGCTGACCTTCTCGTTCTTCAGAGTGAACAGGGCGATGAGTCCCGCCGCGACGAGCGGCAGGAACAGAATCACCCAAGGTAGAACTTCGTATTTCATCCGTCAGTATTTCATCGAGGTCAGGTCTTCAACGTGCGCGGACTGGCGCTTGCGATAGAGCGCCACGATCAGTGCGAGGCCGACCGCCACTTCCGCCGCCGCCACGGTGATGATGAAGAACACCATCACCTGGCCGTTGAGGTTGTCGTTGAACCGCGAAAAAGAAACCAGGGCGAGGTTCGCCGAGTTGAGCATCAACTCCAGAGACATGTAGATCACGATGAGGTTGCGCCGCACGATGACGCCCAGCAGGCCGAGCGCGAATAATAGCGCGCTGACCACAAGATAATGTTCAAGGCCTACGTTCATTTGGATTGGCCACAAAAAGGCACAGAAGGCACAAAGGGGAATCCCTTTTGCGCTTTTTGTGCTTCTTTGTGGCTATTGGTCATTTCAAATCTTTTTTGCTGAGAAGAATCACGCCCACCATCGCCACGAGGAGCAGGATGGAAACGATCTCAAACGGCAACAGGTATTTCGTGAATAGCATCTTGCCGAGCGTGGCAGTGTCGCCGACGGCTGTGGGGTTCGTCAGTTCCTTGCCGGGATTTGTCGCCAGCAGCGAGCGGACAAAAATGACGATGATGGCCCCAACCGAAACCACGCCCGCCACCAGTCCGGTTTTCTTGATCTTGCGTCGTTCTTCTTCCTTCAGGTCGAGCAGCATGATGACGAACAAGAACAGCACCATGACCGCGCCCGCATAGACGAGCACCTGTACCGCCGCGAGGAAAAACGCGTGCAGTAGGACGAACAACCCCGCCATCGAGATGATCGTGAGTACGAGAAACATCGCGCTCGTGACCGGGTTGCGGCTGAACGGATTCGCGACGACCAGCGCGCCGAAAATCAGCGTCAGCGCCGCCAAGACGTAAAATAGAATATCGGTTGCCATTTACTTTTGAAAACCGCCCGTCGGTTTGTCAGTTGGATGACTCAATTCCGCGTTAAACACTGCTGCCACCTGCTGGACCATCTCTTTGCGTGGCCAACCTTGAGACTTTTCGCACGCGTCAGCGAAGTGTTGCACAATGTCTGCGAGTGCAACGCCCCACGCCGCAGGCTGTCGCCACACCGAATGGTTGAGCGAAACTTGTAAACTCTCACCAACCTTCCAAGCACGAATGAACTCTACCGCTTCGGGATTCGAAGCAGCGATTGGCGGAATTACCAATTCGTGTTTATTCGTGTCCATTCGTGGTTGCCTTAGACTTTCACCGGGAAATTTTCCTGCGCCTTCGCCTCTTCGGCTTTGTGCTTCCACTTCTGGACGCCGGCGTGCGTGCCGCCGAGGGCGAGGAGTTTTTCTTTGTTATAAATCATTTCCGCGCGGCTCGTGCCGGTGAGCGAATAATCCTTTTGCAGGAAGATCGCTTCCTCGGGGCAGACTTCCTGGCAGAAGCCACAAAAGATGCAGCGAAGCATATTGATCTCAAATTCCTTCGGCATCTTCTCCGCGTTCGAGCGGTCAGCAAGTTGTCCCGTCGGACCGGGCGGCGTGATCTTGATGGCTTTGGGCGGACAGACGAATTCGCAAAGCTGACAGCTCACGCATTTCGTGCTGCCTTCCTGATCTTTCACGAGATACGGCGCGCCGCGATAACCTTCGGGCACGACCCATTTCTCCTCGGGATACTGCATCGTCACCTTTTTCTTGAAGAGGTGGCGCAGTGTGACTTTGAACCCGCCGATGATAGCCGGCAGGTAAAGCCGCTCGAACAGATTCAGTGGTTTACGTTTGACGATCATGTTATTTGCCGCTCTGCCACCAGAGCCAGATGGCCGTGACCAAAATGTTTAACAGCGCGACCGGAATGAACCGCCGCCAGCCGAGGTCCATGAGTTGATCGTAACGGAAACGCGGCCACATCCAGCGAATCCAGACGAACAACACGAGGAACAGGAAAACTTTCCCGAGGAAAATGCCGATATGCAGCACGCCGTGAATGAGGTCGGTCGCCGGTTGATCAAGGCCGAACCACGGCAACGTCCAGCCGCCGAAGAACAGCGTCACCATCATGGCGGACACGAGAATCATGTTCGCGTATTCGCCCATGAAGAACATCGCGAACTTGATCGAGCTGTATTCAATGTTGTAGCCGCCCGCGAGTTCCTGTTCGGCTTCGGGCAGATCGAACGGCGTGCGGTTGGTTTCCGCGAATGACGCGACGAGGAAGATGCAGAACGCGAGGAACGTCATCGGCGTTTGGAACACGAACCAGTTCGGCAGGAAACCGAGTTGAGTGCCGGTCTGCGCGGTGATGACGTCGCTCAGGTTCAGGCTGCCGACGTAGAGGAAGATCGGGATGACGCTCATGCCCATCGCGATTTCGTAGGAAATCATCTGCGCCGTGGAGCGGATGCCGCCGAGGAAGGGGAACTTGGAATTACTCGCGTAGCCCGCCAGCACGATGCTGTAAACACCCAGCGAAACGATGCCAAACGTGTAGAGAATACCGACGTTCAAATCTGCGAGCACCATCTTCTGATTGCCAAGATTTGAGCCGAACGGAATCACCGCGAGATTCAGGATCGCCGGGATGAGCGCGATCATCGGCGCCAGCGTGAACAAAACTTTGCGCACGTGGGCGGGCGTCATCTCTTCTTTGAAGAACGCCTTGATGCCGTCGGCAGCGGGTTGCAGCAAGCCGAAAGGTCCGACGCGGTTTGGTCCGATGCGGTCTTGAATCCACGCGCACAGGCGGCGTTCGAGCACGACCGTGTATGCCACCATGGTCATCATGATGGCAAAACAAACGACTGCCTTGATACTCGTAAAAAGCAGCAGGCTTTGCGTGTCGCTCAAACCGTTGAGCCAGTTATTGACGCTTTCGATCATTTCAAAACTTTAACTTCGTAGCAGCGGACGTCAGTCCGCTCATTCTTTCAGTCAGAGCCGACTCACGTCGGCTGCTACCAATAAATCAAATCTTCACCGTCACGCCCGTATCACCGAGGCTGGCCCACGTGAGGCCGTTGAACGCGGGAACATCCTTCGCCATCTCGTTGAACA
>JANPGI010000192.1:0-3557 GCA_031423875.1 Verrucomicrobiota bacterium | reverse complement strand
ATTGATCCTCGGTGCGCTGCTGGTGTTCGCCAAAGGCTCGGCTCTCGCGCCTTTCATCTACAGCCTGTTCTGAAGGATTCCTCTGCCATGAACCGCGAATCCCTGGATCGTTGGTGTGAACGCGGCATTTTGGGGCTTGTGCTTGGAATACTGGTTTTCAGTCCGCTGGCTTATGGCGCGGTGCGCATCCAGGAATTCATCGTGGTTCTGCTTCTCACGCTCGGTGCATTGTCACTCTGGCTCGCGCGCATCTGGTTGAGTGAGCGGCCCAAATTCATCCTCCCGCCGCTGATCTGGACTGTGCTGGTGTTCGTGGCTTACGCCATCGTGCGTTATTCCACCTGCGATGTGGAATACACGGGGCGCGAGGAGCTGTTGCGGATACTGGTCTATGCCTCGTTGTTCTTCGTGGTGCTGAACAATCTGCACCGTCAGGAACACACACAGATCATCGGGTTCACGTTGTTCGCTCTCGCCACGTTCATCTCCAGCTACGCCGTCTATCAATTCATCACCGGCTCGGACATGGTGTGGATCTACCATTCTGGCTACCTGGGACGCGGCAGCGGGACTTACATCTGCCCGAATCATCTGGCAGGGTTTTTGGAGATATTAGCACCGCTCGCCGTGGCTTACGGGATCATGGGACGCGGCAAACCGCTCACGAAAATACTCATCGCCTATGCGGTTCTCGCGATGGCGGCGGGTGTCGCCGTGACACAATCACGCGGGAGTTGGGTATCCGTGACGCTCACCTTCGTAGCCATGGCGTGCTATCTGGTCACCCAACGCCCGTTCCGCTGGCCCGCTGCGATCTTCCTCGTGATCTTCCTCGCCGGGCTGACATTTGTCGCCACAGGGAGCAACTTCGTCACGCAACGTTTCACCAGAGCGTTCAACTCCGGCAAGGTGGACTTGGAAGCGCGACGTGATATGTGGGGCGGGGCGGTCGAGATGTGGCGGGATCACCAGTGGTTCGGAGTCGGCCCGGGCCATTACGACCTGCGCTTCCGCGTCTATCGCCCCGTGTCGCTGCAACTTCAACCCGACCGCGCCCACAACGAATACCTCAACATCCTCGCAGACTGGGGCATCGTCGGTGGAGTGATAGTCGCCACTGCACTCGCTCTCCTCGGCATCGGCATCTTGAAGGTTTGGAGATCTGTGAAGCGCGCCGACCGCGCCCTCGGCTCGAACCAGAGCGACAAATTTGCGTTCCTACTCGGAGCGTGTGCCGGATTGTTCGCGCTCATGCTCCACTCCGTCGTGGATTTCAATCTACAGATCCCCGCCAACGCCATCGTCGCAGTCACGATCATCGCATTGATCACGAGCCAATGGCGGTTCGCCACGGAACGGTATTGGTTCTCCGCAAGGTTGCCCGGAAAAATTATCGCGACAACTCTCCTGCTCTCCGCGATCGCCTGTTTCGCATGGCAGGAAGTGCGCCTGGGACGTGAATTGTTCTGGCTGAGAAAAGGAGCGGGCGCGGAAGAAAATTCTTTGGCAAAAGCGGCGTTGCTTGAAAAGGCTTACGCGATCGAGCCGAACAATTTCGCGAACGCACTGGCCATCGGTGAGATCTACCAGTTGGCCTGCTTTGAAGGAAAAGATGGTTACGCCGATCTCGCCACGAAAGCCATCTCGTGGTATCAACGCGCCATCACCAACAATCCGCACAGCAGCCGGAATTTTCTGCGCTGGGGCATGGTGCTGGATTTCATGGAACAACACGATGAAGCAGAACGCCTCTTCATGCACGCGGACGAACTCGATCCGAACGGTTACTACACCAGCGCCCATGTCGGACGGCATTACGTCGAGACCGGCCAATACGCAGCAGCTCGACCGTGGCTCGAACGCTCACTCCTCCTCAGCGGCCAAGACAATGACAACGAAGTGGGGAGAAGCAATCTCAAGATCGCGAACGATCGCTTGCTGGAAGCGGCCAACGATCCGTTCATCCAGAAATTGCGCGGGCAGATGTACTAAGTGAAATCTGAGGTCGGAAATCAGAGGTCAGACTTCTGACTTCTAGCTTCTGGCCTCCGACTTCGTTCTCGGACTCCGGCGGCAGCCGTTCTGAAACCACAATTTCCACACCATCACCAACGCTTCGATCACGATGTGACCGGACATCTTGGAGTGACCTTGAGCCCGCTCGGTGAAAATAATCGGGATTTCCACGATTTTTTTCCCCTGCCGCCAGAGTTTATGGTGGAGTTCGATTTGAAAGCTGTAGCCGTTGCTGCGGACTTCATCGAGATTGATGGCTTGGAGCGCGCTGCGGCGAAAACATTTGTAACCCGCCGTCGGATCGGCGAATGGCATTCCGGTGATGATCGAGGCGTAAGTTGCCGCGCTCTTGCTCAACATCAGCCGACTCAACGGCCAGTTAATGATGCGGATGCCGCCAATATAGCGAGAGCCAATCGCCACGTCCGCATTTTGAGCGGCGGCGAGCAGCAGCGGCACATCATCCGGGTTGTGGGAAAAATCCCCGTCCATCTCGAAAACGAATTCGTAATCGCGCTCCAACGCCCACTTGAATCCGGCAAGATATGCACGACCCAATCCATTCTTCTCCGCGCGATGCAGCACATGCACCTCTGGATGTTTCGCGGCAAGTTCGTCGGCAAGTTTGCCCGTGCCGTCGGGAGAATTGTCATCCACCACGAGGAGATCAACTTTGACAGGCAATGAAAGAAGACGCTGCACCATGCGCGGGAGATTCTCCCGCTCATTATAGGTCGGCATGACAATCAACGTGGTATTCATTCCGGGCTAAACGCGGCAAATAGTTACGCGACAACTCGCTCAGAAACAAGCCTCGTTTGGCAAAGATTCCCCGAACGTAGTATTTGTTACGGCGAGCGGCCCGGCCCAACACACAGATCTATGAACACAGCCTCCCCTCATTTTCCTTCACATTGAACCCGCCGCGAATATCATCCCTCGCATCCGGCAGAACCGCCGGATGAAACTTTTTTCCGAATGAACAATAAACCTCTCGTTGGTATTTTGATGGGCAGCGATTCTGACTGGCCCACGATGAAAGCCGCAGCCACCGCGCTCAGCGAATTCGACATCGCATCCGAAGCCAAGGTCATCTCCGCGCACCGCGACCCTCACGGTCTGGAGGAATATGTCTCCAGCGCACCCGAGCGCGGCATCCGCGCTTTCATCTGTGGTGCAGGCGGCGCGGCGCATCTCGCCGGTGTGACAGCAGCGTTCACCACATTGCCGGTCATCGGCGTGCCGATCCTTGGCAAAGCCACGGACGGACTCGACTCGCTGCTCTCGATGGTGCAGATGCCGCCGGGCGTGCCGGTAGCCACCGTCGCCATCAACGGCGCACGCAACGCCGGGTTGCTCGCGGTTCAAATCCTTGCCGTGGGCGATGCGCGATTGCAGGCTGAGTTGAAGAAATTCAAAGTGAAATTGATGGAAGAATCCCGCGCGAAGAATAAATCGCTCGTTGCCTGATCGCACCAAATGGAAAAGCTCACTGAAGGCGTCCACAAGTTCCGCACTGACGAGTTCGGGAACTATCGGAA
>JANPGI010000191.1:0-3285 GCA_031423875.1 Verrucomicrobiota bacterium | reverse complement strand
GTCCAAATGTGACCGATCGCCAATAAGTTCGTCGGTCAGATTGATGATCGTTTCCAAGCTGGCTGAAGCGCAGGGTGACGGCTGTGGATGTCTGGTGTGTTTCGGGAAAAAATCCGTAGGGTCGGCTGCGGGTTCAGCGATTTGGAGAAAGTTGATGGACTCGGTCGCAGAATCACTGGCCGGTGTTTGTTCTGTGGAAGGACGGTTTGTCCGCATGGAATCGCCTCGAAACCAAGTCGTGTTGCTATCTTGCAAGGATTCATGGCTGGTTTGCTCCCGTCCAGTGTCCACGGCATGGGAAGCCTCCAAGAGCAGCCTGTCGCAAGGCATTTCAATCGTCTGGATCCCTGGATCGGTGAACGGTTTCAGGTTGAAGTCTCCACCTGCCATGTGCATCAAGCGGATGAAAGCGTTGACCCCGGTTTTAGACCCTGCTTGCGCGTGGATGATGGATCCGCGCTTGATGAATACCTGCCCGAACTGTTTCCCGGCAGAAATTTCCAGCACGGAGGAACGAGCGTTCAGACATTCAAGCTGGATGAGATCGGTAAGGCTGATGGTGCGCAGCAAACCTCGGAAGCCTTCTTGGGACAGGGTGAACAGTTGGTTGAGTGAATGGAAGATGGCCTCAAACCCATTCGTCCGTTTGGGTTTGATGAGATACATGTCTGCTCCTGATTGAAGACAATCCCTGCGGGTGTTTTGATCGGGGGATGAGGAAAGAATGGCTTTGCGGATATGCGGATGTTTCTGGTGGACGAGTTTCAGAAACTGCGCGCTCTCGATGTCAGATACTCCGAGGTCAATGACGACCATGTCCACTTGCTGTGTCTCAAGCATTGTGAATGCTTTCGATGAGTCTGACGCAAAGAGCAGTTCCCAATTGTCGCGACTCCAAGTCGGCATTTTCGCACGCAGCTTTTGCAGGAACTTGGGTGAATTATCTACGAAGAGAACCTGTTTCAGAACGGAGGATTTGGTGTTCATAAATTGTTTCATGTAACTGTGTACGTTCGATGGGCGGCGTAAATCATATGGCTATGCTTGCTCGCCAAAAGCGTTGGAAGGCAATAGGCAGAAACGGCTGCCGACCGGCTGAGTGACGGTGAGGCAGCCGTTTCGCCGGGCTGAGTTGTTGTTGGTAGGGTTGGCCCAGAAGCTTGTTGAAACCACACCATGCCGATGTTCTGTGCGACGATGTCAACGTTCCGCGCCGGCATCGTTTTGTGGAGTGATTGCAGGAACTTCGCGCAATCATTCACGAAGAGAATATTGTTGAGTGGGGTGGAGTGGTTGTTCATGGCAGTTCAGAGAATGCAACTGTCGAGAGCATTGACGCCCGCGACGCGCATTGCGCCGTCGCAGGCGGTGTCGTCCACGTCCGCGTTGTGGGCGGATGAAACGAACGACGTAAAATAAATTGTCCCGACAATTCTCATGTGATGGAAATTACTGCTGGCTAAAAAGAGCACCTCAATCCTTGGGCGACGTGTCGAAGGACATGTCAGTTTACCGAGGTGCGACTTCGGGGGAGGGATTAGCAGCGGGTTTGCCAACCCGGAAAATTTTTCCTAAAGGACTAGGCAAGTTTTGCCGATAAAGGCGTGAACCAAACTTGCCTGCCTTGAAAATCAAGGGTTTGCGTGATGTGAAGTTTTTTCTAACCCGGCAAGAATGTCTTGGTTCGCCACGTTGCCCGTTTTGGAATGTGTCTCGTTTACTCGCGAGACGAGACAGGCGGACTCTCGATCAATCGAATGGATGTGGGGTCTTTGGGTAAGGATAGGCAGACGGGCTGAATCAGCCTTCATCCGTTGAACTTCTGTGTGGCTTCGCAAAAGAACTTTGCGAACATCACCCAGATGTCGCGTTCACCAAGAACTAAAGCCGATTTCACGCGCCGCTCGCTGCTGTTGATGCTTCTGCTCGTGTCAGGAGGCGTCGCGAGCATCTGCTGGCTCGTCTTGAAACCTGAATCATCCAACCCCGACACTGTCCCTGTTGCGACGACGTTTCAGTTGGATGATCAAACCAAGGCTCATGCGGGATACGCTGGCTCGGCAAGTTGTCGGGAATGTCACCGGGAAACCCATGAGCTTTGGGCGAAATCGCACCATGGATTGGCGGAGCGGCTGCCTGACGCGTCGTTGGATAAAGCTGCCTTCTCACCAAGCCGCAGCTTCAGTCATGGCACACAACGAACTTCCACGCGCGAAAGCAACGATCAGTTTGAAGTCATCACCGCCGGATTGAATCACACGCAGGAAATATTTCGTGTCGAGCGCGTCATCGCTCACTCGCCGTTGCGCCAGATGCTCGTCGAGTTTCCCGGTGGGCGCAGGCAGGCGACCGAAGTCGCCTTCGACCCGCGCTCGAACGATTGGTTCAACGTCTATGGCAACGAGGACCGCAAACCGGGCGAGTGGGGACACTGGACGGGACGCGGCATGAACTGGAACACCATGTGCGCTGCCTGCCACAACACGCGCCTGCGGAAAAATTACGATGCCACCAACGATGTCTTCCGCACCACGATGGCCGAACGCGGCGTCGGCTGCGAATCCTGTCACGGCCCGATGAAAGCGCATAACGTGTGGCAAGCCGCGAACAAGAACAGCCGTGCGAAAGACCCGACGCTCAAAAAACTTTCCCGCGATCAGATATTCGACACCTGCGCCGCCTGCCATTCACGGCGCGCCGAGATCACGGGTGATCCGAAACCCGGCGACAGCTTCTTCGATCATCATCTGCTCTCCATCGTGGACGAGTCGGATTTGTTTTATGCAGATGGCCAGGTGCGCGACGAGGATTACGAGGTCAGCGCGTTTCTCGGCAGCCGGATGTTCCACAAAGGAGTCCGCTGCGCCGATTGCCATGATCTTCATAGCGCAAAAGTCCGTCTGCCCGGAAACATGATGTGTATGAGTTGTCACGGGCCGGGCGCTACCAATGCGCCAGTCATCAATCCCGTCACGCACAGTCATCACAACGTGTTCGGCCACGACGCGACGGGAGTGATGACGAATACCGACCTCACAACTTACAAGCCTGCTGTCATCAAGGAAACCGGTGGCGAATGTGTGAATTGTCACATGCCGCAGACGACCTATATGCAACGTCACTCGCGCCACGATCACGGCTTCACGATTCCTGATCCACTGCTCACGAAGCGATTCGGTATCCCGAACGCGTGCAATCGTTGTCACACAGACAAGACCACCGACTGGTCGCTCACTCACGTCGAGCAGTGGTATGGGGACAAGATGAACCGTCCTTACCGCTTGC
>JANPGI010000190.1:0-13878 GCA_031423875.1 Verrucomicrobiota bacterium | reverse complement strand
CAAGGAAACGAACACCACGCTCTCCGTCGAAGCCGGTCCTTCCGTCGTCATGGAAAAATATGATCATTTGCCCAGCGACACCTACATCGCCGTGCGTTTCGGTGAGAAGTTTGAACACAAGCTCTCCGACACCGCGAAGGTCTGGCAGACCGCGGAATACATTCCGCAGATTGATCGCTGGGTTGAGAAGTACATCATCGCGGGTGAAGTGGGCATCAGCTCCGCCATCACCAAGCAATGGGACATGCGCGTCGTCGCCCAAGTCATCCACGACAGTGAACCCGCTCCGGGCCGAAAGTATAACGACTTCCGCCTCATCGCAGGCACAGGATACAAGTTCTGAAAAATTCACAAAAAATATTATGAGCATGATTAAAGAATTCAAAGAGTTTGCCATGAAGGGCAATGTCGTGGACCTCGCCGTCGGTGTCATCATCGGCGTCGCCTTCGGCAAAGTGATCACTTCCATGGTCAACGATGTAATCATGCCTCCTATTGGCAAATTGATGGGTGGGGTGAATTTCAGCGACCTGTTCATCAACCTGGATCCCTCGAAACTGGCAAAAGACGGCTCGGTGATCAAATCCCTCGCACAGGCGAAGGAAGCCGGCGCCGCAGTCATCGGATACGGCGCCTTCATCAACACGGTGATCGATTTCACCATCGTTGCCGCTTGTATTTTCATGGTCATCAAGGGCATGAATGCGATGAAGCGCAAACCCGCTCCGGCGCCAGCCGCGCCCGTGGCAATACCAGAACCGACCAAGGAAGAGAAGTTACTCGGGGAAATTCGCGACCTCCTAAAAGCACGAGCCTAGGAACTTTTGTCTATCCCAACGGGCTTGGCGTTCCAACGCCAAGCCCAACGCACCACAAACCTGATCATGCAATCTCCCTATTCCACTGCCGCTCGCGGTGTAAAATGCACCGGATCACCGTCGGTGGGGAGACTCCCGGTGGTGACTCTTATACGGGAAGTCCCGCAAGCCAAAATGCGAGCCCGCACACATTCCCATAGCTAGGCACTTTAAATTATTCCCTTCAAAATCTAACTATTCACTCAATCGCAAATTCAAACAATCAAAACATGAACGCAAACAACTACAACTGGAAATTCTTCCGCGCTGGCGGATTTAATCAAGTGTCCCTCACCTCGGGGGCAGACCTAATGAACCTCGAAAAGCTCGATCAGAAACTATGGGTCGCGCTTGCCTGCCCGACGACGGGTGTCGAGTTCGACAAGGCTACCTTGGGCCTGATTGACCTCGACAAGGACGGCCGCGTCCGCGCGCCCGAATTGATCTCCGCCGCCAAATGGGCCGGCAGCCTGCTCAAGAATCCCGATGACCTCCTCAAAGGTCTGCCCACGCTCCGGCCGGACGCCGTCAACGACGCCACCCCCGAGGGCAAATTGATCATCACCTTCGCCAAGCAGGTTCTCGGCAAGGCCGACGCCGGAGAAATCACGGTGGAGGAAGCCGGCACCGCGGCCCAGACCTTCGCGGCCAAGCCCTTCAACGGCGACGGCATCGTGCCCGCCGACACCGCCGGCGATGACGCCACCAAGGCCGTCATCAACGACATCATCGCCTGCCTCGGCGCCGACAATGACGCGAGCGGCAAACCCGGCGTCAGCCAGGCCAAGGTCAACCAGTTTTTCGCCGATGCCGCCGGCTATTCGGATTGGTGGAAGAAAGCCGAAGGGGACGCAACTGTGTTGCCGCTCGGCCTGAATACAGCCGCCGCTGCCGCCGCCGTGCGGGCCGTCAAGGCAAAGGTGGACGACTTCTTTGCGCGTTGCCGTCTCGCGGCCTTCGACCCGCGCGCGCTTAACGCGCTAAACCGTGACGAAAAGGAATTCGTCGCACTGGGCGCCAAAGAACTAACCAACACCCATGCGGACATTGCCAGCCTGCCGCTGGCGCAGGTGGTCGCCGACAAATCCCTGCCGCTGTCGCACGGTGTCAATCCGGCCTGGGCCGGCCCGCTGGCCACCCTCCAGACCGCTGCCGTCAAGCCCTTGCTCGGCGACAAGTCCGCGCTAACCGAAGCCGACTGGACGGCATTGCTCGGCAAGTTGGCCGCTTATGAAGCTTGGAGCGGCAGCAAGACCGGCTCTTCAGTCGAGAAGATCGGGCTTTCGCGCGTACGGGAAATCCTGGCCAGCAAGGCCAAGGACACCCTCACCGCGCTGATCGCGAAGGATAAAGCAGAGGAAGGCAACGCTGGCGCTGTTGTCAGCCTCAACCGCTTGGTCCGCTACCATCGGGACCTCTACAAGCTCTGTAACAACTTCGTCAACTTCCGCGACTTCTACGGCCGCAAGGACAAAGCCATCTTCCAGGCGGGCACGTTGTATTTGGATCAACGAAGCTGCGACCTCTGTCTCACCGTCGATGACGCGGGCAAGCACGCCGGTATGGCGGGCCTCGCCGGGACCTATCTGGCTTATTGCGATTGTTACCTGAAAGGCACCGGCGAAAAAATGCAGATCGTCGCTGCGTTCACTGGTGGCGATTCCGATCACCTCATGGTGGGACGCAACGGCGTTTTCTACGACCGCAAGGGCCGCGACTGGGATGCCACAATCACCAAGATCATTGATAACCCGATTAGCATCCGGCAGGCGTTTTGGTCACCGTACAAAAAACTGGTGCGCTCGATTGAAGAGCGGGCCGCCAAGAAAGCCGCGGCCGCCGAGGCCGAGTCGTCCGCCAAGTTGGAAGCCGGTTCCAAGGCGGGGACCGAGGCTGGCAAAGGAAAACCCGAGGGGCCGAAAGCGATCGATGTCGGAATCGTCGCGGCCTTGGCCGTGGCTTTCGGCGCCGTCGGCACCGCCATTGGCTACTTCATGGGTTTCTTCCAGAAGATGGAAGCGTGGCAGATTCCCCTCGTGATCATCGTAATCATGCTGCTCATCTCCGCGCCCTCAATGGCGATAGCGTGGTTGAAGCTGCGCAAGCGCAACCTGGGTCCAATCCTGGACGCCAATGGCTGGGCCGTGAACGCCCGCGCCAAGATGAACGTGCCGTTCGGCGGCGCGCTCACGGGGGTGGCGGCGCTCCCGCCGGGAGCAACCTTCGGTGCTGCCGATGAGTATGCCGAGAAACCGTCCCCGTGGCCCAAGCTGCTGATGTTCGCGTTTGTGGTCTGGTTCATCTGGGCGTTTCTGAATGACAGCCAGGGCCGGCTTCATGGTTGGACGGATGGCAAAGTGGGCAGCGCTCCTTCAACCGCAGTCTTGGAACAGCGCGCCGCTGCCGAGAAGGTCAAGCTCGACAAAGCCAAGGCTGATAACGAAAAGATCGAGAAGGCAAAGGCCGATAAAGAGAAAGCCGCTGCTGACGTGAAGGCAGCCGCCGATGCCGCCGTCAAGCCGGCGGAACCCGCAAAGTGACGAGGGTGTCGTCACCAGTGTCTCGCCAGCCCGGTTCATCCGGGCTGGCGATTACGCGGGACGGCTCATTGAAAATCTCCGCCAGGGAAACGAATCTTTATACCCGCTTGCTGCCGATCATGAAAAGATTCCCGTGGGAACTCGTTGGCCCGCGATGTCCTCGCGCAAGAACGGCAAGCCAATCTTGTTGCGGGAGGTTTTGTGGGCGGGCCCGGAGCCGATTGACGACTACGAATTTTATTTCGACTCCCAAGGCCGGCGTTACCGGCTGGTAGCAGCGGGAATTTTCCCCCTGTAAAATGACGCCCACCTGGCCCACACTCGGCGGGTGCGACCGTCCGAGATCACCCGGTCGAACCGCGTCTGAATGAGTAATGACACAAAATTTGCCCGGCGGAGCGGAGGAGACATCCCGCCGCCATCGGAAAAGGCGGATGCCATCCGGCATCCGCTGACTGCTTGGGTCGTGCTGGTCGTGTGCGGCGTGGCGACATTTATCGGCTGGAGTGTTTCCCGGTCGCAACTATTGGATCGCGAGTATGACCGTTTTCAACTTCGCGTCCGGCAGATCACCAACGCGGTGGATCAAACCATTGGCCAATACGAACAGGTGTTGCAGGCAGCTCGAGCGTTCACGACAGCGAGTGAGCCGGTGGAGCGCCGGAGCTGGCAGGCGTTCGTGGCACAGTTGGACCTCAATCACTCTTATCCCGGCATCAACGGCCTCGGCTTCATTGCCCTCGTTCCGGAGGGCGAACTGGATGCATTCCGCGCCGCCACCCGGGCGGATGCCGCGCCGGAATTTGAACTGCACCCCGCCGGACGGCGCGCGGACTATTTTCCCATCACATTTATTGAACCGCTCGAACCAAACCGCGCCGCGCTGGGCTTTGACATCGGCTCCGAACCGCTGCGCCGGGCCGCCGCCGAAAGTGCGCGCGACACGGGGCTGGCCACGTTGACGTCTGGAATTATGCTCGTGCAGGACCCGACCGCGAAGTCCGCCGTATTGTTCCTGCTCCCGGTTTACCGTCCGGGCGCTTCGCTGGGAAGTGTGAGCGAACGGCGCGCGGCCTTGCTGGGCTGGGTGTATGAACCCTTTCGCATCGCCGATGTCATGGCGGACGTGGTTCAATCCGACGCCGCCGACGTGGATTTTGAAATTTACGACGGCGCCAATCCCTCCGCTGACAACCTGCTCCATGACGATGATGCCGTGCGGCACGCGGGCGATCCGGACTATCGCTGCGCCTTCAAACAGAACGAGACGTTGCGCGTGGGCGGGCGGACGTGGACGATTCATTTCACCACGCGCCCGTCGTTCGACCACGCCACCGACCGCAGCAAACACGTTTTCATTCTCATCGGCGGGCTTTGCATCAGCCTGCTGATTTTCGGGATCACGCGGTCGCTCGCCACCACGCGAGAACGGGCGTTGGAAATAGCTGAGCGCATGACTGCGCAGTTGCGCGTGCAGGAACGCGCCCTGGCATCCTCGCACGCGGGCGTCCTGATCACCGATGCGCTGCAACCGGACAATCCCGTCATCTACATCAACCCCGCGCTGGAAAAAATTTCCGGCTACCCGGCGGCGGAATTTCTGGGGCGGAATTGTCGTTTCCTGCAAATCCCCGGCGATGACCAGTCGGAATTGGCGCGGCTCCGCGCGGCGCTGGCGGCCGGCGCAGGCTGCCAGGTCACCTTGCGCAACCGCCGCAAGGACGGCACGCCGTTCTGGAACGAACTGACCGTCTCGCCTGTGCGCGACGAGAACGGACGCCTCACGCATTTCGTCGGCATCGCTGAAGACGTCACCGAGCGCAAGCGCGCTGAGGAAGCGCTGCGCCACAGCGAGGAGCAATTTCGTTCTCTGATTGAAACCTCCGGCACCGTGATCATCGGCCTGCGCCCCGACCACACCATCTTCGAATGGAATCAGGCGGCGACCCGCACCTTCGGTTACCTGCGGCAAGAGATGATCGGGCAGAATTATTTCCACCGCTGCCTGCCGCCGGAACATCACGCGGAGATGGAGCGGCAATTGCAACAGGCGCTAGGCGGCGAGACTGTTCACAACTATCAAGCCCCGGGCATCGAGTGTAACCAGTGCCTCTCCACGCTGCTGTGGAACATGACCCGCGTGGTGGATGCCACGGGCCAAGTCACCGGCGTCATGGCCATCGGGCAGGACATCACGGAACGCGAAGCGGCGGAAGCCGAAGTTCGTCGAACCGCTCAGGTGCTCCAATCGCAAAACCGCCGTCAAGCCGCGCTCGCCAGTCTGGAGTTGTCCATCAACCAGCAACACGAGTTGAAAGGCGTGCTGGATCGCGTGGTGCAAAACGTCACCGAACTGCTCCCCGCCACCGGCGGCGCCAGCATCGTGTTGTGGGACGCGCCGCATGAAACTTTCACCACCAGCGCCTCCACCGTGCCCGGTCAGGACGCCAATCTCGGGGCCAAACGCGTGCGCGCCCAAAGCGGCGCCTCGCGCTGGATCGTGGACCGCCGCCAGCCGATGATCGTGACCGACATTCGCGAAGACCCGTTCCGTGCGAATCGCATGTTGAATGACTTCGGTCTCCAGGCCTACGCGGGCGTGCCGTTGCTGGCGGAGGGGCAACCGCTTGGCGTGCTTTACGCGTTGGATAGAGGCGTGCGCGAGTATTCCGCCGAGGACATTGACTTCCTCTCGGCCCTCGCACATCGCGCCGCCACCGCCATCACGAAGGTGCGGTTGTATGAATCGTTGCAGGCCGCCAAGGAAACCGCCGAAGCCGCCAGCCGCGCCAAATCGGAATTCCTCGCCAACATGAGCCACGAAATCCGCACGCCCATGAATGGCATCATCGGCATGACCGAACTCGCGCTCGAAACCACCTTGAGCCGCGAGCAACGCGCCTATCTCGCTGCGGTGCGCCATTCCGCCGAGGACTTGCTCACGATCATCAACGACATTCTCGACTTCTCCAAGATCGAGGCGGGCAAGCTGGAGTTGCACCCGGAAGACTTCGCCCTGCGCGACACGCTCGGCCTGAGTTTCAAAACGCTCGGCGTGCGAGCCTGCCAGAAAAATCTGGAACTCACGCTCCACGTCGCGGCCGAAGTGCCGGACACGCTCACCGGCGACCTCGTCCGCCTGCGGCAAATCCTCATCAACCTCGTTGGCAATGCGATCAAGTTCACCGAACACGGCGAGGTAAAAGTGGACGTGCGGCGCACGAACCCCGAGGCGGAATCCGCCAACTGCGTACTGGAGTTTTGCATCAGCGACACCGGCATCGGCATTCCCGCCGATAAACACCAGGAAATTTTCCAGGCGTTCAACCAGGCGGACAGTTCCATCACGCGCCATTACGGCGGCACCGGACTCGGCCTGAGCATTTCCGCGCGGCTCGTGCAAATGATGCACGGCCGGCTCTGGGTCGAAAGCGAAGTCGGACGCGGCAGCCGGTTTTATTTCACCGCCACGTTCGGCATCCCAACCGAACCCGCCGCCGCGCCAATGTTCACCGACGTTGAACATCTGGCCGAACTGCCCATCCTCGTCGTGGACGACAACGCCACCAACCGCCAGATCGTCGCCGAGATGCTGCGCAACTGGCGGATGCGCCCGGTCGCCGTGAGCGATGCGGAAACCGCGTTGCGCGAACTCACGCGCGCCTCCGCGCAAGGCCAGCCGTATCGGCTCGTCGTGCTGGATGCGATGATGCCGGGCCAGGATGGTTTCACCCTCGCCGGGCACATCCGCCAACGCGCCGAGCTGCACGGCACGTTGATCATGATGCTCTCGTCCGCCGATTGCGCGGACGACGCCGCGCGCTGCCGCAATTTGGGCATCGCCACGTATCTCACCAAACCCATCAGCCAGTCCGAGTTGTTTGACGCCGTCGCCACCACCGTGATTCCAGCGCAAGGCACTTTGACCGCGCCTGCGTCCGCGTTCCAAACCATTCCCGCCACCCGGCCCCTGCGCGTGTTGCTCGCCGAAGACAATCCGGTGAATCGCGAACTCGCTGTCGCCGTGCTGACCGGCCTGGGCCATGAAATCGAAGTCGCCACCAACGGCCACGCCGTGCTCGCCGCGCTGGACAAAACAACTTGCGATGTTGTCCTGATGGATTTGCAAATGCCCGGCATGGACGGCCTGCAAGCCGCGCGCGAAATCCGTCGCCGCGAAACCGCGCGGGCGACCACTGGTTCAACCCCCGCGACGCGCCTGCCGATCATCGCGCTCACCGCGCACGCCATGACAGGGGATCGTGAGACATGCCTCGCCGCCGGCATGGATGACTACGTCGCCAAACCCATCCGACGCCGTGAACTTGTCAGCGCATTGGAGCGGATTTTTCCGCCCGACGTTGAGGTGAAAACAAAACCGCAGCTTGAATCTGAACCTCCATTTGATAGCGCAAAACTTCTCAGTGAACTCGACGGCAACACCGCGCTACTTCATCGCTTAGCCAAGGTGTATTTCGAACACACACCAGCACTGGTTCAAACCATCCAAGCCACCGCCGCCGCTGGAGAGGCGAAGGAACTTGAGCGAGCCGCGCACACGTTGAAAGGGTCACTCATCCAATTTATCGCAATCCCTGCGATCAAGGCCGCAGCACGACTTGAAGAAGCCGCGCGCACTGGGGATGCGTCCGTCGTCGCGCTCGCCGTTGACGTGTCCCGTGAGTTGGAGCGGTTCGAGGATGCTATCGGAAAATTTTTGGCAGAAGGTTAGAAGCCGTCTGCTGAAATGATATTTAACCCTGCGTCGGATACCATTGCCTCACATCTACGGCATCCATGCCTGCCGCCCGGATCGCAGTCATGCCGAGATCGGTGTCTTCGTAACCGCGACAAAACTTTGGATCAACGCCGATGCGCCGCGCGGCTTCGATGAAAATATCCGGTGCAGGCTTTTGGTTCGTCACCATCTCGCTCGTCACGACAGCATCAAACAGATGCCGGATTTTCAGATGCTCCAACACTTGGCAGATGATCTTCTGCGTGCCGCCTGACGCGACAGCCATCGGGATTTTTCCGTGATTTGCTTTGGCAATCTCTACCACGGCATGGATCGGCTCTACTTCTGCCATGAGCGGCAGATAAAGTTCTTCCTTCTCGTGCGCCACGGCGATGTGATCGAACGAGCGTCCCTGTTCCTCGGCAAGCATCTTCAGGATGTCGCGCGATGGCACGCCGCCGAGTGAATAGAAGCGGTCTTCGGGAAAGTGCAGGTTGTGGCGTTGCGTGATCAAACTCCACGCGCGCCAGTGCAGCGGCATGGTGTCGGCCAGCGTTCCATCGCAGTCGAAGACTAATCCTTTAGGTTCAATCATGATTTCAAAATGTTTTTGGGAATCCACTTCTCGCTTTGCGCCGGGCGATAATTCGCAAAGCCTTCAAATAAATCCTTCACGTTGTTCGCCACGATCAGCGAGTCGCGCAAATCCTGACGGACGAATCCTGACGCCACGGATACATCTAAGAACTCAACTAGCTTGTCGTAATAGCCAGCCACGTTGAACAATGCGCACGGACTGCGATGCAGATGCAACTGCGACCACGTCATCGCTTCAAAGATTTCCTCAAACGTGCCGAACCCACCGGGCAACGCGACAAATCCATCCGACAACTCCGCCATGAGTTGTTTGCGTTGGTGCATCGTGTCAACGAGGTACAATTCAGTCAGTGATTCATGCGCGAGTTCCTTGTCACTCATGAAACGTGGCAGCACACCGATGACTTTCCCGCCCTTGGTGAGCGTGGCGTCTGCGACTTCATTCATCAAACCGACTCGCGCTCCGCCATAGACGAGTTCGATGCCGCGTGCGGCGATGGCTTCGCCTAACACCCTCGCCGCCGCTGTGAACACGGGCGAATTTCCGTATGACGAGCCGCAGAAGACGCAAAGTCGTTTCATTCGCCCAGTGCTTTTAACTTTTCTTCCATCTCATTCGTCATGAGCGGCTCGATCAACTCGTCCAGTTCGCCGTTCACGAAGTTCGACAGATTGTAGAGCGTGACCTCGATGCGATGATCGGTGACGCGGTTCTGAGGGAAATTGTAGGTGCGGATCTTTTCGCTGCGTTCGCCGGTGCCGACCTGATCTTTGCGATGCGCGGCATACTTCGCGTCCTCCTCAGCGATCTTGCGCTCCAACAAACGCGTGCGCAAAACCACCATCGCTTGGGCGCGATTCTTGATCTGCGAGCGTCCGTCCGCACAGCGCACGATCATGCCCGTCGGCTTGTGAATGATTTGCACGGCGGAGTCCGTGGTGTTGACGCCTTGTCCGCCCTTACCGGAGGCGCGACAAACATTCACCTCGATCTCGTCCGGTTTGATCACGACATCCACCTCTTCGGCTTCCGGCAACACGGCGACCGTTGCGGTGCTGGTGTGGATGCGGCCTTGCGCTTCGGTCGCGGGCACACGCTGGACTCGATGGACGCCGCTCTCGTACTTGAGGCGTTTGTAGACGTCCTGACCGTTGATCTGAAAAATGATTTCGCGGAAGCCGCCGAGATCGGATGAACTCGAATCCATCGTCTCCACCTGCCAGCCCTGCGCTTCAGCGTAACGGGTGTACATGCGGTAAAGATCAGCGGCGAACAGCGCGGATTCCGAACCGCCCGCGCCCGCGCGGATTTCCACGATGGTATTGCGTGAGTCGGTGGGTTCAGGCGGCACGATGCCGAACTGCAATTGCAGCGCGAACTTTTTCTCCGCCGCTTCGAGCCGGATGATCTCATCCTTGGCCATGATGCCCATCTCGGAATCGGGAAGTTCGCTTTGTAGCAACGTGCGGTTCTCTGCGAGATCGGCCTGCGCTTTCAGGAAACCTTCGCCCGCTGCGACAAGCTCCTTGAGCCGCGCGTATTCTTTGGAGAGTTCCTGAGCGCGTTGTGGATTGTCAAAAACCGTCGGCTCGCTGAGCGAGGCTTCAATCTCAACAAAGCGTCGGCGGAATTTTTCGATGTGCGGACGGAAATCCATGGTCACCGTGGCTGCGCTCGTGAGAGCGCGGGTAAAAGTTGATCGGCCACGTTCTCATGAACGTAGCCACAAAAAAGAAACCGCCCGCGTCCCGATGAATCGGTGGCGCGGGCGGTGTTCTGGAAAAACCTACTTCTTCTTTTTTCTTGGTGGCTTCGAAAGCGACCTGTGCGGCGGCGGTCTTGGCGGCGCGTTGTTGGAACTTGTCCACGCGACCGGCCGTATCCACGAACTTCTGCTGGCCCGTATAGAACGGATGGCAGGAGTTGCAAATGCCGACGATGACGGTTGACTTGGTGGAGCGGGTCTTGATCACGTTGCCGCAGGCGCAACGGATTTCTGCTTCCGCATACTTCGGATGAATGTCTGCTTTCATAAAATCGGCGCACAGAGTAACAGCAGCAAGCCGACTGACAAGAGGGAATTTGGGAAACTCGACCTGAGAAACAAAAGAAACCCCTTGCCGCCGTGAAGATAATGGTAGATAAACGCCTCGAGTTCAGAACAAACACGGGACGCATTTTCAATGAAATCATAAAGTTTTCCTAAGCACACCCTCGATTATGAAAACCAAACTCACATTCGTTCTCTCCCTGCTGACCTCCGCTCTCTGCCTGCCAGCCTTCGCCCAAGGCACTTCGTTCACTTATCAAGGGCGGCTGGATGACGCCGGGAGTCCCGCCAGCGGCAACTACGATCTGCGCTTTGCGCTGTTCAATGCGGTCACGGCGGGCACCCAGCAAGGCGGGTTGCTGACGAACGCGACGACGGCGGTGAGCAACGGCCTCTTCATTGTCACGCTCGACTTTGGCAATCAATTCCCCGGCGCGAATCGCTGGCTGGAGATTGCCGTGCGCACCAACGGCGGCGGCGCATTCAGCACGCTCGCGCCCCGTCAGGCGATCACGGCCACGCCGTATGCGGTGCAGGCGTTGGGGGCAGGCAGTGCGGCCAGCTACACCGGCGCGATCTCCGATGGCCAACTCTCCGGCAACATCGCCCGCCTCAACGGGAGTAACGTGTTTTCGGGCCCGGTGCTGTTCAATAACTCGAATAACACTTACGCCGGCACCTTCGCTGGCAATGGTGCGAGTGTGACGAATGTGTTGATCACCACGTTAAGCGCGCCCGGCATCCTTACCTGGCCGGGTAATTTTGCGATCACCTCTTCGCCGGATGTCGGCAACGCCCCGCATTCGGTCGTGGCTGCGGATGTCAACGGTGACGGCAAGCTGGATTTGATCAGCGCGAACAATGGCGCCAACACGCTCTCGGTGCTGACCAATAACGGTAGCGGCGGCTTTGGGTTGAAGGCCACCTACGGCGTGGGATTCACCCCGCGTTCCGTCACAGCGTCCGACATCAATGGAGACAGTAAGCCGGATTTGATCTGCACCAGCTCTTCGCCGGGCGCCTTGATGGTTTTGACGAATCTGGGCAATGGCAGCTTTGTTTCCGCGTCCACTAACATCTTGGGCGCCGGTACCGGCAATGTACGAATGGTCGTCGCAGCGGATATCAACGGTGACGGCAAGCCAGACTTGATCAGTGCCAACGGCAATGCCTCGCCTGGCACCCTGACGGTGTTAACGAACAATGGTAGCGGTGGCTTTGTGTTTGCGTCCACGAACATGGTGGGCAATAACCCGTTTGGCGTGGTGGTGGCGGATATCAACGGGGATGGCACGCCGGATTTGATCAGCGCAAATAACATTAGTAGCGGGACGCTTTCCGTGTTGACCAATAACGGGAGCGGCGGTTTTGTTTCTGCGTCCACGAACAGCGTCGGCAATAGCCCTCGTTCGGTCACGACAGCGGATGTCAACGGGGATGGTTCTCTCGACTTGATCAGCGCGAATATTGGTGACGGCTCGCTGTCGGTGTTGTTGAACAACGGCAGCGGGATTTTTTCGGCGCCACTCCCGGTCGTCGTGGGCAGTTCTCCGATCGGAGTTTCGGCGGTGGAACTCAATGGAGACGGCAAAGTGGATCTGGTCTGCGCGAACAACACCGTTCCCGGCACGCTGACCGCAGTGACCAACAACGGCAGCGGGTTTTTCCTGCCGGCCTTCACTAAGAGCGTGGGCGGGCTTCCATACGTAGTCATCGGGGCGGATGTAAGCGGAGACGGCAAGGCGGATTTGATCAGTGCGAACGGTACAACTCCCGGCACACTGTCCGTGTTGTTCAATCTGCCAACCTTCACCGGCAGCGGTGCCGGTTTGTTTAACATCTCCGCCGATGCCATCACCGGAGGGCTGACTACCAATGTGCCCGTGCTGGTGCCGGGCGGATTCACCAACATCCTGTCCTTCACGAACGGCATCTTGAGAGGTATCCAGTGAAATATCTATTAATTATCCCGCTGCTGCTGGTGTCTTCCGCGTCCCACGCGCAACAATATTCCATTAACTGGCACACCATTGATGGTGGCGGTAGCACGAGCACCGGCGGCGTGTATTCCGTGAGCGGCACGATTGGTCAACCCGACGCCAGCACTACGCCCATGACCAACGGTCAGTATTCCGTCACCGGCGGTTTCTGGGCGTTAACCACGGCCATCCAAGTCATCGGCGCACCGACGCTCATGATTGCTCCTGCGACTCCCGGCAACGTCACGATTTCGTGGTCACCCGCCACACCGGGCTTTGTGTTGCAACAAACCTCCGTGCTTTCTCCGTCCAACTGGACGAACTCTCCCAGCGGCGCGACCAATCCCATCACGCTGTCTGCCACAAACGCCGCCAAGTTCTACCGGTTGCACAAACCGTGAGCCGCCAAAACTTCGGCTCGCCTCGCGCAGCCGGATTGAGCTAATCTCCTCGTCTGATTTCGTTGGTTGCGGGTTGAAAGTTGCAGGTTGCAGGTTCGCTGCGACTAACGCGCAACAAAACTTTTAACCTTCAGCTTTCAACCTGTAACTTTTTAACATGACCTCGACCCAAGTCCGCCAGTCGTTCCTCGACTTCTTCAAGTCGAAGCAACACACCATCGTCCCGTCGTCCTCGCTGATGCCGGATTCGCCGAACCTTTTGTTCACGAACGCTGGCATGAATCAGTTCGTGCCCATCTTTCTTGGCCAGACCAAATGCCCTTACACGCCCGGTCGAGCGGCGGACACGCAGAAGTGCATCCGCGCTGGCGGCAAACACAACGATCTCGACGACGTCGGCCTTGACACCTATCACCACACGTTCTTCGAGATGCTAGGCAACTGGTCCTTCGGCGATTACTTCAAGCGCGAGGCGATTGATTGGGCATGGGAACTCGTCGTGAAGGTCTGGCACTTCCCGCCGCAACGTCTCTACGCCACTGTCTTCTGTCCGTATCTCGGCGAACCCGGTTGGGAACAAAAGTGGGCTGTCGAACTCGAACAAGTCCTCGCGCTCGCGATGACTTCTTCAACTTACATCCCGCCGAATGCGAACGCGTCGCCGTTCGAGATCGCCGATCAGGAAGCCGCCATGTTCTGGGCGAAGAAATTCACC
>JANPGI010000189.1:0-6121 GCA_031423875.1 Verrucomicrobiota bacterium | reverse complement strand
CGAAATGGCAACGCTCCGCATAAACGTTCCGGATGCCGCCCGCCGTCTCGCTGCCCATCGTCACGCCGCCATGTCCGTTCTTGAACACGCAATCCTGGATCACCACGTTCTCGCAGGGAATGTTCACCCGTCGTCCGTCTTCATCGCGACCCGATTTCACGGCGATGCAATCATCACCGTTGCTGAACACACAATCCTTGATCCACACGTCCGTGCAGGAATCAGGATCACAACCATCACTGTTCGGCCCGTCCGTCTCCACCGTCACGCCACGAATGGTCACATTGGTGCAATAGACCGGATTCAAAGTCCACATCGGCGAATTGATCACGCGCACACCTTCTATCAACACATTCCGGCAACGCACAGGTTGGATGAAGTTCGGACGCAGTTTATGACCCTCTCCAAATACACGCTCACTCACCGGCACACCGCGTCGCCCCATGTCCACCAATGTGCGGATGTCTGTGTCCCATTGTTTGATCCAGCGATGCCAGACCTCGCCCTGCCCGTCCAATGTGCCTTTGCCTGTGATCGCGATATCCGTCTGCTCAAACGCATAGATCGGCGGTGAATAGCTCATCAGCTCGATACATTCAAACCGGGTGAAGACCACAGGCATGTACGCCGCTGTGTTCGTCGTGAACCGGATCGTTGCACCATCGCTCAAATGCAGGTTGACCCGGCTCTTGAGGTGGATCGGTCCGCTCAGAAAGATGCCCGCAGGCACAACCACGCGTCCGCCACCTGCATCATGGCACGCTTGGATGGCAGATCGAAACGCCACTGTGCAATCCGCCTCGCCACCGGCAACTGCTCCAAACTTGGTCACCTCAAAATCACGGGCAGGAAATAC
Organism: Verrucomicrobiota bacterium; assembly: GCA_031423875.1. GTDB lineage: Bacteria > Verrucomicrobiota > Verrucomicrobiia > Limisphaerales > JADLHS01 > JADLHS01. Next base: position 5,265 of record JANPGI010000189.1, on the reverse strand, counting down.
AGGCGGTTTGATGCGAGCGACAATACGCTCTGCGTTCTGCCAAGGGTCCGAGGATTGGCTTTGAGCTACGTTGTTTTTGTTTGAATGACAACCTATCAACACCGACATGACAGCCAATGACACCAAGGACGAAGCTAATTTGGAATTCATGCTAAAAGTCTATTCGTCTCAATCTTTTCTCAAAGTGTAAAGCTTGCAGATTTACTTGGGAATTATGCACGGCATCCACTTTCACAGAGGCCAATCGGAAAACAAAAAGGCGCAGACCTAAGTCTGCGCCTTTGAAAAAGGAAGCAACGATCAGTTACGGCGGCGATAGCCTGCAAGAATCAACATTCCCACGCCAGCCAATGCAAATGCGGAAGGTTCAGGAACTACGTCAAAGAATGATGTACCAACTACCAAATTATCCAAAAGGATAGCTCCGGGCCCGCCTTGGTTTGCACTTGACCCGCTTGTGCCTTGGCGCAAAGCGTAAGCGTTGATGGAGCCTGCTGCGTAAGTGATTGCGTCTGACGCTGTCACGCTCGGATCGGATTCGAGAACCGGGTTTACCCAAAGAGTTGATTTGTCGGTAAGCAGATCCAAAAGTGAAACGACACGGTAAGTCGTGCCAAGACTCAAGTCAGTCGGCAGGTACGTAGGCGGCGTTGTAGCACCCCAACCGGTCTCATTAGCTATTGCCAACCGAAATGTTCCAGAAGCTGCTCCGTTAGTCGAAGCTCCGATACGCGCATAAAACTCATTGGCTGCTGAGGACTTCAAATGCGCAAAATACGAACCATTCGTCCATGTCCCTCCATTAAATGGCAGCGCATTGAAAGTGACCTCAAAGGATGTGTATATTTTTGAAGTGTTATCCGTAGTGGGGTTAAAAGTGGAAGATAACGGACTGTTGTAATCATCCCGACCGGTGACAATATCGCCTTGATTGATGAATGCCTGCCCTCCGACTGCATTTAGCGTATTCGCTGCCCCACCACTACCGCTGTGGTAGAACCAGTTTGCAGGTGCCACGTTGGTCAATGCTCCATCAGCATAGGTAAATGTTTCATTGAGCAGGACGGTTGCTTGCGCTGAGATTACGCAAACGCTGACTCCTATAATCGCCGCAGTTTTTTTCAGGGAATTAGTCATACAGTTGTTAGTTTTTATCGAATCCGATTCCAATTAGAACTGTTATCTCCCGACGGTCAAAAAACTGCAAGGGTTTTCTTACATAATGATCCATTTTTTCCACATCCTGACGGTGACATACCTCGTCCCCACCACGCCTCCTGACAAACAAAAGCAGCAATCGTTGACACCCTCTTCGCTTGTCACTTAACTCCACTCATGCACCACGGAAAAGTCTCTCCACAACTCGCCAAAGGTCTGCTCGCTCTCAAGAAGCGTATTGATGCCGCCAAAATCCCATCCTCCAAGCTCGACGAAACCATCAATGTCGCCATCTGGAACATCCGTGAATTCGGCAAATCTCCGCGCACAGACGCTGCCATCCATTACATCGCTGAGATACTCGGCCAGTTCGACCTTATCGGGCTCGTCGAATTGCGTGATGCCCTTGCCGATCTCGGGCGCGTGTTGCCCATCCTCGGCCCAAGCTGGCATGTCGTGTACTCCGACTGGATAAACGATGACGGTGGCAACGGTGAACGCACCGCGTTCCTCTACGACCGCCGCGCAGTCACCTTTAACGGCCTCGCCGCTGAAGTAGATGCGCCACGCCATAAGACCGCCACCGAATACCTTGCCAAACAATCCTTCTGGCGCGCCCCCTACCTCTGCTCGTTCCGCGCGGGTAACTTTGACTTCCTCGCGCTCGCCACCCACACGCGCTGGGGCGATAGCCTCAAAGGTCGCCAAGCCGAATTGCAGATGCTCGCGGATTGGATTGATGTACGCGTCAAATCCAAAACCGTCGAAGACCGAGACCTCATCGTCATGGGCGACTTCAACATCCCCAAGATCAACGACAAACTCTTCAACGCCCTTACAAGCCGCGGCCTTCAGATTCCTGAATCACTTGCCAACCTCAAATCCGGCGACCAAGCCCTCGCAGGTTCAAACCTCGGCAAAGACGCGCGCTACGATCAAATCCTGCATCTGCCCACCATGAAACAACGCTTCAGCAAATCTGGCGGCACACTGGATTTCTTCATCAACGACGACCACATCAAAGAATTGTTTCCCGTCGAAAACTACACACGGGATCAATTCAGCTTCCAGCTCTCCGATCACTTCCCTGTGTGGGTGCAGATCAAGACCGACATCGAAGGCCAACGCCTCAACCAGATCATCCAGAACGCGCGCAGACGTTAAGCCGCTAAATATATGTAGGGGCCGACATAAGTCGGCTCTGACCTTTCCGAAAACGTCGCAGCAGCCAAGCAACCTTAACCAAATCCATGCAGTTGAAACCTGATGAGTCGCGCGAAGGACGCGAAGGTAACGAAGTGAAACAAGAAGATTGGAGTTCTGCATTACGAGCATCAAAGGGTGAATAGACGTCGATCCCCATCAGTAATGGAAATCATTTCATCCCTTCGCCGCCTTCGCGTCCTTCGCGCGACCCGTTCCACTGTTTAACAACTGGAATTTGGTTGAGAGCGTGTTGGAAAAGATAAAACCGCTGACCTTGCCATTCATCCGGCGGCAGATCAGCGGTTCTTGAAAACTCTCGCTGCTCAGTAAGGCAGCGGGAAACGCGCGGTCAATTCACGCACACGACGGCGGACGTTCGCGATGCCATCCAAGTTTTTAATGTCCAGCAACACTTCGCTGATCATATCTGCGATGGCGGCCATCTCGGCTTCCTTCATGCCGCGCGTTGTGCTGGCCGGTGTGCCGAGGCGGATGCCACTAGCTTGGAATGGCGAACGCGTCTCGAACGGAATCGTGTTTTTATTCGTCGTGATGCCTGCGTCATCAAGCGCAATCTGGCAATCCTTACCCGTCAAATTCTTCGCGCCCACGTCCACGAGCATGAGATGATTGTCCGTACCGCCGCTGATGAGGCGGAAGCCATTGCGCTTCATTCCATCAGCCAGCGCCGCCGCGTTCTTCACGATCTGTTGTTGATACGTCTTGAAAGCCGGTTGCGCTGCTTCGTGGAAACAAACCGCTTTGCCCGCGATGACGTGCATAAGCGGCCCGCCTTGAATGCCTGGGAACACCTGCGAATCAATCTCCTTGGCGTACTTTTCGCGCGTAAGGATCAATCCGCCGCGCGGCCCGCGCAAAGTCTTGTGCGTTGTGGTCGTGACAAAATCCGCATGTTCCATCGGGCTGGGATGAACGCCCGACGCCACAAGCCCGGCGATGTGCGCGATGTCCGCGAGCAACATCGCCCCGACTTCACGCGCGATCTCGCCCATGCGCTTGAAATCAATCACGCGCGGATACGCGCTCGCGCCCACAGTGATCATCTTCGGTTTATGTTCACGCGCCATCGTCGCGAGTTGATCGTAATCAATCCGCTCGTCTTCCTTGCGAACGCCGTAGTGGACGATCTCGAAGAACTTGCCGGAGAAGTTCGCTTTGTTGCCGTGTGTCAAATGTCCGCCGTGACTCAAATCCATCGTGAGCAACTTGTCGCCGGGTTTGAGGAACGCAAAATAGACGGCCATGTTTGCGCCACTGCCGGAATGCGGCTGCACGTTAGCGTGTTCTGCTCCGAACAATTTCTTTGCACGATCAATGGCGAGCTGCTCGACCACGTCCACGTTTTCACAACCGCCATACCAACGCTTCTTGGGATAGCCTTCGGCGTACTTATTCGTGAGCACCGAGCCTTGCGCTTCCATCACCGCAGGGCTGGTGAAGTTTTCGCTGGCGATGAGTTCGATGTTCTCCTGCTGACGCAGGCGTTCGTGTTCGATGGCGCTGGCGATCTCGCTGTCCACGCGGTTCAGTTTGAGTTCAGGGGATGTCATTGTTGGTTCCATCTTGAGAACGCGGCGCTCGTGACGGCCGCCTTCAAATACAGTGTTGAGAAAGTTATCGAGAATCTGCTTGGCCAGATGAGGCGGCGTGAATTTTCCTGAAAGGCAAAGCACGTTCGCATCATTGTGTCTCCGCGTGAGCAACGCCGATTCCGCATCAGAAACCATCGCAGCGCGCACGCCTTGAACCTTGTTCGCGGTGATGCACATGCCGATACCCGTGGTGCAAACGAGCAAGCCAACTTCTGATTTGTGTTCCGCCACGCTGTTCGCCACGAGCAGCGCGTAGTCGGGATAATCCACCGACTCCGTTCCGTGGTGCGTTCCAAAATCATTGAAGCTGACACCGCGTTCACGCAGATATTTTTTAAGCGCCTCTTTCAACTCAAATCCACCGTGGTCTGCACCAATGGCGACACGCGCCGTCTGTCCGGCAGCAACGGCACGGATCATCACGTTCGTCTCGCCCTGCTCGATGAAACGCACGAGCGATGCGATGCCCTGCTCGATCTGATCGCGACAGTTCAAATACACATCGTACGAACCGCCGATGGGATCGCTGATGTCTTTCTCGAATGTATCCAACGTGTCGTCGAACTCGCGCAGAAGGAAAGTTTTTTCAGCCGCTTGCGGATAAAGCAACATCACCGTATCCACATGGCTGTGCGTCATGCCGAGGATGTAATCTGCTTCCTTGACCATCTGCGCAGTGAGCATGTGGCTGCGTTGGCGGGCGATGTCCACACCGATCTCCTTCATGGCCTGCACGGAATAAACACTCGGCGGCTGACCATCAATCGCGCCCAACCCGGCGGAGATGGCGCGATAATCACTGCGCCCCTGCGTGGCGTGGCGGAACAACGCCTCGGCCATAGGACTGCGACAAATGTTGCCCGTGCAAATGAAAAGAAATGTCTTCATCGAATCAGCGGCTGGAAGTGTGGTCACCGATTCCAAATCGTCAACCCCGAATACGTGATGTTCCGCCTCTGGCCGGCGGATGTGGGATCGTTGTCACGAATCCAATTGGATTGGAAAATCGGGATCTGATACCGTCCGACGGTTGGAGCATCAGTCAGGAGAAAGAGCCTTTCTGATATCCACCCGATTTCAACTTACTCTTAAAATGTGTTAGCCGCATTGGTTCGTTTTCAGTCGCAGCATTGAACCCTTGGACCGAAGTTCAGCTTTCCAATCGCGTCGTTCCGATTAATGCGCCAAGCAGCACGAGTTATAGGGGTGTCACCCGAAGTGGCGGTCACGAATGTGACGGAGAGCGGCTGTGTCGCGGAGACCAGCCGCGCTGCATCCGTCAGGAACT
>JANPGI010000188.1:0-14342 GCA_031423875.1 Verrucomicrobiota bacterium | reverse complement strand
CGCGTCCGCGTAACTATCGAAGCTGCATTGTCTCTGGGTGTAGAACGATTGAACGAAAAAACTCGGCAAGGTGCGTTTGGCTCAGTTGGGATACGGAGTTAATTCGTTCGTCTATTCAACTTCGCTTTTTTTCAGGGTTCGTTTTCAAGAGTTGGTTTTCATTTTTTTAGTGCAACAGAGTGCAACACCAGATTTGCAAAACCATGCGTTATAGCGACAGTTTCGACAAAAAGTAAAAGTGCGATTTCAGCCTTTGTTTATGCGGTTAAAACGCAGGTTTGTGTATCCGTCGCGAAATGGCTTGGATGGATTCGTAAACCGTAGGTCGTCAGTTCAATCCTGACCACTGGCTCCAGTTTTCAACGTGGAAACATCCCCCTGGTTTACTCAAAGCTCGTCGAACCGCCCGCTTTGGAGGCAAGCCATTTATCGTATTCTTCCTGACTCTCGACGGTGACGAATCCGCCAGACATGCTGGAGTGGCCGTTGCCACAGAGTTGCGCGCAGTTGATCTGGTAGCGGCCTTCTTTGTTGGCTTTGAACCAGCACGGAATCCTCATTCCAGGAATAGCATCCTGAGTCACACGCATGGCGATGATCTTAAACGAGTGGATCACGTCCTTGGAACTGATGTAGGCGATCACAGGCACGCCCACGGGCACATGGAGGTCGTTGTACACAGTCACATCGTCCTTACCTTTTTCGTCGTTGGGATCAATGCCGAACAGGTTGGATTCTTTGACCAGATTCATGGCTTGTGCACCAAACTTGCCGTCCTTGCCGGTGTAGCGAGCGTTCCAGCCGAATTGCTGGGCCACGACTTGTATCTCCACGGCCTTATCTTTGCCTGGAAGCCGGGTGACATCGTTGGCGCGTGTCCACATAGGGATGGCGAAGCCGACCAAGATGACGACCTCGATGCCTGCGACGAAGAGTTCAATCCAGCTTGATGCATGGCTGCGTGCGCCGATATGGTCGGCCTTGGGATTTTTGCTGGCGCGGAAACGCCAGAGGCAATACACGAAATAGGCGAACCAACCGACGAAGAGCGCGATCATCAGCCAATGGATGTAGATGATGAGTTCGTCCACGGGCTTGCCGTTTTCCGAGGCGAGCACGGGTAGGTGAAGGACTTTGCTGAAGAATGCGATCAGGGATTCGATCATTGTTTTGTCTCAGTTGAATTATTTTGGGCTGCCAACGCTTCCATGGCCGAGGCGCGCCGCACGATATAAACGAAAAAGGAGGAAACGCCCACCAATACCGCGCCGATGAAGCCGAGCAGCACCATGATGCCCCAGTTCATGCCTTGAGCGAGCGGGGAGTCGGATGCTCCATAGCATGTGGCACACGCGAGCGCGGACGGAGCTGTCGCACAGGCGATCAACGCAGCGAGCAAGATTGTTTTCTTGGCGGCACTCACAGATAGCTCACGTTTTTGAGTTTCTTGATGAAGAACACTTCATACACCAGCAACGCGACGCCAATGCCGATGGATGTCACGCCATAGACTTGATCCTCCTTCATCCCAGAGTCCGCGTAGGCGCGGAGCATCCACCAACCCAGACCAAAGGCGAGCAGGCTCGCGGCGGTGATAAAGATGAGATGAAAGGCTTTGAGTGACATAGGCGGTTCAGTGGGTCACGGTACCGTTGGGGAAACCAGCGTATGATGTCAATGTCAGCACCATCAACGCGATGACAAGGATCGTCGTGAAGCCGAGAATGACGTAGATCATCTTCTTCTCGGAGATCAAGTGCATGAAGTAGCACGCCACAAGGGTCGCCTTGATGGTGGCTACGAACAACGCGATGGCGATCGTCAGTGCCTTGCTGTCAAAGTGCATGTAGTTCAACGCCACCGTCACCACCGTGCCGACGAGCAGCGCGATGAAGACGGCGATGTACACCTTCTTGTGCTTGGCCACTTCTTCAGGCGAATGGCCGTGCGCTTCGTCGTGAGAGTGGGAATGGGAATGATCGCTCATAGGTTCAGAGGAGGTAGATGATCGGGAACAAGAAAATCCAGACGAGGTCAACGAAGTGCCAGAACAGGCCGGACACTTCCACGCGGTTCATGTAACGGGTCGGATCAGTCTTCCACATCTTCGCACCTGGACCCCAGATGTAGAAGATGACGAGGGCGCCGCCCAAGACGTGCAAGCCGTGCAGCGCGGTGAGTGTGAAATAAATCGCGAAAAATGTGCTGTGCGAGGGCACGAATGCCGAGAGACGTTTCACGTCGGAGGATTTGATCTCGATGTCCTGATGCGGATGACCGGCGGATTCCTTCTTGGCGTGAGCCATTTCCTTCGGCGTCATCGTGTAGTGGATCGGATCGGGCTGGAACTTGAACGACTCGACCGCAGGGACAGCCGCATGAACGACTACGCCGTCTTTATCTTTGATTTCAGGGGATCCCGCGAGGCGTCTGGTGTTCCAAAAATACGGATGATGTCCCTGATATTCGATGTGGCCGAGCAAGCGGTCGGTCTTCACCTCTTTGCCGCCCTGATGCACGGTGATGGGATTCTTCAACCAGACTTCGTAGTGCTTGAACTTGTCTCGATACTCGAATGATTTGATGCCCAAGAAGCCGAGCGCGCAGAGGATGGTGATGGCTTGATAAACCTTATAGCGACCAAAGTTGCCGACCTGTAACGACGCCCAACCGAGCACCACCGTCACGGATGAGGTGATCAGCACGAAGGTGTTGAACGTGCCGATGGGGATGCTCAACAAGCCATGCGGCCATGTGCCTTCGCCCGCGCCGACGCGCAGCAGGATGTAAGAGGAGAACAGCGCGCCGAAGAGCATGACTTCCGACGCCAAGAACAGCCAGATGCCAACCTTGGAGTTGTAGATGCCCGTATCGGGACGTGGTTTGGATGTATATGGGATTTCCATGTGATCGAGTTTCTAAATCAAGGCTGATTCTGCGGCGTGAAATCTTTCGCTGCACCGGGCAGGCTATAATCGTACGGGCCGCGATGAACCGTTGGTTCTTTGGTAAAGTTGCCATGCGGCGGAGGAGTAGGTGTCTGCCATTCGAGCGTGGTGGCTTCCCACGGATTGTCGCTTGTGACTTTCTTGCCTTTATAGATGCTCAAGAAAAGATTGATGATGAATGGAATCTGGCAGACAGCCAATCCCACCGCCGCCCAAAGGATGAGCGTGTGCAAATCGTAATACACCTTATCCAAGCCTCCGATCAGTTTTGGATCACCCTTCTGGGCATATTGAAGCCCACCATCCGCCATACGACGGATCATTCCAGCCATGCCCTGAAGGAACATCGGTTGGAAAATCAGATTCATGAAGATGAACGATCCCCAGAAGTGAACCTTGCCCCAAAATTCGCTCATCATGCGCCCCGTCATCTTTGGAAACCAATAATAAATCCCCGCAAACAAAGCGAAGATCGTTCCCGGCGCGACGACGTAATGGAAATGCGCGATGACGTAATACGTGTCATGCAGGTGCAAGTCCGCCGCCGCAAAACCCAGAGGCAACCCCGTAAGACCCCCGATGCCGAACATCGGCAAAAACGCCAACGCAAAAAGCATCGGAGTGTTGAAGCGGATCGAGCCACCCCAAAGCGAGATGAACAAGCACGTCAGAATGATGATGGACGGGATCGAAATGATCATCGTCGTCGTCTGGAAGAACGCGGAAATCTTCGTGCCCATGCCCGTCAGATACATGTGATGCGCCCAGACGATGAAAGAGATGAACCCGATCGCCAGCACAGAATACACGAGCGACTTGTAACCCCAGAGAGCCTTGCGTGTGTTGCAAGCGATGATTTCAGAAACAATACCCATCGCTGGCAGGATCAACACGTACACCTCGGGATGGCCCAGGAACCAGAACAGATGTTGCCAGAGCAACGGACTGCCACCACCGCTGATCTCCGCAATTTTCCCACCCACAGCAAGACCCGTCGGCAGAAAGAAGCTCGTTCCGAAAAGATTGTCCATGAGCTGCATCACGCCAGCGGCTTCCAGCGGCGGGAACGCCAGCAACAACAGAAAGCCCGTCACAAACTGCGCCCACACAAAGAACGGCAACCGCATCCACGTCATGCCCGGCGCGCGAAGCTGGATGATCGTGGCGATGAAGTTCACCGCGCCCAACAGCGACGAGGTGATCAACAACACGAGCCCGATCAGCAAGAACGCCTGACCGTGCGACGCGATCGTGGAAGCGAGAGGCGAATAGGAAGTCCAGCCCGCTTGAGCCGCGCTGCCCGGAATGAAAATACTCGCGAACCATGTGAGGCCGCCCAGCAGATAGAACTGGTAACTCGCCATGTTGACGCGGGGAAACGCCATGTCCGGCGCACCGATCTGGAGCGGGACGACGTAATTGCCGAACGCACCGAACGCCAGCGGCACTACCGCCAAAAACACCATGATATTGCCATGCATCGCGCCGAAGATGTTATAGACATCGGGCGACATCGCACCGCCCGCAGCCATGGCCGATCCGTCCGGGAACTTCAACAATCCGCCCAGCAAGTGTCCGATGATCGGGATGGGTTGACCCGGATGCGCGATCTGCCAGCGCATACAAAGCATCAGGCAGAAGCCGAACAGCAGGAAACCCAACGCTGTCAGGCCGTATTGGATGCCGATGACTTTGTGATCGGTGGAGAAAACATACTTCTGCAAGAAGCCCGGTTCATGATGATGAGCGTCGTGCGTATGTGCGTGTGCCTCTGTATGAGCTGATGCCTGCATGATTTGGTCAACTGTTGTTCAAACTGAAACCGACAAAATTTCCTAATTCCAAACTGACTGTAAATAAGAGGGCGAAAGTAAAATCATCTGTCGTCTGTCTGTCAATCGCCGAATCATTACCGGCGTGACTGAAACTGCCGCTGAGTAGCGGCGACCAAGCTTGGTTGCCGTAGAGAAAACATGAGGGCAGACACGGGGCGCACGAACGTTCCACATTGTCTGCCCCGATGAATACCGACACTGTTGTTTCTACTCTGGCGGTTGCGGCGACGCAACCGGTAACTCACCTCAATTCACCCCCTCAACCAGCCACCAGGCACGTGCTCAAGCTTCCGATGGACGTGCATCTGCTGGACCTCCTCGTGGCTCAAGCGGGAGCACCCCGCCTTGCACAAAAAACTTCCGGGGGCGTATGCGTTGGGACAGCGCTTACCCGAAACTTGGCGTGTGGCATGAAATAGATTCGCGGCGGTCGCCACGTAAAGCAACGGTGTTAGGTGGCAGTTGGAAAATAGTCGCCGGGAGTTAGCTGGTCCGCCTTCATGGGGTTTTGGCAGGCCGGGCGATTCCGATTATTTGATGATGCCGGATTTCAATGCGTTGGTGGAAACGCCAGTAGTGATCACCACGGCAACCTTGTTGGGCGTGCCGTAATCCCAAAGCTCCATGATTTCTGATTCGTACGTGAAAACGCCGTCGCGCATGGCGCGCACCAGGACGGGGCTGCCGATCTCGGCCAGCGGTTGGTCTGGATAATTGCGAATGAAGAATTTTTTGCCTGGGACATATTCCGCTTTGATCACCGGGGCGGGAATGCCAGCGACAGCGAGGGCCACTTGAGCGGCATTGGTTGCAGGCTCTTGATAGGTTTGGATCTCAATCCGTTGAGCGATCACGCCGTTGCTGAGAACAGCAATGCACCGGCCTTCAAGGGTTGCAAAGTTGGTGCTCAACTCCGTGTTGTAGAGTTGTCCATTGACGATGCGGAAAGCGGGATGCGCCGTAATGATATTGGTGGTGACCGTGGCTGGTTGAGCAAAAGCCCCAACGCAGTTTAACAGGAGGATCAGCAGGGTTTTTTTCATGGTTTGCCGTTGCTTCTTTTTATGAATCCATGGTGGCGACGTGCGTGTCTGTGCGGTGAACCTTTCCAGACTGTTTAGCCCTTCGCAAGTGGGGTGAACACCTACCCTCCTGCCTCTGAAGGATAGAAGGTTGAAGATGGAGGATGGCAAATCGAACGGACGTCGCAGTGCGGGATGTGGCTGAAACTGCCGCTCGATTGTAGCGGGAGGCATCCTTGGTTGCCGTAGAGGGCGTGCATCCTTGCCGCCCGGAATTCGCGTTATTGTCTCGTGACGCATTCTGTTTTACCAACGGATCACGTCAATCCATGCCTTTCCGCCGGGCTGGAAGCCCGGCTCTACGGCAGGCAAGGATGCCTCCCGCTACAATCGAGCAGCACTTCCAGTCATACCCCACAGTGCGAGCGCCCTTGCCAGATCAGGGTAAAATCTTGCGCGGTTGACAACTGTTGAACATGGAATTCTTTTCCGGCCACACGTCACAACCCGGCAATCTTTGCCGACTTCGCCCCAGCTTCCTCGTCGTGAATCCGTTTTTGAGCGTAAAAAAGATTTCCAGCGCATGGCACTGGCACTGCTTGGCAAACCGTGAATTCGATCATCATCGTATAACAAATACAAACGGCTCACCGACAACAGCGATCGCGAACGGCTGAATCCCGTCACATCAAAGACTGACACTTGAAAATAGTATGACGACCGAGAATGCCAGCCTTCTCGAATATGAGAGTCGCTTCGCCGCGTCTGTCTCTTACGAGAAGATAGTGGCTTATGCTGACAAGGTTCCTTCGTTGCCACATGCGGTGATCCAGTTGCTGGAGTTGCTTGATGATGCCGACGCTGATGCCCGGAGATTGGTAGATGCCGTGTCCGCTGACCCGATGCTGGTGGCAGCACTCCTGAAACTGGCCAACTCTACTTTGTTCGCACAGGCAGGCAAGGTCACCTCTGCCATGCAGGCGGTCACAACCATCGGCTTTTCAAAACTTCGCTCCTTGGTGCTGGCTACGTCGCTGAGAGGAGTGTTGCGCCGCGACGCCGTTGACAAACTTGTCTGGGAACATTCCATCGCCACGGCGATGATCGCCCGGAAACTGGCCTCGACGGTCGCGCCCCAATCGGCGGAAGAACTTTTTACAATCGGCCTGCTCCATCGCCTCGGCCAGTTCGTCATGCTTGCCAATCAGGAGACACGCGCGGCTTACCCGGCCATCCTGCGACAGATTCGCGAGACGGGCACGGACTATGTGACGGCAGAAAAGGAGCAGATCGGCTTTGCGCATCCATTGATCGGCGCGCTTGTGGCCCGCCGCTGGAGTTTCCCGCCGCAAGCCTGTCATGTCATCCTGCATTACGCCAATCCTCTGGGCAGAATTGAAACGGCGACGGATCAAAAACTGGCGCTCATCAAACTGTCTGGGTTGATCGCCAACGCCGCCAGACTTGGAAAGCCGGAAGGTTATATCATCGAACTCGAGACGATAAAGGCCCTGACGCACTTGTTGGGGATCACTCATCCGAAGCTCGATGTCGCAACCACTCTGATCGTGGACGCCAAGGCGCAATTTCGAGAGGAGGCACACATGTGGCCGATTTGACTTCTCCTCTTTCGCCAACTGACATGAAAGACCCCGCCACTGCGAACGCCGTCATCGGCGATCTGTGCAACGTGATCGTCTGCAATTTCAAATCCAACCAAACTGTGGCGCATCTGAAACAAAGTTTGGTGTGCGGCCTTTTCGTTTTGTGGAGTGACTGACACTGCCCCCCGAATGCCACATTCAGGCGGTAGTAGCGTGGCAACTCATACGGCTGCCGTACGCATCGTGATTTCTTCATTCTTTCACCACTGTCTGTTTTGTCGTAGGCTCGCAGCATGAAAGTGATTCGTTACACGGACAAAAATTTCACAGCACAACTCGCCCAAGTCGCCGCATCCTCCAGTCTGTTTGATCCCGCCATCGAGCAACGCACCCGCGCCATCCTCACCGACGTCGCTGCGCGCGGTGACGCCGCCGTGCTGGATTTGACCGAACGTTTCGACGGCGCAAAACTTTCCACCAGCCAACTCGCTGTCACCAAGGAAGAACTTCTCGCTGCATCGCTCAAGGCCGACGACTCGCTCCGCGCCGCCGTGACGGAAGCCGAGGCGAACATCGCGGCCTTCGCCAAGACATCTCTCCGCAAAGATTGGTGGACTGAAAATTCCCACGGTGCGGTGGTGGGCGAGAAGTTTGATGCGTTCCAACGCGTCGGCATTTACATCCCCGGCGGCACTGCGCCGTTGGTTTCCACGGCGTTGATGACCATCACGCTCGCCAAAGTCGCGGGCTGCAAAGAAATCGTCGTCTGTACGCCCTGCGGCAAGGATGGCTCGATCAATCCCGCAATCCTCTTCGCCGCGCGGGCGGCTGGGGCCACAGAGATTTATCGCATCGGCGGCGCTCAAGCCGTGGCTGCGATGGCATATGGAACGAAGACGATTCGTCGCGTGCAGAAGATTTTCGGCCCCGGCAACGCCTACGTCAGCATGGCAAAACGATTGCTCGTCGGTCGCGTTGCGATTGATCTGCTCGCCGGGCCGAGCGATGTGCTGATTCTGGGCGACGACAGCGCCAACCCGAAGTTCGCCGCCGCCGACATGCTTGCTCAGGCGGAACACGGCTCTGGTCACGAGCGCGTCTGGCTGGTGACGACGTCCGGCAACGTTCTCAAGGCCGTGCAAAGAGAGATCGCAAAACAATTACCCAAGCTCGCGCGCCGCGCACTTATCCAACGCGTGTTGGATCGCAATGTCTGGCTCATCCAGGTGAAGAGCATTGCCGATGGCGTCGCGCTGACGAATCAGATCGCGCCGGAGCATTGTGAAGTCCTCATGCGCTCCGCTGGAAAAATCAGCCGGGAGATCGTTACCGCCGGGGCCATCTTCCTCGGCAATTATTCTCCCACTGTGCTGGGTGATTACGTCGCTGGTCCCAGCCACGTCCTGCCGACTGATGGCGCAGGTGCATCCTTCGCCGGTCTGACCGTGGATCAATTTCAACGCCGCACGAGCGTTGTGGAATATTCCCGCGCCGCCCTGAAGAAGGCATTGCCTGCGGTGAAGAAACTTTCGGAAATGGAAGGCTTGGACGCTCACGGGCAAAGTGCGGCGGCGAGGAAATAGTCGTTTTTGCTGAGAGGATTTTCTCCCGCATCAGTCGCGCGGGTTTTTTACACTTCCCGCGTAGCTCGTGGTTGCAGCCGTGATTTCGCGCTAGGTGAACCCAGACTCGGTTTGCGAGGTGGGGACGGCCAAGCCGAATCCATGTAGTAGTTTTTATCGGCCTTCATGCGGCTCACGCAATACAGTGACGGAGCGCGGAGCAATGCGCCGCGCTCCCTCAGGAGTCTCTCTAGGCCAGAACGTTCAATCCATCACCGCGCTTGACGCACGCGGATGGTGTATTTCTTCGCCAGATTATTTGCAGAAACAAATTTCACCTGCTCGGTCGCGTTCTCCGTGAGGATCACGGTCTGGAAGGGCGTCTCGTCATTCGTGCTGACGCCTGCGGCGTCCTTGAACACGCAATTCGCCTGTACTTCGACGCGGCGATTCTCACGATTGCGGATCTGTGCGGTGATCTCGATGCGGCCATCTTCCAGCGCACGCTCGTGGATGCCAGAGCAGGTGATCGTGTATTGCACGCCGGGATCAAGCAGCACGAAGCGCTCGGTGTTTTCGTAGTCAGGCGTCTTGGATTGGCCGGGCAGATACGGGCCTTTGTCGTAAGTGCTTTTGCAACCGACGGCGATGAGCGTGACTGTGATTGAGGCTAGGAGGATGAGTTTCGTTTTCATTGTGTTTGCGGTGTTGTGGAACTGTCGCTGACAAAGACGACCTTGTCCCGGTCAGCGGGCACGTTCACGGTGATCGTTTTGGTCAATTTGGGATTGGCACTGCCGCTCGCATCGTTGAACTCCACAGTAACGACGTGTTCACCCGGCGACATCTTCAATGCGGCGAAGCTGATGAACTGCGGCAAATTATCCCAAGTGCGAATGTCTGCTTCCGGCGTGGTGGCAGCGGAGAAACCCTTGGCGATCAAACCGGCGGCAATCAGACCAAGACCGATTTCGTCATTGTGACTATGGCGGGATCGTGGCCCGCTCGCGATGATCGCCCCGCTCATAATACCCACGTCGCCGATCGTATCCGTCGTGCCCTTGAACACAGCCTTGTTCGCCAGCACATGATCCATGACGCGACCACCACGCGTTGTCGCTTGGAAATTCAGATCGTCGCACGGCGCGACGGGCAGATTGATCAAACCCGTCTTGATCTGCGCGGACAACACCGGCGAACCGCGCGTGCGGAAACGCAACATCTCGTCATATTGTCCGCCGCCGTATTTTTCTGGGCCGGGCCCGTATTCGAGGATGAACAACACGTTAGCCTGCGGATTGTAGTCTGGGAGATTGATGTTCTTCGCGACGGACTTCGCACGCTTGAAAGCATCCGAACCATCGCCTGCGAGCTTGGTCGTAGCGAGGCCGTCGAGATAATCGGGTAAGACCCAGTCGCCTTTGTATTCGGCGTTCTCGGCGTCGCTGTCCTCGAACTCGGCACTGCGGAAACAGGCGCGGGCGTTGTCCAGTTCACCGTCGCGCCAATAAAGCACGCCGCGATAAAAATAAGCCATGCTGCGCTCGTAGGGTTCGCCGATGAAGGTCTTGCGCGCGTCCTTGTTGAACAACCCGCGTGCCTTCCGCGCCTCGGCATCTTTGCCATAAACGCCGCCGAGCGTGAGCAACGCATCATCCAGCAGCGGCTTGGCGATGTCGAACTGCCCGCGCCGCATGGCAGCGGAGGCGGTGCGGTATTGCCACAGGACGCGATCACGCGGCGGCCCTTCCGCAATCATCCTTGGCCCGTCCACCATGATGTCGCCGGTCAATGTGACACGATACTTGGGCGTACTGGCGCAGCCAGACAGAAAGAGAATCGCGCTCAGAGAAATACAATTCACAACCCTCTTCACCTGGGAAGCTTGGATGCGCGCGGCGCAAAACACTGTTGTGAAAACATCAGTCATAGTCCGATTCTGAAATTTCAATGCATTCAATACACTGAACATGACGCAGAAAGCAGTGATGTATTTAAGTGCATCGGAAGATTCCATTCATGTTCCAGATTGTTCCAGATGTTTGGCATGTGTAAAAACCAAGTCAACGGCGTTCGGATTTCATCTGGATTTTTTGTTCTGGAACACACCTGAAAGACCCACCTGAAAGACCTGTTGACTTCAAACGCTCATTTGCTAACGTCTGCGTCCCTTTGATGGGAAATACATGAAAACGCATTTGCCGAAAGTTAATTTGGACGAACGCAAGTGGCACGTAATAGATGCCGATGGCGCTATTTTGGGCCGGTTGGCTGTGCAGGTAGCCGATATTTTGCGCGGGAAGAACAAGCCGATCTATACTGCGCACCTCGACGCTGGCGACTTTGTTGTCGTCATCAACGCCGAGAAGGTCAAGGTCACCGGCAAGAAAGAAACCGCCAAGGAATACATGAGCTATTCCGGTTGGAAGGGCGGCGAAAAATATACCACCGTGGAACGCTTGCGCGCTGGAAAGCCCGAGCATCTCATCACTCACGCCGTCAAAGGTATGATTCCCAAGAATCGTCTTGGTCGCGTGTTATTGACCAAGCTTAAAGTCTACAAAGGTCCGAAGCACGATCACGCGGCGCAAAAGCCGGTCGCACTCAAAGCCGCAAACTAATTTCAACTCTGAATAAAGATGGCAACCAAGACTCCTGAATTTCTCGGCACCGGTCGGCGGAAAACCGCTGTTGCCCGTGTTCGCATCGCAACCGGCAGCGGCAAGATCACCGTTAATGGTCGCGCGTTCGATAATTATTTCCCGCTCGAAACACTGCGCTCCACAGTTTCCGGTCCGTTGACCATCACTGGCACGACCGACAAGCTTGACGTGCGCGTAAACGTCACTGGTGGCGGCCCGAACGGCCAAGCCGGTGCGGTTCGCCACGGTATCGCTCGTGCGTTGCTTGAGTTCGACGTGAACCTCCGCCCTGCTCTTAAAGCCGAGGGTTTCCTCACGCGGGATTCCCGCGCCAAGGAACGCAAGAAGTACGGCCAGCCGGGTGCGCGCAAGCGTTTCCAGTTCAGCAAGCGTTAATCGCTCTGGATATTTCCAAACCCCGCTGGTTCAATCCGGCGGGGTTTTTTATTGGAGAGCTGTCAGTCGTCAGCTTTCCGCAGTCGCCAGTTTTCTGGCTGAACGCTGATGATAGCTGAAAGCTAAGAGTTATGAAAAAAGTCGCCATTGTTGGTGCGTCCGGGTATTCCGGCGAAGAGTTGGTAAAACTGTTGTTGAACCATCCGCACGCGGAATTGGTCGCCGTTACCTCGCGTCAAAACGCCGGGCAAACGCTCGCCAGCGTGTTCCCCAAATTTGCGAGCCATCCCAAAACCAAGTCGCTCAAATTCATTGAGCCGAATGCTGAACAACTTGCCAAGCAGGCGGACGTGGTGTTTCTCGCATTGCCGCATGGCGTTGCGGCGGAATATGCGATTCCGTTGTTGAACGCAGGCAGTGTAGTCATTGATCTCAGCGCGGACTTCAGGCTCAAGAGCGCGGAGGTCTACAAAGAATTTTACGCGCACGACCATCCTGCGCCCGAATTGCTCGCCAAGTCCGTCTATGGCTTGCCGGAGTTTTATCGCGAGGAAATCAAGAAGGCGAAACTCATCGCGTCGCCCGGCTGTTATCCCACGAGCATCTTGCTGCCGACATTGCCGCTGCTCAAAGCTGGGCTGATCAAGCCGCACGGAATCATCGCGGATTCTTACAGCGGTGTGAGCGGTGCGGGACGCAAGGCGGAGATTGATTACTTGTTCTGTGAATGTAACGAGAGCGTCCGTCCTTACGGCGTGCCGAAGCATCGGCACTTGTCGGAGATCGAGGAACAGATGTCTTTCGCGAGCGGAACAAAGGTTGTCATCCAGTTCACGCCGCATCTTATGCCGGTGAATCGCGGCATTCTCACCACGCTTTATCTCGCACCGAGCGAACACTTCTCTGATGCGGAAGGCGCGGCGACGGTCGGCGAACAGATCTCCGCGTGTTACGCGAAGGCTTATGCCAACGAACCGTTCGTTCGAGTGCTGGAAGGCAAAGCGTTGCCCGATACGAAAAATGTTGTCGGCACAAACATCTGCGAAATCGCATGGCGGCTTGATCCACGCACAGGTCGGCTCATCGTGATGAGCGCCGAGGATAATCTTGTGAAAGGCGCGAGCGGTCAGGCCGTGCAGAGCATGAACATTCTCTGCGGCTTCCCGGAAACGGCAGGGTTGGTTTAATTTTGTCCGCAGATTTCACAGATTTGCGCAGATGTATGACAAGACATCTGTGCAAGCTGCGGAAAGTCCGAATGAAACTGCCTTACTACGAAGTCTCGGCGTTCGCGACGAATCCATTCGGCGGTAATCCCGCTGGCGTTTGTCCGCTCGGCGCGTGGTTGCCTGACTCTGTTCTGCAAGGCATCGCGGCGAACAATAATCTGGCGGAGACTGCGTTCACTGTGCCGCGCGGCAATGACTTCGAGTTGCGCTGGTTCACGCCGACCGTTGAGATTGATCTGTGCGGACACGCAACGCTGGCTGCGGCTTTCATCTTGTTCAGCGAGCGCGGCCTTCGCGTTGATGAAGTCCGCTTCCATTCGCGCAGTGGTCTGCTGACGGTTGCTCGCGAGAACCATCAACTGACGCTCGACTTTCCTTCGCGCCCGGCCACGGTTTCCGCGACGCCAGAAGCTTTGATTCTCGGGTTGGGCGCAAAGCCGGGTGAAGTTCTTAAGGCGCGTGATTATCTCGCGGTGTTCGCCACCGAAGCTGAAGTCCGCGCGCTGAAACCTGATTTTGCCGCGCTGAAAACTCTCGATTGCCTCGGCATCATCGCCACCGCGCCGGGCGATGATTGTGATTTCGTCTCTCGATTTTTCGCGCCGGGCGGGGGCGTTGATGAGGATCCGGTGACCGGTTCGGCACATTGCACGCTGATTCCGTATTGGTCACAGCAGCTTGGTAAAACGAAACTGTACGCGCGACAGATTTCGCAACGCGGCGGCGAGTTGTTCTGTGAATTGATCGGCGAGCGCGTGAAAATCGGTGGTCGCGCCACGCTTTACCAACGCGGAGAGATTCAGATACCGGACTAAGCCTTTGCCCCGCAGAAAATTTGGGTCAAAGAAACGCAAAATAGGACGGGTGAGCATGGAGCGACTCCGTTAGATTTTCTCCGGCTCGGTTAAGCCGCGCTTTCTATGCAATGGTTGAATCAAATGTCTTCCGCCCAGCCTGTCGCCTGGGCCGTGTTGTTGTTGTCGCTGATCGGCGCGTTGGGGCTGGTGATCGCGAGCGTGAAGATTCGCGGCGTTGGACTCGGCATCGCGGGCGTGCTCTTTGCGGGAATCATTATTGGCCACTTCGGCTTTCACATTCAGAAGG
>JANPGI010000187.1:0-2403 GCA_031423875.1 Verrucomicrobiota bacterium | reverse complement strand
TGCATGGACGGAGACTACCGGAAACGCCGGGGCTCAGGAACTTGCATTTTGCGTCTCTTCGTTGAAGCCCTGTTGCCGCAGCGCTTCGAACAGCACGAGCGCGGCACAGTTCGAGAGATTCAGCGAACGCGCTTCAGGATTGAACATCGGGATTCGTAGCCAGCACTCGCGGTTTTGTTCGAGCAGTTGTTTCGGTAAACCCGCCGTCTCGCGTCCGAACACGATGTAATCATCCTGACCAAATGCGACATCTGAATAGAGCTTCGGGCCGTCGGACTCGACGAACCACAACCGCGCGTTCGCTGGAAGTTTCGCTTCAAACTCGCGCCAATTTGTCCAGCGATGCCACGCGACATGTTGCCAATAATCCATCCCTGCGCGTTTGAGCGAAGCATCGTCCAGCTTGAATCCGAACGGCTCAATCAGGTGCAGCGTCGTGCGTGTTGCCGCGCAAAGCCGCGCCACGTTTCCCGTGTTCGGCGGGATTTCAGGTTCAACGAGAACGATGTGCATGGCAAAAGTTCCAACATCCAAGCTCCCAGCTCCAGAGTAAATCCAAACACAAAGCTCCACAATCACAAGTCGTGTTACAAATGCTTCATCTTTGCAGCCGCGCGCGGTTTGATGCTTGGAACTTGGAGCTTCTCTGGATTTTGGAGCTTGGTACTTGGTGCTTTCCCATAAAATACTTTGCACAACACCAGTCCATGCGCGGGCGCGTTCATTCCTGCCGAGCAACGGTTCTTGTGCTCAAGCATCGTCTTGATCTCGCTTGCGGGAAACCGCCCGTAGCCGATCTGCACCAGAGTGCCCACGATGCCGCGACACATCTTGTAGAGAAATCCATCTCCCTCGATGATGAACGTCACATGCGCGCCGCTGCGCTTGATGTCGCAACGCGTTAGTCGCCGCACGGCGTCTTCCAGATTGTCGCCGCGATTCGCCGTGAACGAACGGAAGTCGTGTCGCCCCACTAGCATCTTTGCGGCGTGACGCATCGCGGTGAAATCCAGATCACGCGGGACCTGCCACGCAGTGTGGCGGAGCAGGGGATTCATCGCGGGATGATTCCAGACGTGATAGCGATACTGTTTACCGGTGGCGTCGAAACGTGCGTGAAACTTTTTTGAAGCGCGAACTGCCGCTTGCACGCGGATGTCATCGGGCAGCCTAGCGTTGATGGCGAGCGCGAGACGGCGTTCAGGCATCTTGAATTCCGCGCGCGGCAATTCAAAGTGCGCCACCATTCCCAACGCGTGGACGCCCGTATCCGTGCGGCTGGAACTGTGGAGGCGTGGCTTGCTCGTGAAGAGACTGCCGATGGCTTCCTCAATCTTTTCCTGCACGCCTGTACCGGTTTTCTGGACCTGCCAGCCCTGATACGCCGCACCGTCGTAGGCGATGGTGAGTTTGAATTTGAGAGTGTCCACAGGAAAAAGTTCTGCGCGTGTTCCTGCGTGGTGCGCAGCTTCAATTCGCGCCGTCCACGACCATGCAGACGAGTGGTTTCATTTTCACGCTGGCGTGCTTCTCATAACCCGCTTCCATGTGCGCGATGAAACTTTCCGCCTCGTGATGCGTGACCATGTTGATCGTCGCGCCACCGAATCCGCCACCCGTGAGTCGCGCGCCGAGACACGCAGGATGTTTGCGCGCAAGCTCCACGAGGATGTCGAGTTCCTTGGTGCTGTTGTGGAGAAAATCACGCGAGCTTTCGTGGCTCTGGAACATGTATTGGCCGAACTGCGCCATATCGTTCTCGCGCAGGGCGCGTTCCCCGGCGACGACGCGCGCGATCTCGCTGACGACGTGATGTGCGCAGGCAAATTCCCGTTCCGTGAGCGATGACTTCGCGGCGAGAACCTGTTTCATCTCGGCTGTGCGAAGGAATTTCAGACCCAACTTGCGCGCGGCAGCTTCGCAATTATCGCGCAGCTCCTTGTATTCGCCGCCCACGAGTTCGTGTTTCACCATCGAATTGCAAACCACCATCGCGATGCCAGAAAGCGGCGCGTGACCGACGGTGAGCGACGCGCAATCAATCTCCATCACATGCGCCTGCTTGCCGAACAGTGACGCGACTTGATCAAGAATCCCGCACGGCACGCCGACGAATTCATTCTCCGCCGCGCGACAGACTTTGGCGAAGTTCATGCGTTCGGCTGTGTTGACATGCGGTAATTCACCCTTCGCGTTGGGCGTCGGCGGAACGCCGAGGCCGATGTCGTTCAAGGTGAAGGGATGCAGTCGGCGCACGGTCATGGCCGTGGCGACTTCGAGCGCGGCGGAGCTGCTCATGCCCGCACCCATCGGCAGCGTGCTGTGGATGGCGGCGTTGAACCCGCTGATCTGCACGCCGCGTTTCTTCAACTGCACCAACACGCCCTTCACATAATTCGCCCA
>JANPGI010000186.1:0-5273 GCA_031423875.1 Verrucomicrobiota bacterium | reverse complement strand
GGCGGCGGCGACATTTCGTACAACGCACCGTCCACGCGATACCGGATGCGGAACTCCGTTTCAAACGGCTCAAAGTGGATGTCGCTCGCACGATCTTTCACCGCTTGGAACATGACCAAGTTCACGAACCGCACGATCGGAGCTTCGTTCGCGAGACTCGCCAGCAAATCTTCGTCGGAGGTTTCGGCAGCGTACGTCGCTTCCTCGGTGATCTTGTCGTCTCCACCCAACTCGGAGAGAATCTTGTCAATGTCCTCGCTGCCTTCTTCGCCGTAATATTTATCCAGCCCGCTTTGGATCTCCGCAGGATGCGCGATGACCAGTTGAACGTCTTTCTTCGCGACGAATCCGACTTCGTCAATCTTGCCGGGGTCCATCGGATCCTCGAACGCGACGCGCAACGTGCTTCCTTCGAGCGAAACGGGCAGGCAGCGATACATCTTCGCGCTGTTTCCAGGAATGCAAGCCAGTGCAGCCTTCGGAATTTCCATCCCTTTGAGACTCACGACCTCTACACCGAGATAATTTGCCTCCACTTGCAGGATGTCATCAGCGGTCATGATCCCGAAGTCTTGAAGGATCTGAAACACAGACTTGCCACTGCGTTTCAATTCGCCCACCACTTCCTCATATTGCAGGTCGTCAACCATCCCCTGCTCTTTCACGAGCGCCAACAGTGGATTTGAGATTTCGTCGGACATATCAGTTTTGCGTCGTTACTTCTTCTTCACACCGACGGCTTCAGCCAATTCCAGTTCCTGCAACTTCGCAAGAATGGTTATTGCATCCTGGGATTTCGTGATGACTTCTTCACGAGCGATCATTCCCGCCATATATTTATCCAACAAGAAACTGTCCAGCGTCACCATGCCGTACTTCGCGCCCGTCTGGATGTCAGACTGGATGCGGAACGTTTTGTTATCGCGGATCAGCGCCGCGATGGACGGTGTATTGATCATGATCTCGAACGCTGCCACGCGGCCAGGCTTGTCCACGCGAGGGATCAATATCTGCGAGATCACAGCCTGCAACACGGTCGAGAGCTGGATGCGGATCGTCTCCTGCTGATTTTGGGGAAACGCGTTCACGAGACGGTCAATCGTCTTGGCCGCACCTGTCGTGTGGAGTGTTCCAAATACCAAGTGACCCGTTTCAGCCGCGCTGACAGCGGCTTCAATCGTTTCCAAGTCGCGCATTTCACCCACCAGAATCATGTCCGGGTCCTGACGCAACGCGCGCCGCAACGCTTCCGCAAAGTTTGGCACATCCACATGCACCTCGCGCTGCGTTACCAACGCCTTCTTGTGCTTGTGATAATATTCGATGGGATCCTCAATCGTGATCAGATGCACCTCCTCGCGCGTCTCGTTCACGATGTTCAACATGGACGCCAGCGTGGTGGATTTGCCCGAACCCGTCGGCCCGGTCACAAGGATCAGTCCGCGCGGCTTGTGCAACAACTCCTTCACTGACTCCGGCAATCCGATCTGTTCGTAAGTCAGGAGCTTGCTCGGGATCTGGCGCAACACCATGCCGAAGTTCCCCTTCTCCTTGAACACACTGACGCGGAAACGCGCCACCTCACCGAACGCGAATGCGAAGTCCGCGCCGCCGGCTTCGCGCACATGTTGGATATGATCCTCGGACGTGATGCTACGCATCAACTCCTCAGCATCCTCCGGTTTGCACGAAGGTCCTTCCACGCGATGCAAAATACCGTGGACACGGATGGTCGGCGAAACACCGACACGTATATGCAGATCGGATGCCCCTTCGGACACCACCAACTGCAACAAATCTGACATCGAATAAGCCATGCTATAAAACTCCTAAAAAATCATTCTCTTGTTTGGACAAACCTGTTCAGGTTTCGTCACCCACAGTTGCGCGGATCACTTCTTCCGGCGTCGTCATACCAGCCAATACCTTGCGGATACCATCCTCGCGCAACGTCCGCATCCCCATCTCACGGGCCCGCGCCCGCAACACAGACGTGGGCACTTTGTCATAGATCAACTTCCTCGCGTCGTCATCAATGACGAACACCTCAAAGATTCCCATACGCCCACGGCAACCTGACCCGGAACAGTTGTCGCAGCCTTTACCCCTCTTGAACGTCGCCGCAGCCGCCGCTTCGGAATCAATCCCCAGTGCCTTCAACTCATTCTCCGGTGGCATGTGTGGCGCACCGCACTTCTTGCAAATCTTTCTCACGAGACGTTGCGCCAGCAAAGCGCGCGTGGAGGACGCGACCAAGAACGGCTTCACGCCGATGTCAATCAAACGCGTCACCGCGCCCGGCGCGTCGTTCGTGTGGAGCGTGGAGAAAACCAAGTGACCCGTGAGCGACGCATTGATGGCGATGGACGCCGTCTCCATGTCGCGGATTTCCCCGATCATGATGATGTTCGGCGCTTGACGCAGGATCGAGCGCAACGCGCCGGAGAACGTCAACCCAACTATCTCACTCACTTGCACCTGATTGATGCCAGACAAAACATATTCCACCGGGTCTTCCACCGTGATGATCTTACGGTCGGGGCGATTGATGAAATGCAGACACGAGTAAAGCGTCGTCGTTTTACCAGAACCCGTCGGGCCTGTGACGAGAAAAAGTCCATCCGGCAGACTGATCAACTTCTCAATCACCTGCTGGTCGTCAGAGAGGAAACCCAATTCCGCCAGACCGACACGCAGACCTTCTTTGTCCAAAATACGCATCACGATGGACTCACCGTGCTGCGTCGGCAGACACGACACACGCAGATCAATCAGCTTGCCGCCACCTACCGTTGTTTGGATACGACCGTCCTGCGGGATGCGATGCTCCGCGATGGACATGTTCGATTGAATCTTCAGACGAGCGATGATCGCCGGCTGCAAACGCTTCGGCGGGCTTTTCACCTCGTGCATCATGCCGTCAATGCGATAGCGCAAACGAAATCTCTTCGACAAGGGTTCGAGATGAATATCCGACGCGCGCATCTTGAACGCATCAATGATGATCTGATTCACCAACTTGATCAGCGGCGCATCTCCATCCACCGTCAACGCGTCACCGCCTTTAGCGATGTCCTGCGTCGGCGCACCCGCGATCTCCACCACGCCCTTCGTGATGTCTTGGATCATGTGATCCAACGCCGAGTCGCCGCGCCCGCCATAATACTTCGTCAACGCCGCTTCGATGTCCGGCTCAGACGCCACCTGCACCACGATGTCCATGTGCAGGATGTGATTCAACGCATCCACCGTGGCGATGTCCGAAGGATCCGCCAACGCCACCGTCAACGAGTTCTCGTGTTTATAGACCGGGATGACGCGATACTTTTTAGCGATGTCGCGCCGCACAGCCGCGATGACATCATCCTCTATCTTGATCTGGGAAAGATGGACAACCTCCGCCCCGAAGTGAGCGGCCTTGGCCTGCGTGACGTCCTCGGCGCGAATGATCTTGTTCGCCACCATGAAATCCACCGCGCCAACACCGGCGGATGAAGCCTCCTGCCGTGCGTTAGCCACTTGGTCTGGAGTGGTGAACCCCAGATCCATCAGCATATCTACCAAGTAATCGTCTTTTTCAGCCACAAAGGTTTGGTGCTCCACGGAGTTTGCGCGTGGAACGGCTCGCAGATTAGACGCGTGCGCTGCGATGTGTCAAATGCGGAGCGCGCCACGATGGAATTATTTGCGCAACCTTCGCACCGATAATAATCGCTCTCTCCATCTATGTCTCAACTGAAGAAACCCAAAGCCACGCCGCAACTTTTCGGAAATAATCTTTCAGCCGTTCAAAATTCCGCTTAACTCTGCGTCATGCAGAAGACATTGCTGACGTTCGTGGACGACATCTACGAAGACTTGGAACTGTGGTATCCGAAACTCCGCTGCGAGGAAGCCGGCTACGCCATGCACGTGGCTGCACTGGAGATCAAGACCTACAAAGGCAAACACGGCTACCCCGCCAAGTCCGACCTGTTGCTCAAGGACGCGAACAGCCAGAATTTCTGCGGCCTGCTCGTGCCCGGTGGTTTCATGCCGGACAAATTGCGGCGCGATGCGAAGGTGCTTTCGCTCACGCGTGAGTTTTTTGAGCAGGGCAAACTCGTGGCGTTCATTTGTCACGGCGGCTGGATTCCTATCTCGGCGAAAATTTTGAAAGGCAAACGCGTCACCGGCTCGCTCGGCATCAAGGACGATCTGGAGAACGCGGGCGGCATCTGGGTGAACGAACCCGTCGTGGTGGACGGCAACTTGATCTCCAGTCGCACGCCCCTCGATCTCGCGCCGTTCGGCAAGGCGATGGTGGATTTTCTCGACCGTAACGTTCGCTGACATGTCACACCACGCTCGTTCCACTGAAGCCACCTTCTCCGCACGCAAACGCTCCACATCGGATGTGTTGCGGCGCGTTGCGGTTTTCCTGCGGCCTTATCCGTGGCTGGCAGTCGGCACTGTCGCAGCAGCGGTGCTGTCTCTACTCGCGTCGTTTGCATTTCCGAAGCTGACGCAGTTCGCCATTGATGAAGTCATCGGCAAGTCACAGGGCGATCTGCTCGCGCCCGCGATGATCGGTCTGCTCGCCGCATTTTTTCTGCGCGATGCGTTCAGCGGTTTGCGTGTGCTGGTCAACAATCAACTCGAACAAAGCGTCATCTACGACATGCGCCGCGCGGTCTATGCGCGCTTGCAACGATTGCCCGTCGGCTACTTCGATCAGCGCGCCTCTGGCGATCTGCTCACGCGTGTCATCGAAGACGTGAACGCCGTCGAGCGCGTGTTGATTGATGGATTGGAGCAAGGCGTGGTTGCCATCCTCAGCGTGATCGGTGTGGCGGCGTTTTTATTTCACATCAATGCAACACTGGCGCTGGTGGCGATGTCGCCGATTCCGGTGCTGGCGGGTGGCGCGATGTGGTACACGCTCACGGCACACAAGCGTTATCGCAAACAACGCGAAGCTTCCAGCGCGATGAACGCGTTGCTCATGGACAATCTTCAAGGCGTGCGCCAGATCAAAGCGTTCAGCCGTCAGGCGCACGAGGACGAGCGATTCGCCAAACGTGCGGGCGACATGCGCAGCGCGCAACTCGGCATCATGCGCATCTGGGCAGTGTATGGACCGACCATGGGTTTTGCGGGCGCGGCGGGATTCGCGCTGGTGTTGTGGGTGGGTGGAAGTCTCGCAATCGCGGGGAAAATGACTTCGGGCGAACTGGTGGGTTTCCTCCTGTTCCTGCACATGTTCTACGCGCCCATCGGGCAATTGCACGGTT
>JANPGI010000185.1:0-3136 GCA_031423875.1 Verrucomicrobiota bacterium | reverse complement strand
AAACAGAAGCTGAAATTGTTCCCGATCACTTGCGGCGAAAACAAACTTGGCATCCCGATCGCGATGGGTTCGACGCGGATATTGTCAAAGATGGCGAAGCTGTTCGAGTCGCCGATGGAAATGAAGGCATCGTTGTAGCCTATCATGACGCAGCCGTTGGTGTAGGCGGTGGTGTTGGTGTATTGCGCGATGGCAGTGTTGTTGAGCAGCCAGGTGATGAGGCTGCCGATTTGCCGCACTTCCACTCGCACCCATCGCAAGCCCGCGCTACCACTGAGTGAACTTCCCCAACCGGGAATCGTCTTGGAAGGGAACAAGGTGCTGATGCCGGGATTCAAGTTATCGAATTGCGGGCCAAGTAGCGGTGTGGGCCCAAAGGTGGTGTTGTTCGTGAGCATGATCACAGGTGGATTACCGCTGCCTCCACCGCGCAACACGGCGTAATCCCGGATTGTTTCTGCCGTAGCGGACACATTCCCGTCTGTGCCCACGGCGAACATGAGCCCATCACTCGTGGCAAGTCCGATACGGTTGGTGATATTCCCGGAGTGGTTGAATCCGAAGAGCGCATGTTCGGTGGACGATCCGAAGTTCGCGCCGTTGAGCCAGAGATCGAACTTCAAGGCGCAATTTCCTCCGCTGGAACTGTCAGCGAGATAGAGATTCACGGCGGCAACGGCACCGGTGGCATCTTTGTTGACCGCCAAGTAGAGGCCACGGGTCGTACCACCGAGCGTACCGGGCGCAGGGGGAATGTTTGTGGGAAAGGTGACGATGGAGTAATCGAATCCAAAGATGGCCTTGAAATCCACCGCGCCAGACAACGCGTTGAAAAAGATTTTGTAGCCGTTGGTCGTGCCGATGCTGGTGACAGTGACGGGCGATGCATAGGAATCAAAATCATCCGCAACCGCCAATCCGTATCCAGCGGGGAGACTGGTGACTGAGCCGCCAAAATCGCTGACGATCACATCATAGCTGCCAGCGTTGGCGTTCTGGGCATTTGTGATGGTAAAGGAATCATTCGTGGCGGCGGAGATGTTGACCGAGTTAAATCGCCATTGGTAACTGAACGGCGGCGTGCCTTGAGCGGCGACGTTGAAGGTGGTTGTGCTGCCGATGATGAGATGGCGATTGGTGGGGTGAACAGTGATCGCAAGCGGGACGCGGAACACATGGAGCTTCTGACCTGCGCCGTAACCCAGCGTGGGGCTGACGAAGCGGATGCGATTCATCCCGCGCGTGTTGTCGTAGCCTTCAGTTGTCCACGACACTCCGCCGTTGGTGGTGTGGATGAAGCTTTGGTTGTAAGTCAACGCAGTGGAAGTTGTGCCGCCCAGCCAGCCTTCCGTCTCGCTGACAAATCCGATGCTTTGCAAAAAGAACGAAGCCTGACCGAGGGCAGACAGCGGAATGCCGTTAGAACTCCACGTCGCACCGCCATCCGTGGTCTTGTAGTAAATGACCGTGCTGTATGAACCATTCTGTTGCAGTGACGCGTAGCCGACATTCGGCGACGGCCAGGACATTTTCCAAAAGTAACTGCAATTGACCGGCGTATTCGCCACGACCTGCCAATTCAATCCGCCGTTCGTCGTACGCGCGATTGCGCCGTGGTAGTTCGCAAACGTGCAGTTGTTCGTATAAATGTTGGTGTCCATGCCCACGACGAATCCATTCATCGCATCTTTGAAATAAACATCCATCAACCCGCCCATGACTCCGGCGGCAGTAAGATTTGTGACCCACCAGCTTGTGCCTCCATTTTCTGATTTGGCGAAATACGCGGGGCCGCGCACGCGTCCTGCGCCATAGATGTGTTGGGAGTCCAAGATATGCATCGCACAGAAACCTGCCATCCCAGATGTGTTGATGGCGGGGACAGCACTCCAATTCACGCCGCCATCGAACGTCTCATAAAGCATGTTGGTGTCCGTCACGCTCGTGTCGTAGGAGCCGGGGCCGAGATTACCCGCCCAACCGCGCGTGGCGGATGCGAAGCCGATGCAGCGGAAGTGCGCCACAGGATTTGTGTTGGCGACGACCTTGATCCAGGACTGTCCAGCATCGGTGGTGCGATAAACGCCACTCGTACCCCGTGCGCTCCAGCCGTTGGTCAGGTCGCTGAAATAGATGTCGTCGTTACGCGTCGTGCCCGCCGGGGAGTTTGGGAGCTGTGTCCAGACGGGGGTTTGTGCCACAGCTCCGCTGTGGACAACCCAGATTACAAACGCCAGTGCTTGGAAAAATGCTCTCATTGTTGAACAAAGCCAGCGTATCACGCGGCAGAAAAGTTCACCAACAACAAAAACATGTCATCTGCTTCAGGGCGAATTTACAAACGTGTGAGACTGTGGGATCACCCTTCGAGTTCTCTTATTCGCCCGCGATTTTGAATCGGTTTCTGATCAACGAGGAGAATCTCTTTTCGGACATGATGTGAACCCCTCATGTATGCATGAGCCACGCCAGCTCCGGGAGGTTTTAGGGATAAGAGACATCCACGGCGCGGTAATAGCGTTGCACGTTAGTCGAGCCGGTGTTGTTGGTGATCAGCAGGGTGGCAGCGGTGGCGAGTTGCGAGACAAAGGTAGTCCACACCGCGTCCGCCAGTGCGTCCTTGTATTGGAATTTATAGACGCGACCAGAATAGACTGTGCAATCCAGTTGAACGATTCCGTCTGAGAATCGCGTGATGTTCAAGAACTGCGGTGCTCCAACGATGGTCAAAGTTCCGTTCGTGGTCGTGACGGTGTAGTTGGGGAGCTTGTTACCGGGATCTGAAAGCGCGGGAATGATGGCGTAGCCGCCTGCGGGACTGTTTGTCGTGGCTGATGTGCTGTAACTGGCAGTGATGTCATCACCAAATTGCACTCCGGTGAGATTACCCGTGAACGCAGGATTGTCCCTGCCAATCATCCGGTTCGTGTTATACGCCTCGACATAGAGGAGTGTTGCTAAGATATCGAGCGAGTTCGTCGTAGTCCCTTGATGATTCGCATCGCTGATTGTTCCGATGACTTGGTAGCTGCCTGCATTCGTCGGGGAGGCCGCGCTGCCGTCGTAAGTGAAGTTAACCAACAACCCAGAAGGAATCGTCGAGGCTGTCGCGCTGCGGGCTGCCCCGTTGTACACT
>JANPGI010000184.1:0-3784 GCA_031423875.1 Verrucomicrobiota bacterium | reverse complement strand
CTCGGCATCGAACCTTCACCCGATGAGACCGCTGAGGCAAACCGCCGAGGAATAAAGACCCACTGCGCCTCAATCGAGTCATTCAAGGAGCCGATTCCGACTGCTTCAAATATCTTGTGCTCTCAAAGCCTGAATCACTTTCTCAATCCGAGATATTTCTTTGAATGGAGCCATCGCCATCTTGTTGACGGTGGCAAACTGGTGCTTGAGGTCATGAATTTCCGACATGTTTTCCGCCACTTCCGGTGGATGCAGCGCGCCATACAGGTTGATCATACCTACATGTTCGTCCCGGAAGTTCTGGAACAATTCGTGACGAACGCCGGGTTCAGGGTCGTCAAACTCGAAGTAGGCGAAAAACTTTCCAAGGCGGAGATCAAGCAACTCAAGAAAGCGGCGATGCCTATATTCCACATCTTGCTCGTGGCAGAAAAGACTTCCAGACAGCCGTTCGATCAATCCCAACAAGTCCCGGCACTCTACACGCCGGTCATGGAATCACTCCGAGGGCTTCCGAACAGCGAGTTCCGCTACCGATTGAAGACAAAATTTCCAAAGATTTTTTGAACTACGAAACTCCAAGCACCAGCCGTCATTGACGCGTTGGAATTTCACCGAAAGAAGGACTGTCCGAGTTTTTCGGCGGCAACCCAGTCGTCCATCGTGTCGAGGTTCACAGCCTCGTGCGACGTCACGAAAGGAAGACAGTTATCACCGTAGATGGAGTTTTTTTCGAGAAGTGTTTGTGTTCGCATCACATAGAACTGTCCATTGCGGGTATAGGCTTTTGGCGCGTCTTGGCGGCGCGTAATTTTCAAGCCGTCAGGCATGAACGGCAGCAGCCTGTTGTCCAAAACTTTCATGACGAAGTAAGGAGAAAAATGGTCGGGCACGGCTTCAACGCTCACAACTGAATCAGCCTGCGGATTGTCACGCAACAGACCCACCGCTTTCGCGATGTCTTGTGGTAGGCGAAACGGCGCGGTCGGTTGCAGTAAGACGACAATTTCGGGAGACCATCCGTCCGCGACAATGTGACGGACAGCGTGTTGGATGACGGGCAACATCGGCGTGTCGTCACGCGCGAGTTCGGATGGGCGGAGAAACGGCACTTCAGCGCCAGCTTTTATTCCCAGATCGGCAAACTCGCAACTGTCGGTGGTCAACAGGACTCGATTGATCACGCCTGAATCCAGACCAGAACGAATCGCGCGGGAAAGCAGCGGCACTCCTGCAAGTAATCGGACATTTTTGTTGGGGATTCCCTTCGAGCCGGATCGGGCCGGGACGATGCCGAGAACACTCATGGCAGAATTGCTCATCAGAAAATCGCGGGTTCAGTAGGTCAGTTTTTTCTCGAACACCGGCGGCAGCACGGCTAGCAGATCGGCGATGCGTTGCCCTGCATTTCCATCGCCGTAAAGCGTGTCGCTCGGCAGTTTTCCGACGCGGATCTTTTCGCGGATAGCTGCAGTGATCTGTTTGTGATCGTGCTCCACGTCCGTGACGTTGCTGCCACGGTCGCGTCCGCCTTGGCGCGAGCCCATGTTGACGACGGGCACGCCGAGGAACGCGCACTCGCGTATTCCAACGCTGCTATTACCGATCAAGCAACTGGAGTTGCGCAGCAGGCGGAGAAAATCCACGCCTTCCATGTTCTTGAAGAAATGAACAAACGCCGGGTTGTGATTGTCCCGGAACGCCCGAAGTCCCTTGGATGTGCCGTCCGAGCCTGCGTCCACGTTTGGCCAGAACCAGAGGGTCGGCATGGCGAGTTCGAGCACGGACTTGCAAGTCTCCTCGATCTGTTTGCGCGCCACGGTGTATTCCGTCGTGACGGGATGTTGAAGCACAACGATGTAGCCTTCGTTCAAATGATCCAGCAGTCCAACACCGCCATATTTTTTGAACGGATCGAAATCGAGCGCAGGGTTCTTTAATACATCCGTGGCAAGGTCAACGGACGGGCAGCCGGTGACGTGGATATGTTCGGGGATTTCGCCAAGCTTGACGACGCGGTCGGCAGCGACCTTGTTGGAAACAAAATGATAGTCCGCAAGCTTCGTGATGGCGTGGCGGACCTTTTCATCAATCGAACCCGTCACTTCGCCACCTTGGATGTGGACGAGCGGAATGTTCATATAGGCCGCACAGATGGCCGTCGCAATCGTCTCGTACCGGTCTGCAATGGTGACCACCATGTCCGGCTTGAGATTGTCGAACACGGTGGACAATTCCATCAAGCCGAGGCCGGTTGTCTTCGCCATCGTGGGAAGGTTCTCGCCCTCCACCACCATGAAAACGCGCGCGTTGATCTTGAACCCATCGCGCTCGATCATCTGATGCGTGTTGCCGTAACGGTCTAGGATCGCCGATGCCGCGACGACAAGTTGCAGTTCCAGATCCGGGTGATTCTGGATCGCCTTCAATGCGGTGCGGATGCGCGAATAGCTGGGGCGCGCGGTCACGACGACACAAACTCTTCTTTTCTGCTTGGACATAAAAATTATTGCCGGGACATCAGGCTTCAGTTGAGATCCGATTCGGACAAGGCCACGTCAACCTTCACGTCACGCGACAACCTGCGTCCGATGATTGTGGACAATTTTTCGGGCGGGATTCCGCCGCCTGCCTTCTTCAAGGCCACATCTGATTCTCTCAAGACGGTGCCGAATTTGAGGTCTGTTCTGGCGACGATGGTTTTCTGGAAAATGCCTTTCATCGCAGACATCTCGGCAGCGACGGCGTCTTTCTTCACATCCGTCGTCCGCATCCGATGAATGTCTGCGACGCCTTCGACGAGCTGTTTCAATTCCGGAAATGTGACTGACGCCAGAACATCAGGACCGAACATTTGTCGGCTAAATGTGACGTGGAGTTCGATCATGGACGCGCCGAGCGTGGCTGCTGCGAGCGATGAAAAGATTTTCCCCGAGTGATCGGACAGGCCCACCACACAGCCGTAACGTTCACAGAACTCGCGCAGCAAATTCAAACCGATCTTCTCCGGCGGACACGGATACATCGTCGTGCATTGGAACACGCCAAACGACCCCTTGGCCGCGCGACACGTTTCTACGGCACGGTCGAGATCGGCCATTGAACTCATGCCCGACGAAAGCAACACAGGCAGATTGGTATCCAACATCATCTGGAGCAATGGCAGATTGGTGACTTCGCCCGAGGCAACTTTCCACGCTATGACGCCGATGGATTTGAGAAGCTCAAACGCTTCCGGAGAAAATGGTGAACTCAGAAATATCAAACCGCGCTCATCCGCGTGCGTTTTTAAGCCAGCCCATTGCTCCCGCGTGAACTCCATGCGCCGCCAGTAATCGTAGCGAGTCGCATCCTGTTTGCTGAACTTCACCCGCCACGGTTCATTGACGGTGCTCTCTGCGGAGGCGATGTGCGTCTGAAATTTGACCGCATCTGCGCCGGCATCTGCGATGGCATCAATGAAAGCGTGGGCCGTTCCCAGACTGCCATCGTGCGCTTGAGCGATTTCAGCGATGATAAGCGGGCGATTTCCCTCGCCAACTTTGCGATTTCCAATCTGAATGTCACCCGCGTTTGCCATTTTGATGACGCAGCTTGTGACATTTGAAAAAGCGCGGCAATCACTAAACGAAAGCTGGACGCAGCCTTCAAGTGAATAGCTCAAAAGCAAAACGCCCCGACATAGCTGTCGGGGCTTATAAATGTTCCTGCCGGATCAGAACTAGTAGCTCACACCGATCTTTACGATGGGGAATAAATAGAAGTCCACGGCGTCTATCTCGAT
>JANPGI010000183.1:0-1679 GCA_031423875.1 Verrucomicrobiota bacterium | reverse complement strand
AAGGACGGCGCGATGTATTTCGTCACTGGCGGGCGCGGGACAAAGTCCGGTTTGTATCGCGTCAGTTTTGTGGGGGACAGGAAGCAAAAGCGTGAGTTGAGCCTTGTCGCCAAGGCAGACAAGGCTGCCAAAGCTGCGCGCGAACTGCGTCATCAACTCGAATCGTTTCATGGCAGGACGGATTTGCGCGCGGTGGAGTTCGCATGGCCGCACCTGAACAGCGCAGATCGTTTCCTGCGTCACGCGGCACGCATCGCCATCGAGAGTCAGCCTGTGACAACGTGGAAAGATCGCGCGCTATCCGAGACGAACAGGCAGGCAGGCTTGAGCGGCTTGATCGCGCTGGCGCGTTGCGGCGGGAAAGAGACTCAGCGCGATTTGTTGGTGGCATTGAAGAAGTTTCCGTTCACGTCGCTCACGGAATCGCAGCAGTTGGAGAAACTGCGTATCGCGCAGTTGAGTTTTGCCCGACAGGGCCAGCCCGATGACGAATTCGCGAAACTGATTGGGGAAAAACTGAGTGCGGCGTTTCCCACCACAAGTGATCGCGTGAATCGGGAGATGGTGCAGTTGCTCGTCTATCTCAACGCACCAGATGTGATCGCCAAATCTCTGGCACTGCTCGACAAGGCCGCGACGCAGGAGGAACAGATTCATTACATCTTTAATCTGCGAAACGTGAAGTCGGGTTGGACGCTGGAGCAGCGGCAGAAATATTTCAGCTGGTTTGCCACGGCACGGCAAGGCGGCAAACTCGAAACCACTTATCCAAGAGGAGGTGCTTACAATGTCTGGACGAATCAAGTTCACGCCAGCCGAGTGCATCCACCGGAGTTGGTACAGTGGTTCAAGGATGTAGGGCGCGATTACGGCGACGGCGCGAGCTATACCAAATATCTTCTCAACATCCGCAAGGATGCCATCGCCACTCTGACCAGCTCGGAACGTACTGCGCTGCGCCCGATCCTAGAGCCAAGCATTGAGACGCCGCCGTGGAAACCGTCCAAGGAACGCAAGTTCGTCAAGGAATGGGCGGTGAGCGATCTCGAATCGCGATTGGGTGAAGTGGCACAAGGTCGGAATTTTGAGAACGGCAAGGCGGCGTTCAATGACGCGCAATGCACGGCATGTCATCGCTTCGCTAATGAAGGCGGCTCAGTTGGGCCGGAATTAACTGGCGTGGGCAGCAAGTATTCACGGCGCGACATCCTCGAATCCATGATCGAACCGTCAAAGGTGATTTCAGATCAGTTCCAAAATTTCAACATCTGGAAAAAAGATGGCGACGATGTGTCGGGACGCATCACGGATGAAAACAAGGAGCGCATCATCGTATTGCCCAACATGCTCGCGCCCGAAGTCACCGTGGAAGTTCCCCTTAGCGAAATTGCGCGGCGTGAACCATCGAAAGTCTCGGCGATGCCGACGGGCTTGTTAAACAATCTGACGCAGGAGGAAATTTTGGATTTGCTCGCCTACATCGAAGCCATGGGCAAGTCAAAGGCGGACAACTTCAAAAAGTGAACGGCTGGGAACTTTGCCGATTCAAGATTTACTGAAACCATGAACACCGTTACCCAACTCAAAACAACCAAAGGCAACACGCACTCCAAGGTTGAAGCCGAACTCTCCCGCACTGGTGGATTGCTGCGCCTCGCACCCGCGTGGGTGCCGCGCTC
>JANPGI010000182.1:0-12388 GCA_031423875.1 Verrucomicrobiota bacterium | reverse complement strand
GCCAAACGCGAAGCCGTCACTTGGGGCAAGCGCGCTGCGTGGTGTGATTACAACGGGCCCGTGGACGGCAAGATCGTTGGCTTCGCCATTTTGGATCACCCCACCAATCCGCGTCATCCGACGTGGTGGCATGTGCGCGATTACGGTTTGTTCGCCGCGAATCCTTTTGGTCAACACGACTTCGAGAGCCTGAGCGATCATCACGCGGGCGACCTGAAGATTGCCGCCGGTCAGAGCGTCACGTTCCGTTACAGGGTCATCATTCACGAAGGCGATGAGAAACAAGCTCGTATCGCCGCGCGATTTGATGAGTTTGCCAAGACACAACCTCCAACCAACAAGTAACTCAACCCCCAACCCATTCTTCTAATGAATCGTCGTCAATTTCTCAAAAGTTCGCTGCTCACCGGTGCTTCGTTGAGCCTCGCACCCACGTTCGCCAGCGCACAATCCACCAACGTCAATGCTAAGATCATCGGCGCGAACAGTGACATCCGCGTCGCCGTCGTCGGTATGAACGGTCGGGGCAAAAACCACCTCGACGGTCTTGCCGGTCAGAAGGGTGTGCGTATCGTTGCGATTTGTGACGTGGACAGTGCGGTGCTGGACAAGATCAGTGCTCACGCTAAGGAGAAGTTTAACATCGCGCCGCAGGTTTATCAGGACTACCGAAAGTTTTTGGAGAACAAAGATATTGATGTCGTCACACTCGCCACGCCGAACCATTGGCATTCGCTCGGTGGCATCTGGGCGGCGCAGGCAGGCAAAGACGTTTACGTCGAGAAACCGATTTCTCACAACCTCTGGGAAGGTCGCAAGCTCGTGGAAGCCGCTCGCAAATACAATCGCATCGTGCAGGCGGGAACTCAGACGCGCTCCAGCTTCGCCATCAAGGAAGCGATCTCGTGGTTGCGCGCGGGCAATCTCGGCAAGATCAAACTCGCCCGCTCGCTCTGTTACAATCGTCGCGACAGCATCGGCAAGGCGACCGAACCCTGCAAAATTCCCGCCACTGTGGATTACGATCTGTGGTGCGGCCCCGCGCCGAAGGAGAAGGAACTCTGGCGCAAAAAATTTCACTACGATTGGCACTGGCAATGGCCGATGGGCAATGGCGATCTCGGCAATCAAGGCGTGCATCAGGTGGACATGGTGCGTTGGGCGCTCGGCTACGATGAAGTCGCGCCGCGCGTGTTCTCGCTGGGCGCACGACTGGGTTACGACGACGACGGCACCACGCCCAACACGATGATCTCATGGCTGGATTACAAAGACGTGCCTGTGATCTTTGAAGTGCGCGGTTTGCCCACCAAAGCTGGCGACGACAAAATGGATCAATATCGCGGACAACGCGGCGTGAGCGCGGTGTTTGAATGCGAAGGCGGATTCATGATCTTCCCGAACTACACCACCGCCATCGCTTTCGACAAAGACGCGAAAGAGATCAAGAAGTGGGAAGGCTCAGAAAACCACTACGCCAACTTCATCAAAGCCGTGCGCAGCCGCAAAGTCTCCGATCTGAACGCGGACATCCTTGAAGGCCATCTCTCCGCCGCCATCTCGCATCAGGCGAACATCTCCTATCAACTCGGCAAAACGAAATCGCCCGATGAAGTCCGCGACGCAGTGAAGAACGAGAAAGGCGTGGCTGAAGCGTTGGGCCGCATGGAAGAACATCTCGTGGCGAACAACGTGGATTTGAAGAAAGCCACGCTCACACTCGGCCCTGTGCTGGAGATGAACCCCAAGACCGAACGCTTCACGAACAGCGAAGCCGCGAACAAATTACTCACGCGTGCGTATCGCAAGGGATTCGTCGTGCCGGAGAAGGTGTAGGGGGGTGAATTGGCATGTCCAAGCAGCCCAAGCACCTTATCGTTTTCAGCATCCTGCTTTTTGTTTTTAGCGGATGTGCGACAAATTCGGACACTCGACATTTTGTTTACGAACTCCGAGTGCCGAAGGGCAGATTCGTTCATCATTATTCGGGAATAGAAGTTATTCATGGAGGCGATTCTGCGGGAGGTAAGCTGGAATTGATGCCACGCACAGAGAATCAAAGTTATGTTGTATGGGAACAGTCTATTCTCATTCATCGTAAGCCCAACAAAGTGAGATGCACTTTTGTTGTCAATCTTTGGAAAGAACCAGTCGAAATATTTTGGCTTCCGATTCGAGGCAAGATTCCTCTTCAAGATTGGACTCCATGGCTCAATCCCGATGTGACGGACGCTTCAAAATATGCCGCTTGGCATGCCATGAACCAACCACACAAAACGGGTGTTCGGAACAACATGCCTACAAATCATTTTCAGTTACGATACAAAATCGAAGAGTGGACGCCAGTAAAGCATGTTCCATTTGAGAACTGATTTCTGTTTGAATTTCAGTTTTTTGTTTTGCCCAAGCGGTCGTTTTTGTCTGATGAGCGAGATTAAAAGGCGATCTTCCCAAGTCACTGCATTGACTGTCTGAACCCTCGCAGGTACAAACCTCGCGCCCGGTATCGTATTCATGGAACACATCCTTGCCTCGTCACCCGTCCGAGAGTTTCCAGCCATGATTCCGTTTAGTTTCGGACTACTTCTGCTTTGGCGGTTCGTCGCGCAGTACGTAGGAGGTTTCTTTTTCGCGAGGCGCAGGGGAGACGACCTGCCAGCCTTGGGACTTCAATAGTTCAGTCTGTGCCCGCATCCGGCGGAAAATTTCTTTCACGTCATAACCACATTCGCGGGCGATCTCTTCCCGCACACGGTGAATCTCAGAGAGGATTTCGTTTGGCATCACGACTTTTTAGATGGCGTCTGCTTGGGCGGTTCATCCCGCAGCACGTAGGAAGTTTCCTTTTCACGCGGCGCAGGTGAGACGACCTTCCAGCCCTCGGCTTGCAAGCGTTTGAGGTCTTCGCGCATCTCAGCAAAGATGACATCCACGTCGTAGTTACATTCCCGCGCATGTTCCGCACGGACTCGGTGAATCTCTTCGAGGTTTTCGTTCTCTTTCATAGCTTATAGTTTCATCAATTCAGCCGGAGTGCAAATGTCAGGGCAGGCCAACCCTACGGCTTCACACGCCCGCTGGATGCGCCGCCTGATGTTGTGGTTGTTGATGTGTTTGCAGTTCCAAGTCAGCAAGAAATCCATGCGATGAGCAGCCGCCAATGCTACATGCGTGGCATCATCCGCAGCCACGGTTGGAATGATTTCGTCCCGTAACAGGCGCTTTGCCAATTCGCTGGCTTCCGGTAGCTCGTCGAGCAGTGGGACGCCAGCAAGCCATGCTGCTCGTGCTGCTGCTTGAACGGGATCGCCTCGCTGTATTTCCTTTAGCACGGTGGTGGAAATGAAGATTGAAAAACCTTGTCGCTCTGATTCCCACCATTGTTGCGTGGTTTCCTGATCTGCCGCGAGCCGCAAGTCCCGGCTGCGTCGTGCGACGAGGTAGCTGGGAATGGTGGTTTCGAGATAGAGCCGGGGTTTCATTGTCTTATGTCAGGCTCGCGCGCATGTCGGTTGGAGCTGGGAAAATTACGCCCCATTGAGCAGGGTTATGCAATAAGAATTCTTGCCTCGCATTGACTGTCTGAACCCTCGCAGGTACAAACCTCGCGCCCGGTAACATTCATGGAACACATCCTCTATCTCGTGGCGCGCACGGCTATCGCGTTGATTCAAGCGCTGCCCATCCGTTGGGTCGCGCGGCTGGGTCGTTGCGGCGGCGCGGTGGCGTTCTGGCTGGATAGACGGCATCGCCGCGTGGCACTGGCAAATCTGACGCGCTGTTTCTTCAATGAGAAATCCGCCGCAGAGATCAAGGCTATCGCCAAGGAAAACTTCCGGCGTCTCGGCGAGGTCTATTGCTGCTCGGTGAAAAGCGCGGCGATGAGTGATGACGAAATCAAAACCATCTTCGCTGTCAAAGGCGGAGAGAAAATCCCCGCCACCGAACCAGACGGTCGCCTGACAAATCGCGCGTTCACGGGCGGACATTTCGGGAACTTCGAGTTGTTCACGCGCGTGTCGGCTTTCATCCCCGGTTATCGTTGTCTTGCCACGTATCGCGGCATCAACCCGCCGAAGCTGGACCGTCTCGTCTTCAAGATGCGCACCGTATCCGGCAATCTTCTCTTCGACCGGCGCACCGGCGCAGACGATTTGAAGGCGGCGATGGCGCGCGGCGGCATGTTGCTCACACTGGCGATTGATCAGGCGGATCGCAGCAACGGCATCGAGCTTCCCTTCATGGGTTATTTCGCGTGGACGACGCGTGCGCCGGTGGTTTTGGCGCAACGCTACAAGTGCGTCATCTTCACTCCGATCTGTTATCGCGTGGGCTTGGCGAAATGGGTTCTGGAAATCGGCGAGCCGATCCGCATGGAAGAAAACGGCAAGCGCCGCGCCGTGGAAGACATCATGCGCGACATCAATGCGAACCTCGAAGCCGGTGTGCGCCGTGATCCCGCGAATTGGTTCTGGGTGCATAACCGTTGGAAAACGAAGGACGGAAAACCACCAAGAGCGGCGGCGGAGTGATTGCAAAGCCAAAACTCATAAACTCAGAAAACACTTTTTGAGTTTCTGAGTTTCGGCTTGATCCATTGCCCCTTTCAACCGCCTTCATGCTCGGGTGTTTGGTTGAGTCACAACTAATGAGTTAGCTGTGGTTTGCATTTTGGGCGTTCTTCACCTAAACCATGACCGAGTTATGAGTGCCAATATCGTCACCATCCGCAACCTGTCGAAAATATACCAACAAGGCGACATCAACGTGACCGCGTTGGACAACATCTCCCTCGACATC
Organism: Verrucomicrobiota bacterium; assembly: GCA_031423875.1. GTDB lineage: Bacteria > Verrucomicrobiota > Verrucomicrobiia > Limisphaerales > JADLHS01 > JADLHS01. The sequence continues at coordinate 7,588 of JANPGI010000182.1, read as the reverse complement.
GCGGCGGGAGAGTTCCTTTCATTGATGGGGCCGAGCGGTTCGGGCAAATCTACATTGCTTCACATCATCGCGGGCATTGACCGCCCTACGAAGGGCGAATGTCGCGTGCAGGACATTGATGTCGCCAAGCTGAATGAATCTCAACTTGCGGACTGGCGGAATCAGAATGTCGGTTTCGTTTTCCAGACGTTCAATCTCATCCCGGTGCTGACGGCTTATGAAAACGTCGAGCTGCCATTGCTACTCACGCGGATGAATCGTGCCGAGCGACGGAAGCAGGTTGAGACTGCGCTTGAGATTGTCGGGCTTGCAGATCGCGCGAAGCATTTACCCAAACAACTTTCCGGTGGACAGGAACAACGCGTTGCCATCGCTCGCGCTTTGGTCACTGATCCTGCGCTGGTCGTCGCTGACGAGCCTACGGGGAATCTCGACTCACACAGCGCGCAGGAAGTGCTCGGTGTGTTGCGTACGTTGAGTCGCGATGCTGGGAAGACTGTCATCATGGTGACGCACGATCCGAAGGCTGCTGCGTTCGGCTCGCGCCAGATTCATTTGGAGAAGGGCGAACTCTCGAAGTGAGATGAATCTGCCGACGTTCATCCTGAAAAACGCTCTGCGCAACAAGCGTCGCGCGCTGCTCTCCGTGTTGAGCGTAGCAATGAGTCTGTTCCTGCTAGTCACGCTGCAAGTCGCGTTACGCGAGTTGACCAATCCCATCAACGACGAAGGTTCGAGTCTGCGCATTATCGTGCGCAACAAAGTTTCCCTCGCCCAGCCGCTCCCTGCGCGGCAGTTGCAGACGCTTGATCGCATCCCCGGCATCGTTGCCGTCACGCCGTTCTCTTTCTTCGGCGGCCTCTACAAAGGCGATGAGAAGTTCACGAGCTTCGCGCAATTCGCTGTTGATCCGCAGCGTTCCTTGCCGCTGATCAGCGATGCCAAAGGCGTGACCAAGGAACAACTCGACGCATGGATCGCCGACCGTACCTCGTGCATCCTCGGCAAGATGACCGCTGACCGTTACGGATTGAAAGTTGGCGACCGGATGCAATTCACCGGGCAGATTTATCCGTGCGATCTGGAATTGAAGATCGCTGGCATCTATTACGGCACGGCGGATGATCGCAATCTGATGTTCCATCAGAAATATCTCGATGAGGCGGTGGGGAATCCGGGCACCGTCGGCACTTGGTGGTTGCTCGCCGCCTCCATCGCTGAAGCTCCGCTCGTCACTGACCGCATCAACAAAGCGTTCGCGAACACGAGCGCAGAAGTTCGCGCAGAATCTGAGCGAGCCTTCGTGTTGGGCTTCGTGTCCATGTGGGCGAACATCAAGACGCTCATCAGTGGCATCAGCATCGTGGTGGTGTTCGCGTTGATTCTCGTCACGGTCAGCACGATGAGCATGGCCATCCGCGAACGCTTTCGCGAACTGGCCATCCTTAAAGCCATCGGTTTCAAGCGTCGCGAATTGTTCGTGTTGATCCTTGCGGAGAGCTTCGGTCTGGCGATGTTCGGCGCGATCATCGGGGCAGGTGGGGCATGCGCGTTATTCAACAACATCAACATCCAGAAGATGACCAACGGAATGTTTCTCATGTTTGAAGTCACACCGCAGATGTTGGGGCTGGCGTTCGCGGTGGCGGCTTTGCTCGGATTACTATCGGCATTGTTGCCGATGATCAACGTCGCTCGCACCAGCGTGGTGCAGGGACTCAAAACTCTCGACTGATATGGCGCTCCCTCTCAATTACAGCTTTCGCAATGCGCTCGTCCGCTGGCGTTCGACCATCGCCACAGTGCTCGGCATCGCGCTGGTGGTTTTCGTGTTCGTGTTGTTGCAATCGCTCGCGGCTGGCATCGAGAAAAGCAGCAGCAACACCGGTGACCCGCGCAACATCATGGTCGTGCGTAAAGGTTCGACGGCAGAATCCGCCAGCCTCATCTCACGACAGACGCTCACGGAGATTCGTTACTTTGAGGAGATCGCGCGCAACGAAAATGGCGAGCCGATCATCTCCGCTGACGTGTTGGTGCTGGCGAGTCTTCCTCGTCGCGACGGCAGCGGCGAAGCTAACGTGCTGCTGCGCGGTGTCACGGCGCGCGGGATGGAACTACGCCCGCAGGTAAAAATTTCAGCGGGACGTTGGTTCGAGGCAGGCAAACGCGAGATTGTGGTTTCAGCCAAGCTGGCCAAGCGATTTGCTAACTTTGACATCGGACAATCGTTCAAGACCGGCAGCGCGACGTTCACCGTTGTCGGTTGGCTGGACGGCGGTGGCAGTGCGTTCGATTCCGAATGTTGGCTGGACGCGGATGAATGCCGCTCTACTTTCGAGCGCGACATGTATTCCAGTTTTCTCATCCGTCCGGCTGATGAGGCTGCCGGAGAAAAATTGATCGCACGCATCGAAGCGGATCGGCGTTTCAAACTGAAAGCTGAAAAGGAAGTGGAGTATTATCGCAAACAAACAATGACTGCTGCGCCGATCAAATGGCTCGGCGGTTTTCTCGCGGTGATGATGTCAGTCGGTGCGGTGTTCGCTGCGATGAACACGATGTATGCAGCGGTCGGAGCGCGCACGCGCGAAATCGGGACGTTGCGCGTGTTGGGATTTCGCCGACGCGCGGTCGTCGCGGCTTTGTTGTTGGAAGGCGGGCTGCTCGCGCTCGTGGGTGGAGTGCTGGGTTGCGCGATTGCTTTTTATTGGAACGGCTACACGACGGCGACGATGGGCATGGAGACGTTCAGCGAGATTGTGTTTGAATTTCGCGTGACGCCGAAGCTTGTGGTGCAGGGACTCGTGTTCGCAGTGGTGGTGGGATTGATCGGAACATTGTTTCCCGCCATCCGTGCGGCGCGATTGCCGGTGATTTCGGCGCTGAAGTCAATTTGACCGGAACACGTTTTGGATTAACCAAGAAAAATTTCATGAATGCAGACAAATTGAAATCATTGCAGATCGAACGTGGCCAAAAGCAACGTCCGACGGGAGTCATCTGGACAATAGTCATCGTGGTCATCTTGATCACGTTGGGGGCGATTTACATGGCGCGTCCGAAAGAGGGAACAGAGACGCGCATGGTGAAATCAGGTGCAAAGTCGGCGACGACTTCCACGACTGCGGCAGCGACTGTTTCTGTTGCGCCAGACACCAATGCCGCACCCGCGTCGTCGAAAGATTCCGTGCTGACGGTCAGCGGGTACATCATCAATCGCGAGCGTATCGAACTCAGTCCGCGTTTCATGGGCGTGGTGACTTGGATCGGTGTGAAGAAGGGCGATGTGGTGACAAATGGTCAAGTGGTCGTGTTGTTGGATGATGCGGAATACAAAGCGCGTTTGAGACAGGCGGAAGGAGCGGTGGCAAATGCGACGGCGTCATTGAGCAAGGCGGGATTGGATTTTGAGCGCATCAGCCAACTCAATAAGTCGGACATCGCTTCCAAAGAAGCCTTGGACAATGCGCGCATCGCCGTCGAATCAGCACGCGCCACGCTCAAGGAGGCTCAAGGCGCGCGTGACGTGAATCAGGCTTATCTTGATTGGTGCACGATCCGTTCACCGATCAACGGCGTGGTTCTGGAGAAGCTTGTGGATCCGAACGAACTCGTCGCGCCGCAAAGTTTCGGCGGCACGCGCGGCCCCAGCACGGCACTGATCGCCGTGGCGGATCCGCAAGACTTGCAGGTAGAGATTGATTTGAACGAAGCCGATCTCTCAAAGATTTTCCTCAAACAGAATTGTCGCGTCAGCCCCGAAGCCTATCTCGACAAAGTTTATGAAGGCTACGTGGCGGAGATCGCGCCGGAGGCGAATCGCGCCAAAGGCACGTTGCAGATCAAGGTGCAGGTCCGTAACCCAGACAAGTTTCTCACGCCGGAGTTGAGCGCAAAGGTGGAGTTTTTGAAATAGGCGGGAGCCGACAGAAAAGCCAAAACTCAAAAACTCAGAAATCGTTTTTGAATTTCGCCCGTTTTATTTCACCACTGTGCGGGGAGACTTCGGTTTCTTGGCGGGAACTAAATTTTTTTCAGACTCCGCAGAGCGCGGCATGAACACGGTGTCGGAAGCGTGATGAGAGGCGCGGCGTGGGTGGAGCAATTTGGCGATGATTCCAGTCCAACCCGTCTGATGCGATGCTCCCAGTCCGCGCCCGTCGTCACCGTGGAAAAACTCGTGGAATAGAATATGATCGCGGAAGTGAGGATCGCTCGCGAGTTTGGCGTGAGACTTCAGTGCAGGCCGCTGGCCGTCTTTGCCCTTGAGAAAAAGTTTCGTGAGTCGTTTGGAGATTTCATTAGCGGCGGCGTTCAGCGTGACGAATTTCCCAGAACCGACCGGGCACTCGATCTTGAATTCATCGCCGTAGTAGTGATGGAATTTCTGGAGCGATTCGATGATGAGAAAGTTCACCGGCATCCAGATCGGTCCGCGCCAGTTGGAGTTGCCGCCGAACAAGCCATTCTGTGAATCGCCCGGCCAGTAGCGTACTTCGTGGGTCTTGCCGCCGCAATCAAGGCGATATGGTTTCTGCTCGTGAACTTTCGATAGCGCACGCACGCCGAAGTCGCTGAGAAACTCCGTCTCGTCGAGCAGGCGGCGTAATAGGCATTTCATACGATGCCCGCGTAACAGTGAGAGCAAATGGCGTTCGCCTTCGCCGCAGTCTTCCCAACGTGAAACAAGCTTGGCGAGATCGGGGCGATGCTGGAGATACCACTGCAAGCGCGCGTTGAAGTCTGGAAGTTTCTTCAACAATTCAGGATCTAGAACTTCAACAGCGAACAATGGAATCAAACCCACCATCGAGCGAACTTTCATCGGGAAGTTCTGGCCATCAGCGAGATTCAGGTGGTCGTAATAAAACTCGTCTCCTTCATCCCACAAGCCCAGCGCGCCTTCGCCCACTCCGTTGATGGCGGCGGCGATGTCGAGGAAGTGTTCGAGGAACTTGGTGGCGATATCCTCATAGACGCGATTGTGCTGCGCGAGTTCGAGCGAAATGCGGAGCATGTTCACGCAATACATCGCCATCCAGCTCGTGCCGTCGGCTTGGTTGATGTGCCCGCCCATCGGCAACGGCGCGCTGCGATCAAACACGCCGATGTTGTCGAGGCCAAGGAAGCCGCCTTGAAAAATGTTCCGCCCTTGCGTGTCCTTACGGTTCACCCACCACGTAAAATTGAGCAACAGTTTGTGGAAGACGCGTTCGAGGAATTCCACGTCGCCCTTATCAGCGGGATTTTTTTCGCGACGATGCTTGCGATCCATCTGGAACACGCGCCACGTCGCCCAAGCGTGAACGGGCGGGTTCACATCGCTGAAGTTCCATTCGTATGCGGGGAACTGGCCGTTCGGGTGCATATACCATTCACGCGTCAACACGAGCAGTTGCTGCTTGGCAAAATGCGGATCCACAAGCGCGAGAGGGATCGCATGGAACGCCAAGTCCCACGCGGCGTACCAGGGATACTCCCACTTGTCCGGCATGGACATGACGGTGGAATTGTTGAGGTGCATCCACTCGGCATTGCGACCATTTTTACGTTCGGCGGGTGGAGGCGGTTGGGCGGGATCGCCGTTCAACCACTTGAAAACGTCGAGGTAATAAAATTGTTTGCTCCAGATCATCCCAGCAAGTGCCTGACGATGGACGAGCCGTTCGTCGGCACTGGCGATGCCGTCCTGCAATGCATTGTAAAACTCGTCGGCTTCTCGGATGCACTGCGCGAACACTGTGTCGAAGTCCGCGAAGGCGCGAAGGCGCGACTTCGGAAAGCTTGCAGATGTTTCTTTGGCGTCGCCCTTGCCGTTGACGGCTGAAGTAGCCTGAGTTCCCGCATCCGTTGTGAGTCGCAAACGGATCGTCGTTGAACCGCCAGCAGGCACGGTGAGTTTGTAGAGTGCGCCAGCTTTGGTCCCGTTGCGCTGGGGATTCACCGCATCGGCCTTGCAGTTCACGACAAACTCGTGGAAAGCGTCTTTGAAATAGCCGTGGGCGTCGGGCGAGCCACCGTGACGACGCACATTTGTTTCGTTGTCGCAGAACAGGATCTCTTCCGGCTCTGGCGAGACAGACAAACGGATGTCCCCAAGTTGCGGATGTTTTCCCCCAATTTGATCTATGGCGGTGGCGCATAGGGTCGGCTTGGGGCTTTCATTTTTCCACGACCATGTGTTACGAAACCACAGTTGCGGCAGCAGATGAATCGTCGCCGCTTCCGGGCCGCGATTGTGAACCGTCACGCGCATCAAGACATCGTCGGGCGAGGCTTTCGCGTATTCCACAAAGACATCCCAGTAGCGGTCGTCGTCGAAGATGCCGGTGTCGAGCAACTCGAACTCCGGTTGCTCGCGACCACGACGGTGGTTTTCTTCCACGAGTTGCGCGTAGGGGAATTCGCGCTGCGGATACTTGTAAAGCGTCTTGAGGTAACTGTGCGTAGGCGTGGCGTCGAGGTAGTAGTAAATTTCCTTCACGTCCTCGCCGTGATTGCCTTCGTTATTGGTCAGGCCGAAGAGGCGTTCCTTGAGAATCGGATCGCGTCCGTTCCAAAGCGCAAGCGCGAGGCAGAGGTTTTGTTGATCGTCGCTGATTCCGCAGAGGCCGTCCTCGCCCCAGCGATAAACCCGGCTGCGAGCGTGATCGTGCGGCAGAAATCCCCACGCATCGCCATCGGCGGAATAATCTTCGCGCACTGTTCCCCATTGGCGTTCGGCGAGGTATGGCCCCCAACGTCGCCAAGCGGCTTTTCCAGAGTTGGCGTCGTCAAGGCGGCGTTGTTCGGAGTTCATTGAGTCTGGCATTGCGTAGCACGACAGTTGCCACGACGTATGAGTTTGTGACTGAGATGGAGGTTATTTTGAGGATTTAGGCGCGTCGAGAGGGGATTTCGACTCCGAACCGCACATTCATGCCCAGAACGGTCAATAATTTTTCCTTTCGCGTCACAGCAGAATTCCTATCATACGCGCTGCCTTGGGAATACCGGGGCGCTGATCCAACTTAGAATACTTATGCCACTGACACACACCAAAGACCTATTCGCGAAAGCCCTCGCCGGCAAATACGCTCTCGGCGCTTTCAACGTCAACAACATGGAACTCATCCAGGCGATTGTTGAAGCCTGCGAAGAGGAAAAAGCCCCGCTGATCCTCCAGATTTCAAAAGGCGCACGCTCATACGCCAACCCGGTTTATCTCAAGAAGCTCATCGAAGCCGCTGTCAGCTTGAGCAACATCCCGATCGCGGTGCATCTCGATCACGGCGATACGTTCGAGCTGTGCAAAGAGTGTATTGATGAGGGGTTCACCAGCGTGATGATTGATGCCTCGCACGAATCGTTCGAGAAGAATGCCGAGATCACCCGCAAGGTCGTCGAATACGCCCACGCACATAATTGCTCCGTGGAATCGGAACTCGGCCATCTGGTCGGCGCGCAATTCGACGAAGGCGAAGAAGGCGGCGCGCACTCCACCAGCGGCCACTACACGAACCCCGAGGAAGCCGTCAAATTCGTCAAGGAAACCGGTTGCGACTCCCTCGCCGTCGCCATCGGCAACAGCCACGGTGCTTTCAAG
>JANPGI010000181.1:0-2732 GCA_031423875.1 Verrucomicrobiota bacterium | reverse complement strand
TTAATACGTTCGTCTATCTCATGGAGGATTCGCGTAACGGAGCTTTTAAGATTGGCCGAAGCAGAACACCGGGCAAACGCGAGCGAACACTCCAATCTGAAGCCCCGTCGGTTGTTTTAAGGATAGCCGTACCAGGTGAGGAACAGCACGAGAAGCAGTTGCACGCGCATTTCAATGACAAGAATTTACGTGGTGAGTGGTTTTCATTAACTGCGGATGATCTGATGTGGATCGTGGCATTCTTAAAGGCAAATGGAGATTCAGCGCGCGCCACTGTGGATTACGATTGGCTTGGCAAACTATATTTCAGCGCAAGCAATCAGGCGGAGAAAAATAAATAAAAGCGATGGGATTGGCTCTTGTGCTAGAGGCGTGAGGTGATGCAGTCACCGAACCAAGACGGCCAACTAAACGGCGCGCTCAGAAACTACCGCCCCACGCACAAAATTGGCGGCTCTTCACTCCGGGGTGTTATGTGGGATCAGCTATGTAATTCAGTTTTCCATAACTATCCCAATCACTGTAACCAAGCTGAATCCGGGGATGGATCGGCAAGGGATAGCGCGCGACCAAGAAATCTATAACCTCGCGGTCGTAGCGACTTTGATTTGCCCACAGCCAGTGCGATGCGTAAGTAGCAAGACTCTTTGCTTTTGGATTCCTTTCAAAGTGAGCCCTAATGATCATGAGCAACCCGCGCGCTCTTTCTGCTGGTAGGCACTTGCTTTCATAAAGACTCCGTCCTTTGGTTTTATGTTGTTCTCTTTCTTCATATTCCATGATGAGTCCATTAATCTTCTTCCGCCATTTTTTCGGTGTCATCCGATATGGCTCTAACAACGAAACGATTTTGGCGCTCGGCTTTGTGGTGACATAAGCTCTACGCCTCCGCCACGACTGCGTGCGCGTCCAGCCAAGTTCCTCGGCAATTTTGAAAGCCTCGTGATATGTGAGCGCATAGGTGACTCTCTGGCTTGAATCCCCTACATGCCAAATGTAAGCAATGAGAAGGTTATGCACGCGTTCATACTTTTGGGCCAAGCCGAATGAGCGATTTGTTGCTGCTTTCATCTGGATAGGAAACGCCGCGAACTCTGTCAGGTGCTCGTCAATGTCGGCGTAGGCAATGAGGTCAACTCCTCTATCACGAACGGGAGTGGCTACCTCCAATCCAGCAAAAAGCAACTCATCTGTGAGGTGATGTCTGCCAACCAATTCGACTATTTGAGTGTCCATGAGTATGTGGGTAAGCCGAACAATTTAATTGGAAGTCCCGTTTGCCCTTCACGCAAACATCATCCGGCAAATGATGACCGAAGCGATGATGCCCACCAGATCGGCGATCAATCCCGCTGGGATGGCGTGGCGGGTGCGTTTGACGCTAACTGCGCCAAAATAAACCGCGATGACGTAGAATGTAGTTTCCGTGCTGCCGAAAATCGTCCCCGCTGTCCGAGCCAGCAAACTGTCCGGGCCAAATTCTTTCACGATGTCAGAAAATAATCCCAGCGATCCGCTTCCGCTCAACGGACGCACCAGAGACATGGGCAGCAGTTCGGTCGGGAAGCCCACGGCATCGAGCGCGGGTTTAAGTAGGTCGCTCAACATCTTGATGCCGCCCGCCTCGCGGAACATGCCGATGGCGACGAGAATCGCCACGAGATACGGGATGATCATTACGGAGGTTTTGAAACCTTCCTTCGCGCCTTCGACGAATTCCTCATAGACCTTCACGCGGCGCAGCGTGGCATAGAGAGGGAAGAACGAGAGCAGCAGCGGGATTGAAAGCAGCGAGAGAGCATTCACAGTGCGGAGAAAGCCATTCTGTTTCATCAGCTCTTCCGAAGCAGTTTTACCGACAACTTCTGGGAATCCGATGCGCAGAAATGCCCAGACAAAAACTCCGGTGAATACCGCAAGCACGAGCCAGCCAAACCAATTGAGTGGGGCGGCAGGTGTTGAAGGATCACCCCTCACCCCGTCCCTCTCCCCATCCGATGGGGAGAGGGTGGCCGACAGGCCGGGTGAGGGGATCGTGGCAATCGGCGGCAACCGATAGGTGGGAAGTTTCTCCAACAGTTTCACCGACGTGATGCCTGCGATGGTAGAGCAAATCGTCGCCATGATCGCCGTGCCGACGATGGCAAACGCATTGGTCGCGTGCGCAACAGCCAGCACTGCGACGGCTGTGGCGGGGATGAGTTGGATGGAACTTGTGTTGATGGCGAGGAACGTACACATCGCATTCGAGGCGATGCCGGGGCGAGGATTGAGCGTTTCCAAATCTTTCATCGCGCGGATGCCGAGCGGCGTCGCGGCGTTTGAGAGGCCAAGAATGTTGGCGGCCATGTTCATCAGCATCGAACCCATCGCAGGATGTTCGGGCGGAACATCAGGGAAAAGCTTTCGCATCACGGGACGCATCGCCCGCGCCAGCACTTGGATCAAACCCGCTTTCTCGGCGAGGCGCATGATGCCGAGCCAGAGCGCCATTACGCCCGCGAGCGGCAGGGCGAGCTTCATCACGGCGTATTCGGCGCGCTCGAAGGCGGATTTACCAACCGCGTCGAGCGAGTCATTCGCCGCACCGATCAGCACCGCCGCCACCATCAAGCCGAGCCAGATGTAATTCAGCATGGCGCGAGGCTACAAGTGCTCTGGTGATTCTGAAACTAGAAATTCACGACAGCCATTGCGAAAACAGGCATGACCAAACTTTGTTGCATATGCAA